>CALWYL010000048.1 GCA_944385765.1 uncultured Oscillospiraceae bacterium
CACGTAAGTGTTGGGGAATTTTCAAATCCAGAAAAACTGTCTGTTGCCCTTCTGACGCCACGTAAGTATACTATAAAAGCGAAAGTAAGTCAACAAAGCGTTTATTATTTAACGCTGTTAGGGGGCTTGTCCATGGACAAACTGACAAAGGCCATCACCGGCCACCGGAGAGCGGTGATAGCCGTATTCCTGGTGCTCGCGGTCGTCAGCGCCGTGCTGATGCTGGGCGTGAGCGTGAACTACAACCTGACGGACTACCTGCCGCCGGACGCCGAGAGCACTGTGGCCCTGGGCATACTCAACGACGAGTTCGGCACGGGCATACCCAACACGCGCGTGATGGTCAGCGGCCTCACGCTGACGGAGGCCGAGGAGCTCAAGGGCGAGATAGCCGCCGTCGACGGGGTCACGGGCGTCATGTGGCTGGACGACGTGGAGGACCTGGACACGCCGGTGGAGCTGATGGACCGGGCCACCGTGGAGCAGTACTGGCGCGACGGCGCGGCGCTCTATCAGGTGACCATAGCCGAGGGGCAGGAGAGCGGCACGGTGGACGCGCTCTATGAGCTCATAGGCGACGGGGCGGCCATCAGCGGCGACGCGGCCAACACCGCCCACATACAAAAGCGCGTGGTCACCGAGGTGCTGAGCGCCGCGGCCATGGCCGTGCCCATCATCGTGCTGCTTCTGCTGCTGACCACCACCTCATGGGTGGCGCCGCTGCTCTTCCTGGCCAGCATAGGCGTGGCCATACTGATAAACATGGGCACCAACATCGTGTTCGGGGAGATATCCTTCATCACGCAGTCGGTGAGCCCCATAATGCAGCTGGCCGTCTCCCTGGACTACGCCATATTCCTGCTCAACAGCTTTGAGCGCCACAGGCAGGAGACGGAGGACGTGGAGCTGGCCATGAGGCTGGCCATCAAGGAGAGCTTCTCCTCGATTGCGGCCTCCGCGGCCACCACGGTGTTCGGCTTCATGGCGCTGATGTTCATGCGCTTCGAGATAGGCGCGGACCTGGGCATGAACCTGGTCAAGGGCGTGATACTCAGCTATGTCTCCGTGGTCGTGTTCCTGCCCTGCCTCTCGCTCGCCTGCGTGAAGCTGCTGGACAAGACGCACCACAGGCGCATCATCCCCGAGCTGCGCGGCCTGGGCCGCGGCCTGGTGAAGATACGCGTCCCCGCGCTGATACTCGTGCTGCTGCTGGTCATACCCTGCTACCTGGGACAGAGCCGGGCCAGCTTCGTCTACGGCATGGGCGTGCCTGACCCCGAATTGCGCTACGGGCAGGACACGGAGCGCATAAACGACACCTTTGGGCAGTCCACCAGCGTGGTGCTCTTTGTGCCCCGGGGCGACCCCGGAGCGGAGGCCGAGCTGAGCGCGGAGCTCTCGCAGATAGACAACGTCACCTCCGTCATGAGCTACGCCGCCACGGTGGGCGAGGTGCCGCCGGAGACGCTGGACGAGGCCATAGTCTCCAACTTCTACTCCGACAACTACGCGCGGATTGTGCTCTCGGCGGACACGGCCAACGAGGGCGACGAGGCCTTCGCCGTGGTGGAGGCCGTGCGCAGCGCGGCGGCGAAGTACTATGACGTCTCCTACACCTGCGGCGAGAGTGCCAACCTCTATGACGTGCGCGAGGTGGTGACGGAGGACACGGGGCTGGTGAACGGCATCGCCGTGCTCTTCATACTGCTGACGCTGCTGGTGACCTTCCGCAGCCTCACGCTGCCCTTCATACTGCTCTTCGCCATAGAGTCGGCCATCTGGATAAACCTCTCCACGGCCTATTTCACGGGCAACACGCTGGTGTACATCGGCTACCTGGTGATAAACACCGTGCAGCTGGGCGCCACCATCGACTACGCCATACTGATAACGGACGGCTATCTGGTGAACCGCCGCACGATGCTCAAGCGCGAGGCGGTGGTGAACACGCTGCAGAAGAACTTCCTCTCCGTCCTCACCAGCGGGCTGATACTGTCCACCGCGGGGCTGGGGCTGAACTTCACCTCCTCCATGCAGGTGGTATCCGAGCTGGGGCTGCTGCTCTCGCGCGGCACGCTGCTCTCCATGGCCATGGTGCTGCTGGCCCTGCCCGCGCTGCTGCTCATCTTTGACCCGCTGACCGCCCGGCTGACGCTGAAGGCCGGATTCCTGAAAAAGACCGACAAGGAGGTCGAAGTAAAATGAAAAAACGCATGTCGATAGTCCTGGCGCTCACCCTGGCGTTCGCGCTCTGCCTGTCCTTTGTACCCGCGTCAGCCGCCGGCACGGACGGCGCCGCGGAAGAGGTGATATACGCCAAACTCGACGCCTCCGGCGCGGTGGAGTCCGCCTACGCGGTGGTGGCCCTCAACGGCTCCGCCGGGGAGGAGGCCTCGCACTACGGCGAGTACACCGCCGTGGAGAACCTGACCGACACCTCCGCGCTCACCTATGAGGACGGGCGCGTGAGCGCCGCGCTGCCGGAGAGCGGCAGGCTCTACTACAAGGGCGCGCTGGAGAGCGTGGAGCTGCCCTGGAACATAGAGCTGGGCTACAGCCTCGACGGGCAGGCGGTGGAGCCCTCCGAGCTGGGAGGCAGGAGCGGCGATCTGGAGATGACGATAGACGTCAGCCCCAATGAGGCCGCCCCGGGCGACTTCGCCGGGCGCCAGATGCTGCAGATAACAGTCACGCTCGACGCCTCGCTCTGCACTGAGATAGAGGCCGAGGGGGCCACCATAGCCAACGCCGGCGGCGACAAGACCCTGGCCTTCACCGTGCTGCCCGGCGCCGAGGCCGGCTACACGATAAGCGCCGAGGTGAGGGACTTCGAGATGGCCGGGCTGACGATAGCCGGCGTGGACTACGACATAGCCTCCGCCATGGGCGACACTACGGAAATCACCGACGGCCTGGGGCAGCTGACCGACGCCATATCCCAGCTCAACAGCGGCACGGCGGAGCTGGCCTCCGGGGCGCGCAGCCTGGCCTCCGGGGCCTCGCAGTTCGGCTCCGGGCTGAGCACGCTCTCCGCCGGGTCGGAGCAGATAGTCTCCGGCTCCGAGCAGATATCCACCGCCCTGGGACAGATAACGGCCGCGCTCTCCGGACAGGGCGGCGCCGCCGCGGCCGGCGGCAGCGCCAGCCTGGACCTCAGCGCGCTCGCCCAGCTGCCGGCGGGGCTCAACCAGATAGCCGCCGCCCTGGGCCAGGTGGTGGACGGGCTCGCCGCCCTCTCCGAGGGCTATGGCGCCGCCTATCCGGCGCTGCAGCAGGCCGTGGAGGCCATACCGGAGCCCAGCGTGGGCGAGGAGGACATAGCGGCCCTGATGGCCCTGGCGCCTGAAAACGCCGCCCTGGCCGCCCTCATACAGAATTACCGGGCCGCGCAGACCGTGAAGGCGGTCTGGGGCCAGACCTCGGCGGCCTTCGAGGCCGTGCAGGACAACCTGCCCACCCTGGCCGATTCCGTGGCCACGGTGGCCGACTCCGTGGGCCAGATGGCCGGACAGATGACGGCGGCGATGTCCGCCGGCGGCGGGGAACTGGACCTCGGCTCGCTGATGACGCTCTACAGCGGGCTCAGCGAACTGGCCTCCAGCTACTCGGCCTTCCACGAGGGGCTGGTGAGCTACACCTCCGGCGTGGACAGCCTGGCCGCCAACTGGGGCGGCGTGTACGGCGGCATCAGCGGCCTGGCCGGAGGCGCCGGCGAACTCAGCGACGGCGTGGCCCAGCTGGACTCCGAGACCAGCCAGATTCCCCAGCTGATAGACGAGCTGACCGGCGGCGGAGAGGAAGACGGCGAGGACGAGCGCGCCTCCTTCCTCGACGAGAGGAACAGCGACGTGGGCTCCGTGCAGTTCGTGATAATGACCGAGGGCATATCCGCCCCGGAGGCGGAGGAGGAGCCGGAGCCGGCGGAGGAGGAGAAGGGCTTCTTCGCGGAGCTCTGGGACCGGATACTGGCGCTGTTTGAGTGAAAATGACGAAAGGGCCGCCATCTGGCGGCCCTTTCCGCGCGCCCGGGGGCGCTCAGGGGGAGGAAAAGAGGGAAAAAGCCCGCGCCGGCCTTGCAATGGGGCGCGCGCGGTGGTAAAATGTTCTGCGATAGGAAACCCCAAAAACTTTACGGAGGCTGCTGAAATGTTTGAGAACCTTGTCGAGATACTGAAAAATAACCCGCGCAAGATAATCTACCCCGAGGGCACCGACGCCCGCATACTCGAGAGCGCCGCCAGGCTGAAGGCCGGCGGGTTCCTCACCCCCATCCTTATCGGCAACGCCGACGAGGTCAGGGCCGCGGCCGCCAAGGGCGGATTCGACATCGAGGGCCTGGAGATAATCGACCCGGAGAACTACGAGGGCTTCGGCGAGATGGTGGAGGAGATGGTCAAGCTGCGCAAGGGCAAGATGACCGCCGACGAGTGCGCCGCCGCGCTGAAGAAGTCCAACTACTTCGGCACCATGCTGGTCAAGATGGGCAAGGCCGACGCTCTGCTGGGCGGAGCGACCTACTCCACCGCCGACACCGTGCGCCCCGCGCTGCAGCTCATCAAGACCAAGCCCGGCGCGCACCAGGTGAGCTCCTGCTTCATCCTGGTCCGCGGGGACGAGATGATAGCCATGGGCGACTGCGCCATCATCATCGACTACCAGGACAGCGTGGACAAGGAGGGCAACGTCACCCTCACCGCCGCCGACAAGCTGGCCGAGACCGGCGTGGAGTGCGCCCGCACCGCCAAGGTATTCGGCATCGAGCCCAAGGTGGCCTTCCTCAGCTACTCCACCAAGGGCAGCGGCAAGGGCCCGGCCGTGGACCTCGCCCGCGAGGCCTGCGCCAAGGCCAAGGAGATGGCTCCCGAGTTCGACATCGACGGCGAGATGCAGTTCGACGCCGCCGTCAGCCCCACCGTCGGCCAGCTCAAGTTCCCCGGCAGCAAGGTCGCCGGCTATGCCAACACCTTCATCTTCCCGGAGATACAGTCCGGCAACATAGGCTACAAGATTGCCCAGCGCCTGGGCGGTTTCGCCGCCTACGGCCCCATCCTGCAGGGCCTCAACGCCCCCATCAACGACCTCTCCCGCGGCTGCAACGCCGAGGAGGTCTACCAGATGTCCATCATCACCGCCGCGCTGGCCTAAAAACTGAAACGATGAGAGGGGAGGGCTCAGGGCCCTCCCCTCTTTTTGCCGCCCGGGGGGTGCGGGCGGCTTCCCGCCCTGGCGCTCAGGCTATGGCCGCGCGGGCGGTGGGAAAGCTGTAATAGGAGGGGTATTCGTCCACGGGGATGGGCTCAAAATCCAGGCCCAGGCACTCGCCGCTCTCCCCGTCAATATAGCAGGTGTAACGCATCTCGCCGGTCTCGTACTCCAGCTCGTAGAGCGCCGCGCCGCCGCCGCGCTCCAGGCGCTGGGCGGTGAAGGCGGCGGAGCGGACTCCGGCCTCGGCCAGGGCCAGACGGCGGGCCTGCAGGGGGCTTATGTTGAGAAGTATATTTTCAGTCATTTTAATCTGCTCCTTCCTGGTGATGTACACAGCTTAACACCGGTTTATTAAAGTTACATTAAAAGAAAAAGTTAATTAAATCGCAAAGGCTGGAGGATAAAAAACGGGGCTTAAACCTTTTTGGGGCAGCATTTTTATAAAAAGGGAGTAGAATGTCAGAAAAGCTCTTTTAAGCGGGTGCGGAGACGCCGGCAAGGCAGCTTACATACGGGGCGCGGTGCGCCCCGGCTCTGCCGTGCCCGCCGGAAGGCGGGATTTTTTTGCGCGTAAAGGCCAGGATAATGGACGAGGCGGCGCTGGGCCGGGCGCTCATGCGGCTGTCGCACGAGATAACGGAGAAGAACCGCGGAGCCGAGGGGCTGTGCCTGGTGGGCATAAAGCGCCGGGGCGAGCCGCTGGCCCGGCGGATTGCGGAGAACATCGAGCGCATAGAGGGCGTCTATCCGCCCTGCGGCAGCGTGGACATCTCGCTCTACCGGGACGACCTGAGGCCGGGCGCGGAGGGGCCCGTAGTGCGCTCCGCCGCCCTGCCCTTCGAGGTGGAGGGGCGCGTGGTGGTGCTGGTGGACGACGTGATATACACCGGCAGGACGGCCCGGGCGGCGATAAACGCCGTGCTCGACTGCGGCCGGCCGCGGGCCATCCGCCTGGCCGTGCTGATAGACCGCGGGCACCGCGAGCTGCCCATAAGGCCGGACTTCGTGGGCAAGAGCATACCCACCTCCCGCCTGGAGACCGTGGAGGTCCGCCTCCCCGAGTTCGACGGCGACACGGGTGTGTACATAACCGAATAGCGAGACTCAATTAATTCACTACAGAGAGAGGGAGATTGAGATGAACAAGGAAAAATCCACCGCAAAAGGGGCCATAGGCACCCAGGCCATCTATGACGCGCGCACGCTGGGCGCGCCGAGGATGTTCGTGCTGGGCGTGCAGCACATGTTCGCCATGTTCGGCGCCACGGTGCTGGTGCCCACGCTGACCGGCCTCTCCGTGAGCGTGACGCTGCTCTTCGCGGGACTGGGCACGCTGCTCTTCCACCTGCTGGCCAGGGGCAGGGTGCCGGCCTTCCTGGGCTCCAGCTTCGCCTTCATCGGCGGCTACGCGGCCGTGGCGCCCATGCTGGCCGACGAGGCTGGCAACCTGACGGTGCCCAATACGGAGATGCTGCCATACGCCTGCTTCGGCGTGGCCTGCGCGGGGCTCATATACCTGGTGCTGGCCGCGGCCTTCAAGGCCTTCGGCGTGAGGAAGGTCATGCGCTTCTTCCCGCCCATAGTCACCGGGCCCATCATAATCTCCATCGGCCTCTCGCTCTCCAGCTCGGCCGTGAACAACTGCGCCGCCAGCTGGCCCGTGGCCCTGGTGGCCATACTGGTGGTCATCGCCTGCAACATCTGGGGCAAGGGCATGGTGAAGATAATCCCCATCCTCCTCGGCGTGATAGGCAGCTATGTGGTCGGCGCCATCGCCGGGCAGGTGGACTTCACCGCCGTGCGCGAGGCGCCCTGGGTGGGCATCCCCGTGGTCTGGAGCGAGACGGTGTTCGGCCTCTTCGGCCGCAGCGACCTCGACGGCCAGCTGCTGCTCAACGCGGCGATAACCATCGTGCCCATCTCCCTGGCCACCGTGGTGGAGCACATCGGAGACATGTGCGCCATCTCCTCCACCTGCGAGCGCAACTATATAGAGAACCCCGGGCTGCACCGCACGCTGACCGGCGACGGCCTGGCCACCAGCCTGGCGGCCCTCTTCGGCGCGCCGGCCAACACCACCTACGGCGAGAACACCGGCGTGCTGGCCCTCAGCAAGGTCTATGACCCGCGCGTCATACGCATCGCCGCCGTGCTGGCCATAGTGGTCAGCTTCTGCCCCAAGTTCGCCGAGATAGTCCACGCCATGCCCACCGCCACCATCGGCGGCGTCAGCCTGGTGCTCTACGGCATGATAAGCGCCGTCGGCGTGCGCAACGTGGTGGAGAACCGCGTGGACTTCACCAAGAGCCGCAATGTGATAATCGCCGCGCTGATACTCGTGCTGGCCATCGGCGTGACCTACTCCGGCGAGGGCGGCATATACATCGGCCGCGTGAGCTTCTCCGGCCTGGCCACCGCCGCCATCGTGGGCATCGCGCTCAACGCCATACTGCCCGGCAAGGACTACGAGTTCGGCTCCGACATGCAGGGCGACACCAGCGTGAACTTCCAGGTGTGACACAGTGATACCCAATCAATCTCCCCGGGGCGCCGCCCCGGGGAGATTCTGCACGCGGTCGGAAGAGGGAAAAAATCAATATAGCCTTGACTTTTGGCGGATTTCATGTATAATTTATTGGCCTGCCTGTTGGCGGGCCAATATCCTTGCCCGCAGGAAGTTGCGGGCCATCAGTCCAGAAGGAGGTGCACACATGGCTAAGACGAGCGAAAAGTACGAGGTAATGTACATCATCAACCCCAACCTCTCCGAGGAGGAGACCGCGGCGGTCGTTGAGAAGTTCAAGACGCTTGTCGAGCAGAACGGCACGCTTGATGAGATGGAGGAGATGGGTAAGCGCAAGCTCGCTTACGAGATCAACTATCTCAGCGAGGGCTACTACGTCCTCATCAAGTTCACGAGCGGCCCGGAGTTCCCGGCCGAGCTCGACCGTATACTCGGCATAACCGACGGCGTGATACGCAGCCTTATCACCCGCAGGCCGGAATAAGGGGGCGCGGAGATGCTCAACCACATCGTCCTCATGGGGCGGCTCACCCGTGACCCGGAGCTGCGCTACACGCAGTCCCAGATCCCCGTGGCGAGCATCAGGATCGCCGTGGACCGCGACTTCGGCCGCGGCGAGGAGAGGCAGACGGATTTCATAGACGTCACCGCCTGGCGGCAGACCGCCGAGTTCGTGAGCAAGTATTTCCAGAAGGGGCGCATGATAGTCGTCTCCGGGCGGCTGCAGATGCGCGACTGGACGGACAAGGACGGCAACAAGCGCACCAGCGCCGAGGTCGTGGCCGACAACGTCTATTTCGGCGACAGCAACCGCCGCGAGGACGGCGGCGCGCCCGGCCGGGACTACGGCGGCGGCAACAGCTACGGCGGCGGCAATTACGGCGGCGCGCGCGAGAGCAGCTACCGCGACGCCGGCTACCGCGAGAGCGGCGGCAGGGAGCAGCGCCAGCCGGCGGCCCCCTCCAGCTTCGCCGAGCTCGACGACGGCGATGGAGAACTCCCGTTCTGAGGGAATGATGATAATTTAAGGAGGTATTACCTTGGCTTTCGATAATAAGGCAAAGAATCGCAAGCGCAAAAAGGTGTGCCAGTTCTGCGTGGACAAGGTCGCTTACATCGACTACAAGGACGCCGCGAAGCTCAGGAAGTTCATCTCCGAGCGCAGCAAAATCCTTCCGCGCCGCACCACCGGCACCTGCGCCATGCACCAGCGCGAGCTGACCGAGGCCATCAAGCGCGCCCGCCAGATCGCCCTGCTGCCCTACGTCACCGACTGACAAAAATGGGAGCGCCCCGCGAGGGGCGCTCTTTTTTCGCCCGCTCTTGACCGGGGCCGGGCGGGAGGGCTATAATTTGTTGAATAATGGGCCGCTTTCGCGGCAAATGGAGGGGCAACAAATGAAAAAACTGCTGGCTCTGGCCCTGACGCTCTGCCTGGTGCTGGGCCTCGCGCCGGGCGCGGCCGCCGCGGGGACGGAGGCGGAGGACGCCGCCGGGGCGCTCTACGCCCTGGGCCTCTTCCGGGGCACGGGCACGGACGCGGAGGGCGCGCCCACCTTTGAGCTCGGCCGCGCGCTGACGCGCAGCGAGGCGGTGACCATGCTGGTGCGGCTGCTGGGCCGGGAGGACGAGGCCCTGGGCGGGACTTGGGAGACACCCTTCACGGACGTGGAGGCCTGGGCGGGGCCCTATGTGGGCCTCGCGTATGAAAACGGCCTCACCACGGGCACCGGGGAGACGACATTCGGCGGCGGAGAGCGGGTAACCGCGGCGCAGTACATAACCTTCATACTGCGCGCCCTGGGCTATGACGACGCATCGGGCGACTTCGCCTGGGACAGGGCGTGGGAGCTCTCTGACGAGCTGGGCGTCACCGGCGGCGAGTACGGCGCGGCGAACAGCGCCTCCTTCACGCGCGGCGACGCGGCGCTCATCTCCCTCTCGGCGCTCTCGCAGACGCTGAAGGGCTCGGAGACCACGCTGCTCGAGCGCATAGAGGCCCAGGACCCGCCCGCCGCGGACTTCCACGCCCTGCTGGAGGAGGCCTCGGCGGAGCACAGGGCGCTCTTTGAGAGCGACGAGGCCTTCGACGGCTTCGAGGACTACACGGTGGACGACCCGGCGACCACGGACCTGATCAGCGCGGAGGAGGCCGCCGCCCTGGTGGATACCGGCCGCAGACAGAGCGGCAGCATAGGCCGCGCGGCGGCGGAGGCGGACGTGGAACTGTTTTTCCGGGCCATCCGCGCCTCCTACGGGGCGTACTACTACTTCGGCGGCGAGAACTTTGACGCGGCGGAGGCCGAGGTCATGGACTGGCTGGCTGCCCGCGGCTCCGTACAGAGCTGTGAGCTCGGCGAAAAGCTCTCCGAGGCCCTGGACTTCGTGCGCGACGCGCACTTTTTCGTCTGGTCGTCCAACAACCGGGACGAGATATTCCGCTATGAGTACTTCTACTGCACCGGCCAGAGCTGGGCGCGGGACGACGGCGGCTACTATAAGTATGTGGACGGCGAGAAGTGGTATTTCGACAGCTTTTCCGACAACCGCGTGAGGATGGAGCCGGCGCTGACGCGCGCGGGCGAGCTCTGCTGGGCGCCGGTGCTCTTCTGCCGCCCGGCGGACATGGGCGAATCCGCCGTCACGCTGAAAAACGCCGCCGGGGAGACCATGAGCGAGCGCCTAGTCTGGACGGAGAGCGAGGCGTATTCCGAGTCCACGCGCGTGCCGGACTACAACCTGCTGCGCGAAAACGGCGTCGTATACATATCCGAGCGCAACTTTGACCTCTCATATGAGGAGCTGCTGAACGGCTTCGTCGACGACGCGGCCTCGGTGCGCGACGCGGAGCTGATTATCTTCGACATCCGCGCCAACGGCGGCGGCGCGAACAACTTCTGCCGGGAGTGGGTGGAAAATTTCTGCGGGCAGAGCCCGCAGCTCACCGAGGCCTGGAGCGTGAGGGTGAGCACGCTGTACAACGCCGCCCTGGCGAGGGACGGCCTGCAGACGGAGAGCGGCACATCGGGATTTTACTACCACACAGGTGCCGTTACCGGCAGCCAGCTGCCCAACGACATCCCCATAATCGTGCTGGTGGACGACATGTGCGGCTCCTCCGGGGAGAGCATGCTCAACTTCCTAAAGGCCATGGACAACGTGCTGGTCGTGGGCAGCAACTCCGCCGGCTTCCAGCTCTGCGGAAATGTCCGGGGCTACAGCCTGCCCAATTCCGGAGTTTACTTCGATTTCGGCACCTCTTTGCAATTCTCGTTTACAACCGACAACGTGGACTTTGTCGGCTACGAGCCGGACGTGTGGTGCGACCCGGCATACGCGCTGGAGGCCGCGCTGAACCTCACGCTGCGCTACGGACTGGTGGATTTGGGCACCTGGCAGGCGTTCAGGAGCGACGTCTATGCCGTGGTATCCTGACATAAAACGCAAAAAGAACCGGTCACAGTTCGTGGCCGGTTCTTTTGCCGTTTGTGTAGGATTTTTGCCGTTTACTCGGCCTCGAACATGTCCTTGCCGAGGCCGCAGACGGGGCAGACCCAGTCCTCGGGGACCTCTTCCCAGGGGGTGCCGGGGGCGACGCCGTTGTCGGGATCGCCGACGGCGGGGTCGTAGACGTAACCGCAGGGGCAGACGTACTTCATTGGTATGAGCTCCTTTCGTTTAATTAGAGGTAAGGGCGGGCGAGGACACCCGCCCCTACATGGAGTTGAGTATGTTTTCCGTCGATTATAGCTTTGCTCCGTCACCGGGCGGCGAGCCTGGCTGCCTGCCCACCGCGAAGCCTCGCGTTGTCAGCGGGCACAGCCCGCTTACTCGCCGAAGTAGCGCTTGAGCAGGCCGGCGAAGGCACGGCCGTGGCGGGCCTCGTCGCGGGCCATCTCGTGGACGGTGTCGTGTATGGCGTCGAGATTGAGCTGCTTGGCGAGCTTGGCCAGGTCGGTCTTGCCGGCGGTGGCGCCGTTCTCGGCCTCAACGCGCATCTCGAGGTTCTTCTTGGTGGAGTCGGTGACGACCTCGCCGAGGAGCTCGGCGAACTTGGCGGCGTGCTCGGCCTCCTCATAGGCGGCCTTTTCCCAGTACAGGCCTATCTCGGGGTAGCCCTCGCGGTGGGCGACGCGGGCCATGGCCAGATACATGCCGACCTCGGTGCACTCGCCGTTGAAGTTCATGCGCAGGCCCTCGATAATCTCCTCAGGGGCGCCCTTGGCGACGCCGACAACGTGCTCGGCGGCCCAGGCCATCTCGCCTTCCTGCTTCTTGAACTTCTCGGCCGGAGCCTTGCACTGGGGGCAGAACTCGGGAGGGGTGTCGCCCTCGTGAACGTAACCACATACGCTGCAGATCCACTTTGCCATGTTATTTTTTCCTCCTGTGTTTTTATATTTAGTATTGGGTCAAATCATATGTAAAACGGCTCATGTGGCCGTTTTTGCCAGGCACTCGGCGCACTCGCCGCGGAAACTGAGCGAGTGTCCCGCCACGCGGCCGCCCGTGGCGCGCTCGACGGCCCCGTCCATGTCCTCCAGCGCGGGGAGCTCCACGTCCAGCACCCGGCCGCAGCGGCGGCAGATGAAGTGCGCGTGGGGGGAGGTGTCGGCATCGTAGCGCTCCTGGCCGGCCACCGTGCCCACGCTGATGATGTCCCCGTCGCCCAGGAACACGGCCAGATTGCGGTAGATGGTGCCCAGGCTGAGGTCGGGGTATTGGGGCTTGAGGCGCGAGTACAGCATCTCGGCGCTGGGGTGGTCCTTGGCAGCGCAGAGAGCGCCCAGAATGGCCTCGCGCTTTTTGCTGTGCTTGCGTGCAGTCTCCATTTACACCACCAAAATAATAATAATTCTTATTTGCATAATTATAATAACACAGCCCGCGCGGTTTGTAAAGGGTTTTTTGAAAAAAATTTTATTCCTCGCGCCGCAGGCGGCGGACGTTGGTGGATATCTCCGCCAGGGCGGCGGCGGCCTCCATGTCGCAGCGGCGGGCCATGTCGCAGAGGGAGAGCATGCCCACCAGGCGGCCGCCCTCCACCACGGGCAGCCGGCGGACCTGTCCGCCGCCCATGGCCCTGGCCGCCTCCGCGACCTCGGTGTCCGGCGCGGCGGTGACCACGCCGCGGGTCATGATGTCCTTCACGCGCTGGATGCGGGCGTCTGCCCCGGCGGCCACACAGCGCAGGACTATGTCCCGGTCGGTGAGCATGCCGCGCAGGCGGCCGGAGCCGTCTGTCACCGGCAGGGCGCCCAGGTTCATGCGCTTGAGCAGCCTGGCGGCGGCTATCACGGGCTCGTCCTGGCCCACGGTGACCACCCGGCCGGACATTATCTCCGATACCTTCATATAGAACAAGACCTCCCATGCCGTTTTCAGTAATTCTTGACGGGCAGGGGAGGTTTTATTCCGCCACCAGGGCCAGGAGGGCGGGGGCGATGGCGTCGCCGTAGAGGCGGATGGCGTTGAGCGCCTCGCGCAGGGTGTTGCCGTTGGATCCCACCTCCAGTATCATGGAGCCGGTGGTGAGGTGCTGGTTGTAGCGCTCCGGGGTGACCGACACCGGGCGCACCAGAGTGGGGTATTTGCCGTTCACCGCGTCCTGCAGGTAGAGGGCCAGGCGCAGGTTCTGCTCCCAGTTGGGGTGATAGAGGCCGCTCTCGCCGGTACCGACGAGCATCATCACCTGGGAGGCGCTCTCGCCGTCCAGCTCGGCCACCGTCTTGTAGGTCACCCCGTCGTCGCCCAGGGCATCGCGGTGCAGGTCTATCACCACGGCTATCTCCGGGTATTCGGCCAGATAGGCCTCCACGGCGGCGCCGGAGCGGGAGTAGGAGCCGGTGTAGCTGGGGTAGTCGTATATCTCGCGGTCGTGCAGGACGTTGAGCCCGGCCTCGGTGAGCACTGAGGCCAGCTCGTCGCCCACGCGTATCACATTGTAGTTTTTGTCCTCCGTGCGGTCCGTGTCGGACTCCACGTAGTAGTCGCGCGAGTCCGGCGTGTAGGCCTCGCTGCCGTGGGTGTGGACGATGAGCACCTGCGGGCCCTCGGCGGGCAGGGTCTGCGGCGGCCCGGCGGCGAGCAGGGCGGCGGTGTCGATTTCGATGGCCGTGGAGTTCTTGATGGCGACGCCGGAGTATATGGTGGTCTCCACGATGGGAGTGCCGTCCGAATCCACCGTGGGGGGCGTGGCCTCCGGCTCCCCGGCGGCCGCGCCGGAGGGCTGGGGGCTGGGGATGATGGAGGCGTAGTCGGCGTGCTCCGGGGCGGCGGAGGGGGGCGCGGCGCTCTCCCGCGGGAGGGCGGAAGGCGTGGCGGCGGCCTCATCCAGCCCCAGCTCCAGGCGCAGCGCGGCGGAGAGCACGCCGCCCTCCGGCCAGCCGGAGAGCACGGCCCCCTCCAGCCCGCCGGCTGCCCCCGCCAGGACCGCCCGCGCCCCGGCGAGCACCAGCGCCGCCGCGGCCAGCTTCTTCAGTTTGCCCAAGCCCTCACCCCCTCCCCGTAAGCCTATGCTGAAGGCGCCGTGCCAATGACTTGCAGAAAGTGAATAATCATGCTATCATTCTCTCGCGCGTGGATTACATAACGGAAAACGGCGCACGGGAAAGGAAGAGATGAAAATGGAGTACAGTTTCAGGCCGAGAGGCGTGTGTTCGCGAAAAATGACGGTGGAGGTCGAAAACGGGATTATCCGCCGCCTGGAGGTCGAAGGGGGGTGCGACGGCAATCTGCAGGGCATTTCCAGGCTCGTGGTGGGGATGGAGGCCGAGGAGGCCATACGCCGCCTGGAGGGCATACGCTGCGGCTCGAAGAGCACTTCCTGCCCCGATCAGCTGGCCAGGGGGCTGAAAGACTGCCTTTCAAAAGTGGAAAATTGATTTACATAATATCTCGAAATAATGACAAAAATGACATAAATCGAATTTATTGTAAACCAAACTTGCGTGATTGCAAAAAATTTTACGTCATAACCCGTCGAAAAAGTTACATTCGGCATATAGTACAACACAATATATAGGGACAATCGAGCGAATTCGACCTAAATCGCCATATAATGTGGTGGTATTGGTTACAATACAAAAAATAAGGAAACGCTGTTTGTACAAAATACCGATTGAATTTGACATCCATTTTTGACTATAATTATTGCACAGGGAATGCCTGGCCTGTCAGCGCGCCGTGGACAGGCCGTTCCGACCACAGCATGCTGCTGTAGAGGTGCAAAATGGTTAAGAATCGGAAAAGCAATATGGCCGCGCTGCTGGTGCTCTGCCTGACGTGCCTGGTGCTGTGCGCTTCGTATATCCCCCCGGCCGATGCCGTGGGGCTCGCGGAGCCCGGCTCCGGCGGAGGAAGGGCGGAGATACCGGCTGTGGAGTCCGCGCCCCCGGTGGCCAGCGAGCCGCCGGCCGAGGAGAGGCCGGAGAATGCGGCGGATGTGTACATAAACGGGGTGCTCCGCGGCGAGTGCCTGCTGATAGCCGGCAGGGCCTATATGTCCATGGAGGACTTCGGGGAGCTCACCGGGCTGACGTACTCCGGCGGGCGGCTGGAGGGCCTGGAGCCGGAGCTCGACGAGAGCGGCAAGTGGGCCGTGGTGCAGGGCCGGTACATCTGGCTGGGCGAGGGGCTGCAGGAACAGGACGGCCGGACGCTCTGGCCGCTGAGCGCGCTGGGGCGCATGTTCAACTGCGACGTGACCTGGCACGCGGAGACGGGCAGCGTGGACGTGGACGCCACGGAGATAGCTCCCCTCGTCAGCGGGGACGAGTACTACGCCGAGGAGGACCTGCTCTGGCTCTCGCGCATCATCTTCGCCGAGGCCGGGAACCAGCCGATGGAGGGCATGATAGCGGTGGGCAACGTGATACTCAACCGCGTGGCCTCGCCGCTGTTCCCCGACACCATCTACGACGTCATCTTCGACACGCGCTACGGGGTGCAGTTCTCCCCGGCGGAGACGGGGGGTATCTACTGCGAGCCGGACGAGGAGGCGGTGATAGCCGCCAAGCTCTGCCTGGACGGGGCGGACATCGCCGGCAGCAGCCTCTACTTCGTCAACCCGGACATCGGGGCCGACGGCTGGTTCCGCAGGACCAAGACCTTCGTGGCCAGCGTGGGGGACCATGACTTTTATGCCTGAGAGGAAGGGGGCCGGGAGGCCCCCTTTTTGTCCCGGGGCGGCGGCCCCGGGGGACATCCTGAGGGGGTTCTTTTTGGCTTGTCAAAAAGAATCCCCTCAGACTCCCAAGAGAAAA
>CALWYL010000049.1 GCA_944385765.1 uncultured Oscillospiraceae bacterium
TCGAGGAAGAGCATTCCGCGCCCCACGTAGCGTTTGGCTATGGAGACCACCAGGCGCAGATTGGCCTCCGCCATGCGCCGCTTGGCCTCCTCGTCGCCGTCGGCCATGCGGCGCGCCAGGTCCTGCTCCTCGTCCGGGGTGAGCAGGGGCACCTTGCCTATCTCCTTGAGATACATGCGCACGGGGTCGTCGGTGGAGAAGGTGTCCACATAGTTCTCGGTGTCGGCGATTTCCTCCTCGGTGACCTCCTCAATCTCCTGCAGCTCCTCGAGCGCAGGCAGCACCTCGTCGTCTATGGGGGGCACTATGTCCTCTCCGGCCGTGTCTATGCCCAGATCCTCCAGCTTGTCGTAGAACTTATCCAGTTCCTCGGGCTCCAGCTTCAGGTCGTCCAGGGTGTCCATCAGCTCCTTGCTGGTGAGCTTGCCGGCCTTTTTGCCCTTTTCCACCAGGGCGTTGAGTTTCTCCTCCTTGAGCCTGGCCATGGCCTCGGGGTCCGCGCCCTCCGCAGGCTGCTCCACGGTTTTGGGAACGGTCTTTTTCTTCTTCGGCGCGTGTTCGGCGGCGGCTGCCGCGTTGGCCTTCTTCTTGGTTTCGTCCATGCTCATCTTAACCCCTTTTTTCTTTCTTCATGCGCTCCCACATCTCCATAACCCCCTCTTCCGAGGGCGGGGGAGCGCTTCGTTCGGCTCTCATTATTCCTATGTAATCAGCCAGCGCCCTTGTGCCATTGGCCACGGATTCCGGCTTCTGCAATATGCCCGTCAGCAGACTGAGCTCGTCCGGGCTCAGCTCCCCGCTCATGGCGGCCGGCGAGAGGCTCTCCCCGCTCTCCGTCCTCCTGCGCAGGGCGGAGAAGATTCTCCACAGCTCCGGCGAGGAGAAATCCTCCTCCCCCGGCCCCTCCAGGCTGCGGAACAGCGCCGGGTCCAGGCACATCAGGCGTATCACGCCCTCCTCCGCTGCGGCGGAGCGCGGGTTCTTGTAAGCTATGCTCTTCAGCTGCGGCTGCGATATGCGCGTGGGGCGCTGCTCGCGCTCCAGCGTCCTCCTCTCGGCGGCCGAGCGGCGGCGGCGCACGCGCGCGACCTCGCTCTTCACCGCGGCGTCCGACACGCCGCAGAGCTCCGCCACCCTGGCGCCGTACACCTCCCGCTCCACCGCGCTGGGCAGCGAGGCCACGATGCCGGTGGCCTCCCGCAGGAAGCCCACTTTGCCCTCGTCCGAGCCCAGGTCGTACTTGGACTTCGCCGTATCCAGGCGGTAGTCCACGTGGTTCTCGCTGCCCTCGATGAGCAGCCTGAAGGCGTCGGCCCCTCTGGCCTTTATGAACTCGTCGGGGTCCTTGGCCCCCTGCACCGTGAGCACCTTCACCCGCAGCTCCAGCTTGTCCAGCAGCGTGATGGCCCTCTGCGCGGCCTTGCGCCCGGCCTCGTCGGCGTCATAGGCAATGACTATCTCCTGCGTGTAGCGCGAGAGCAGCCTGGCCTGCTCCGGCGTGAGCGAGGTGCCCAGGGAGGCCACCGCGGAGTCGAAGCCCGCCTGGTGCAGGCTCACCACGTCGATATTGCCCTCCACAAGGATAATGTATCCGCTTTTGGACTTTTTAGCCAGATTCAGCCCGAAAAGCTGGTGACTTTTACTGAAAACAGGCGTCTCCGGCGAGTTGAGATACTTCGGTTCCCCCTCGCCAAGTATGCGTCCGGAGAAGGCGACGACCTGTCCCCTCACGTCTATCACCGGGAACATCAGCCGCCCGCGGAAGGCGTCGTACAGCCCGCCTCCCCGGCCGTGCCTCACCAGCCCGGCGTCGGAGAGCTCCCTCTCCGTGTAGCCCCTCTCCTTCATGGCCTTGATAAGGCTGTCCCAGGTATCCGGCGCGTAGCCCAGGCCGAAGCGCCTGAGCACCTGCGGGCTGATGCCGCGCCTGGCGGCGTACTCCCTGGCCGGCTCACCTCCCGGGGCCACCAGCTGCTCGTAGAAGAACCGCGCCGCGTCCCGGTTTAGGGCATAGAGCCTCTCCCGCCGGCCCCGCCCCGGGTCCCCCCCGTCGTCGGGCACGGTCAGGCCCGCCCGGCGGGCCAGGAACTCCACCGCATCGCGGAAGGGGAGGTTCTCTATATCCATGATGAAGTTTATCACGCTCCCGCCCTTGCCGCAGCCGAAGCAGTGGTATATCTGCTTCGAGGGCGAGACGCAGAACGAGGGCGTCTTCTCGCTGTGGAAGGGGCAGAGGCCGAAGAGGTTCTGCCCGCTGCGCTTGGTCAGCGGCACATACTCCGCCACTACCTCCTCTATGGGATTCCTCTCCGCCAGCTCCTGCAGGAAGCTGTCCGGTATGGGCATTTTCGGCTCACCCCGCTTCTCTCGTCATCTCACGGCCCAGCTCTTGGGTATGAACAGCTCCGAATACACGTCCATCACATACTTGTCCGTCATGCCGGAGACGTAATCCGTCACCGCCCGCTCCAGCCCGTCGGCCTCCGCCAGCGCGCGGAAGTCGTCCGGCAGGGCGTCCGGACGGTTGACATAATATTCCCATATGCTCCTGAGGATATTCCCCACCTTGCTCTCCTCGCCCTTGGCCACGGGGTTTTTGTAGACGCGCTCGTACATGAAGTCGGTGAACACGTCCACGGCCTCGGCCATGTCCGGGCTCATGCGCGGCAGGGAATCAGGGCTGTTGGCTATCACGTCCAGCACTATGGCGTTTATGCGCTCGCTGTTGCGCGTGCCTATCCTCTCGCGGACTATCCGCGGCTCGTCCCCCGGCAATATGATGCCGGCCCGCTCCGCGTCGTCCAGGTCGTGGTTTATGTAGGCTATGCGGTCGGACATGCGCACCACGTCGGCCTCCACGCTGCCGCGCGGCTCGCCCGTGGTGTGGTTGAGTATGCCCAGCCTGGTCTCGGCGCAGAGGTTGAGCCCCCGCCCGTCCTTTTCCAGGCGGTCCACCACGCGCAGGCTCTGCTCATAGTGGCGGAAGCCCCCCGGGTATATGTCGGCGAGCGCCCTCTCCCCTGCGTGGCCGAAGGGCGTGTGCCCCAGGTCGTGCCCCAGGGCGATGGCCTCGGTCAGGTCCTCGTTGAGGCGCAGCGCGCGGGAGATGGTCCGCGCTATGCGCGCCACCTCCAGGGTGTGGGTCAGCCGCGTGCGGTAGTGGTCGCCCTCGGGCTGCAGGAACACCTGGGTCTTGTGCTTCAGGCGGCGGAAGCTCTTGCAGTGCGTGATGCGGTCCACATCGCGCTGGAAGCAGGTGCGCACGGCGCACTCGCTCTCCGGCACGGCCCTTCCGGCGCTGTTTTTGGCCAGCACCCCGCGCTCACAGATGAGCATCTCCTCCTCGCGCTCGCGTATTTCGCGTGGACAGGACATCCGATCACCTCCCTATAAGCTATATACGGCGGCGGGCGGAAAAAATCCTGCCTGTTTTTTAAATTTTTTGCGGGCGGAATACGCTGCCCTCCTCTTCGAACATGGCGCCCCCCGCCGTCAGGTCCGCCAGCCGGGCGGAGAAGCTGCCCCCGCTGCCCGCGGGCAGCAGCGCGCCTATCTCCACGTCCGCCCCGAAGGAGGCCTCCTGGTCCTCCGCGCCGAAGTCGCCCAGCAGCCGGCGCACCCGCTCATACTGCGCGTAGGAGCAGAGCACGCGCACCCGCCTCCACTCGGCCATGCGGGCCAGCCCCGCGGCCTCCAGCGCGAGGGACGCGGCCTTGGAATAGGCCCGCACCAGCCCCCCGGAGCCCAGCAGCACGCCGCCGAAGTAGCGCGTCACCACGCAGCAGACGTCGAAAACCCCGGCGGAGCGGAACACATTGAGAGTCGGCTGGCCCGAAGTGCCGCCCGGCTCCCCGTCGTCCGACCAGCGCATGGCGCCGGAGGCGAGCACATAGGCCCAGACGTTGTGCGTGGCGTCGGCGTGCTTTTTGCGCACGCTCTCCACAAATGCCATGGCCTCCGACTCGCTCTCCACATGCTGCACCTGGCCGATGAAGCGCGACTTCTTGTCCACGTGCTCCGCCTCGCCGTACCCCGCCGGTATGATGTAGTCCCCCATGATTCACCGCCCCTCTCTCTCACTCTTCATTATACCACGAGCGCGCAAGTGCCCGAGAGCGGCGCGCAGGCGGCGCGCCGCCATGGCGCGCCGCCTGTGGATATCTTATTTCCCGGCCGCCCTCGCGCGGCCCCGGCCTCCGGGCGCCGCCTGGTTCCTCTTCCAGATGAGGGCGAGCCCCTTCAGGGCCATGTGCTCGTCGAGCTCCATCTCCCTCGCGCAGTGCGGCACTATCCGGGAGGCCAGTGCCCCGGTGGCCACCACCTTTGCCGGCCCCCCCAGTTCCCGCTCCATGCGCTCTATCATGCCGTCGATGGCGGCCGCCGCCCCGAACACGGCGCCGGAGCGCATGCAGTCCACCGTGTTGCGCCCTATGCAGCGCGCCGGCGCGTCCAGCGGCACCCTCGGCAGCAGGGAGGCCGCCCCGTAGAGCGCCTCCGCCGAGACGTCAGGCCCCGGCATTATGGCCCCGCCCAGCAGCCGGGCATTGGGCCCGATAACGCTCATCGTGGTCGCCGTGCCCACGTCCACCACGATGGCCGGCGCGCCGTAGAGCTCCAGCGCCGCCACCGCCGAGGCCACCAGGTCTGCGCCCAGCTCAGACGGGTCGTCTATGCCTATGTTCAGCCCCGTCCGCACCCCGGCGCCGACCACCAGCGCTTCCCGCCCGGTGACCATGCGCACGGCCTCCCGCAGCGCGCCAGTGAGCGGCGGCACCACGGAGGAGATGGCCGCCCCCTCAAAGTCCGCCCCCGCCAGGCCGTGCAGCTCGAGTATGCGCCCCATCAGCACGGCGTACTCGTCCGAGGTGCGCGAGCGGCGCATCTCCATGGCCGACACGCTCTTCACCTCTCCGCCCTCCACGCAGCCCAGGCGCACCACGGTGTTGCCCGCGTCCACCGCCAGTATCATCAGATGGCCCCCTTGCGCCTGGCCGATATCACGCGCTCCACTATGGGGGAGAGCACGAGGTTTATTCCCAGCTCTATGAGGAAGTTCACCCCCGCCAGCCCCAGGAAGATGTAGAGCACTATGTTCTCATACCCCTCGCCCAGGGCCCATGAGGTCAGCGTGTCGTAGAAGAAGAGCACCAGGGCCAGGATGAACATGCCCGTGTTCACCACCGGGCTCACCACCGCCGCGCAGACCACTCCGGCCCGCCCCCGGCCGCGCCGGGAGACAGCGCGGTAGACCGCCGAGGCCGCCAGCCCGGCGCAGATGCCCTTGGCCAGGCAGAGTATGCCCGTCACCGCGGGGTTGAGGTTCCAGAGCGTGCCCCCGCCCAGGTCCACGCCCGTTATGCACGAGACGAGCACCACCGCGCCGAACACGCCGCCCAGCCACGCGCCCGCCCCCAGGCCGTACATCGCCGCGCCCACCACTATGGGCGTCAGCGCCAGGGTGATGGATACGCCGCCCGGCTGGATGAACGAGGCCACGTATTGCAAAACAATGACCAGGGCGGTGAAGATGGATAATCCTACCATACGCCTGGTCTTTTCGGTCCTGTCTGACATCATATTAAATTACCTCCTGCTGCTGTTCCGCTCAAGTCGGATATAGCGCGAGGCCATTATACATCCTGGAGCGGATTTTGCAAGCCCTTTTCCCGCTTTTTACCCCATATCCCCCTTTTCGCCCCCGTTTATTCCCCGTATCCTCCCCTCTCTCCGCCGTTTTCCCCCGGGAAAGGCACGCCGCCGGCATGGCCGGCGGCGTGTGTTTTAGAGTGTTATCAGCTCATCAGCCCAGGGCCCTCAGGCTCTCCTCCAGGTTGGCAATCAGGGCCTTGGCCTTCTCCGCCCGCTCCCTCTCGGCGTTGACGACCGCCTCGGGCGCGCGGGAGACGAAGTTCTCGTTGGCCAGCTTGCGGTTCTGGGCCTCCAGCTGGGCGTGGGCCTTCTCCAGCTCCTTGTTCAGCCGCGCCCGCTCTGCCTCCAGGTCCACCAGCTCCGCCATGGGCATCAGCAGCCTGGCGGCGGGGGTGGTCACAGCCACCATGCCGGCGGTGTCGCCGCCGTAGTCCGCCCCCAGGACCTCCACCTCACTGGCGCTGGCCAGGCGCTGCACGTACTGCGCGCCCGCCTCGAATATGCCCTTTTCCGCCGTGCAGACCATGACCTTGGCCTTCCGGGAGGGCGGCACGCCCATGTCCGCCCTGCGGGAGCGCAGCGCGCGTATGGCGTCCATCACCAGTTCAAAGCCGGCCTCCTCCTGCGGGAAGGAGAGCGCCGGGTCGTACTCGGGATACGGCGCTATTATGAGGGCCTCGCTCTCGTGCGGTATGGCCTGGTATATCTCCTCGGTGATGAAGGGCATGAAGGGGTGGAGCAGCTTGAGTATGCCGGTGAGGACATAGAGCAGCACCCTCTCGGCGCCCTCCTTGGCCTTCGCGTCGGCACCGTTGAGGCGGGCCTTGCACAGCTCGATATACCAGTCGCAGAAGGTGTCCCAGATGAAGTCGTATATCTTCTGCGCGGCGATGCCCAGCTCGTACTTGTCGAGGTTCTCGCGCACCTCTTTGACCAGGGTGTTGAGCTTGCTGAGCACCCACTTGTCCGGCAGCTCGAGCTCCCCGGGCAGCTTCACCTCGTCCACCGTGAGGTTCATCATGACGAAGCGGCTGGCGTTCCAGAGCTTGTTGGCGAAATTGCGCATGGCCTCGCAGCGCTCGACATAGAAGCGCGTGTCGTTGCCGGGGCTGTTGCCGGTGATGATGTTGAATCTCAGCGCGTCCGCGCCGTACTTCTCTATTATCTCCACCGGGTCCACGCCGTTGCCGGCGCTCTTGGACATCTTCTTGCCCTGCGGGTCACGGATTATGCCGTGTATGAGCACGGTGTGGAAGGGTATGCTGTGCGTCTGCTCGCAGGCGGAGAAAATCATGCGGGCCACCCAGAAGAAGATGATGTCGTAGCCGGTGACCAGCACGTCCGTGGGGTAGAAATACTTGAGGTCCTCGGTCTCCTCCGGCCAGCCCAGCGTGGAGAAGGGCCAGAGCGCGCTGGAAAACCAGGTGTCCAGCACGTCGGGGTCCTGGCGGATGTTGTGGGAGTGGCAGGCCTCGCACTCCGTGGCGTCCTCCTTGGACACCGTCACGTGGCCGCAGTCGTCGCAGTACCAGGCCGGTATCCTGTGCCCCCACCAGAGCTGGCGGGAGATGCACCAGTCGCGCACATTGTACATCCAGTTGAGGTAGGTCTTGGAGAAGCGGTCGGGCACGAACTTCACCTCGCCGTCCTCCACCACACGGATGGCCTCCTTGGCCAGGGGCTGCATCTTGACGAACCACTGGTCGGAGTAGAGCGGCTCCACGTCGTTGTGGCAGCGGTAGCAGGTGCCCACGCTGTGGGCGTAATCCTCCACCTTCACCAGATAGCCGCCCGCCTCCAGGTCGGCCACTATGGCCTTGCGGGCCTCGTAGCGGTCCATGCCGTTGTACTTGCCGCCGTTTATTATGCGGCCGTGCTCGTCGAGCATCAGCACAAAGTCCAGGTTGTGCCGCTGAGCGACCTCGAAGTCGTTGGGGTCGTGGCAGGGGGTCATCTTCACGCAGCCGGTGCCGAAGTCCATCTCCACGTACTCGTCGGCCACGATGGGTATCTCGCGCCCCACCAGCGGCAGGATGCACTTCTTGCCCACGATGTCCTTATAGCGCTCGTCCGCCGGGTTCACGGCCACGCCGGTGTCGCCCAGCATGGTCTCCGGGCGGGTGGTGGCGATTATCAGCTCGCCGGAGCCGTCCGCCAGGGGGTAGCGCACGTGCCAGAGGTGTCCCGGCTTGTCCACATACTCCACCTCCGCGTCGGAGAGCGCGGTGGTGCATTTGGGGCACCAGTTTATTATCTTCTTGCCCTTGTAGATAAGTTTCTTGCGATAGAGGTCCACAAAGGTCTCGCGCACGGCCTTGGCGCAGGTGTCGTCCATGGTGAAGCGCTGCCGCGCCCAGTCGCAGCTGGATCCCAGCGTCTTCAGCTGCTCCACTATGCGGTTGCCGAACTTGTTCTTCCAGGCCCAGACCTCGTCCAGGAAGCCCTCGCGCCCCAGGTCAAAGCGCGTCTTGCCCTCGTTGCGCAGCTTCTCCTCCACCTTTATCTGGGTGGCGATGCCCGCGTGGTCATAGCCCGGCAGCCACAGCGCGCTGTAGCCGTCCATCCGCTTGTAGCGTATCAGGATGTCCTGTATCGTCTCGTCGAAGGCGTGTCCCAGATGCAGCTGGCCCGTCACGTTGGGTGGCGGTATCACGATGGTGAAGGGCTTTTTGTGGGGGTCGCGCTCGGCGTGGAAATATCCCCCGTCGAGCCACATGTCGTAGATTTTCTTCTCGACCTGTCTGGGGTCGTACACTTTGGGAAGCTCTCTCATTTTTCCTCCTCCATTTTCCTCCCCGCGGCGCGAAAAAAGCGCCCCGAGGGAAATCCTCAGGACGCACTTGGCGCGGTACCACCTGAATTCCACGCGCGCGATGCGCGTGACGCTCGCTGCCCTGTAACGGGGGCCGCCGTCCGGCTTACCCAGGCTCTCGCCCTTCAGTCCGGAGGCTCGGGGCCGACCTTCGGCGCCGCCTCAGAGGAGCTCTCACCACCCGCTCCCTCTCTGGCATCCGCAGCGCGCCTACTCCTGCCCGTCTCTGCCTTTTACTTTTGCTATTATACCCATCCGCATGCCGTAAGTCAACATTTTTCCGCTCACCGGCGCGGACCCCCCCCAAAAAAATTTTGCCCACCCCCTTGACAAATGGGCGCGGCTCTGGTATGTTAGTGCCACGGTTAATTACTCAAGTAACTAACCAAATAACAAACGGAGGTGAGCACGTGGCGGGTTTCGACGAATCAAGGCCCATATTCCTTCAGCTGGCGGAGATGCTGGAGGACGGCATTATCTCCGGCGCCTTTCCCGAGGGAGGGCAGATCCCCTCCATAACGGAATACTCCGCGGCGCTGAAGATAAACCCCGCGACGGCCCTCAAGGGCATCAATCTCCTGGTGGACGAGGGGCTGGTCTACAAAAAGCGCGGTGTGGGCATGTTCGTGTCAGAGGGCGCGCGGGAGGCCCTTCTCGCCAAGAGGCGCGAGAGCTTCTACGAGTCGCAGGCCCGGCCGGCGGCGCGGGAGGCCAAGGCGCTGGGCATAACGCTGGGGGAGCTGAAAAAAATGATGGAAAGAGGATATGAAGATGTCGATTGAGCTGAAAAACGTCACCAAGACCTATGGCGGCGTCCGCGCGCTGGACAGCGTGTCCGTCAAATTCGGCGGCGGCCTGGTATACGGGCTGCTGGGGGCCAACGGCGCCGGCAAGACGACGATGCTGAACATAATAACGAACCGCATCTACGCCGACAGCGGCGAGGTGCTGATAGACGGCGAGAGCGCCCCGGGCAACGACCGGGCCCTGGGCAAGGTGTACATGATGGCGGAGGCCAATCTGTTCCCGGACAGCATGAGGGTCGAGCCCGCCCTGCGCCTGACGGCGCAGTTCTACCCCGGCTTCGACATGGACTACGCCCTGGACGTGGCCCGGAAGTTCGAGCTGCCCCTGAAGAAGAAGGTGAAGGCGCTCTCCACCGGCTACTCCTCCATCTTCCGCCTCACTCTGGCCCTCTCCTGCAACACGCCCTATGTGATATACGACGAGCCCGTGCTGGGCCTGGACGCGCAGCACCGGGACCTCTTCTACCGCCTGCTGATGGAGAAGTGCGCCGAGGGCGAGCAGACGGCCATCCTCTCCACCCACCTGATACAGGAGGCGGCGAACCTCATCAACCACGCGGTGATAATAAAGAAGGGCCGCATCATCCGCGACGCGCCCGTGGAGGAGCTGAGCAGCGCGGCCCACACGGTCAGCGGCCCCGCCGCGCTGGTGGACGCGTATATAGCCGGCAGGAAGCTGCTCTCCGTAAACGCCATCGGCGGGCTGAAGACCGCCAGCGTGGAGGGCGAGCCAGATGCCGGCGCCCCCGCCGGCCTGGAGATAAGCGGCATCGGGCTGCAGGACTACTTTATCGGCCTTATGAATGAGGAGGAAGGAAAATGAGATTCGCACCGATTTTCAAATACCGCATGCGCGACTGCATGATTAGCATGGGAGTGGTCGTGCTGGTGATGATAGCGCTCACAGCCCTGTGCTTCTTCGGCATCGTCACCTTCGGGCAGATTGAGAGTTCGGACGGCAGCGGCGAGGTAATAATGGAGAGCACCACGATGAACTTCGGCATGCCGGTCGCCATCTTCATGTTTGTGCTCAGCATCGTGAGCATACGCGAGGACATGCGCCTGGGGATACAGAACGGCGCGGGCCGCGGCACCTCTTTCGCGGCGAACACCGCCTGCATGCTCATAACCGCGGTGGCCATGAACCTCACCTTTTTCCTGCTCACCCTGCTCTGGAACCAGCTGGACACGGGCGTGTACATCGTGGACATCTTCGGCGCGCTGTACTTCGGGGAGCCCTTCCTTGCCGGCCTCGGCGATCTCGCCGTAAGCACCGCGGCGCTGCTCTCGCTGAGCGTGTTCCTCGCCGCGCTGGGCGTATTCACCTCGCTCATGTACTGGCGCCTCAACAAAGCGGGCAAGTGGATAGTATCCCTCGGCACAGGCGCGGTCATCATCCTCTTCGTGGACGTGATAATCCGCTACGAGGCCATTGCCAAGGCCCTGGGCCGCTTCCTCGACTGGCTGTTCACGACACCGTGGAACATGGCGCTGAGCTTTGCCGTGCTCGCGGCCGCGTTCTACGCCTTTGCCCGGCTCCTCGTCCGGCGCAACGCGATAACCGCCGCCACGGCGTGAATTAACGTACAGGCGGGGGCCTTACGGCCCCCGCCTGTCTCTTCCGCCCCTCTCCCGCGATGCGCGCGGGAGGGGGGGCTGCCAGGGGCAGGGAGGGAAGATATCCGCCGCAAAAAGCTCCGCCCCGGAGGTTCTCCGGGGCGGTATATCATCACATCATGTACTTTTTGATGTTCTCCCCCAGCGTCTGGGGGTCGGCCGTCATGGTTATGGTGAACTTTATGCCCTCGTTGGCGGCAAAGCTGTCCAGCCAGTCGAGGAAGTCGACCACCTTGTCCTCCGTGCTGGAGTTGAACATCTTGTGGAAGTTGTCTATAAAAATGTGCGATATGTCGTAATTTCCGGCCCTGAGCCCGCTTATGAAGCCCTTCATGAACTCAAAGGTGCCGATATTGTAATCGCTGGCATGTATCAGCCGGGCCTGATAGGGGATATCGTAGGTGAGGTTCTTGTCCTTCTCTATGCAGATGACGTCGCCCTGCTCCTCATCGACGGCGGTTCTCACGAGCTCCACGAGGCGCTTGGTCTTGCCCGAACCCTTCAGGCCCACCATAATCTTGACCATGTGTGCACCACACTCCTTAACTCATATTTTTTATTGATTAAAGCAGAAAAAATGGCAAGCTGTTTCTGCTTACAGCTTACCATTTTTCCGCCCCGAGTTCAACGGGTAAAATCAAAGTTAATCAAAAGTTTATTTCTTGCGTCAGGTCCCCGGCTTGCCCAGCATCTTGAACATGTTCTTCTTGTAGGCCTCCACGCCCGGCTGGTCGAAGGGGTTCACCCCGGACATGTAGCCGGATATGGCGCAGGCCAGCTCGAAGAAGGCCACCAGCTCCGCGAAGCCCTGCTCGTCGCGCGCGGTGGCGCTGACGGCCAGGTTGGGCACCCCGCCGGAGATGTGCGCCGCCTTCACCGCGTCGCGCGCCACGCGGCAGACGTCGGCCAGGTCGCGCCCGGCCAGGTAGTTGAGCCCGTCGGGGTCGCCCATGCCGAAGGGCACGGGCACGGAGGTGCGCGCCTGCTCAAAGGAGACCACTGTCTCCATCAGCGTGCGCGGGCCGTCCTGGATATACTGGCCCATGGAATGCAGGTCGGCGGTGTACTCCACGGAGGCGGGGAAGATGCCTATGCCATTCTTGCCCTCGCTCTCGCCGTAGAGCTGCTTCCACCACTCGGCCATGAAGCGGAACGAGGGCTCATAGCAGGCGAGTATCTCGTTCTTGTACCCGCGGCCGTAGAGGTGCTGCCTCGCCGCGGCGTACTGCCAGGCGGGGTTCTCCGGGCTGCGCAGGTCCATGGCGGCGAAGGCGTCTATGGCGCAGTTCACCACGGCCTTCACATCGATGCCGGCCACGGCCATGGGCAGCAGTCCCACGGCGGAGAGCACGCTGTAGCGCCCGCCCACGTCGCCGGGCACCACAAAGCACTCCCAGCCCTCGGCGTCCGCCATGGTGCGCAGCACGCCGCGCGAGCTGTCCGTGGTGGCGAATATGTGCTTCTTGGCGGCGGAGCCGTACTTCTTCTCCAGCAGTCCGCGGAAGAAGCGGAAGGCCACCGCCGGCTCCAGCGTGGTGCCGGACTTGGAGATGACGTTCACGTCGAAGTCGTCGTCGCCCAGCTGCGTCAGCACATCCGTGAGGTAGTCCGGCGAGAGGCCGTTGCCCACGAAAAAGACGCGCGGGTCGTCGCTGCCCGGCAGGGGCCTCAGCAGCTCTATGGCGCCGCGCGCGCCCAGATACGAGCCGCCTATGCCGATGACGACGAGGGCCTTTGAGCGGGAGCGAATCTTGGCCGCCGCGCTCAGTATGCCCTTGAGCTCGGTCTTTTTTATCCTGCGCGGAAGTTCCAGCCAGCCGGTGAATTCGGCTCCCGGTCCGCTCTTCTCCTCCAGCACGCGGTGCGCGGCCGCCGCGGAGGCGTAGTCCGGACCTGCCGCGTCAAAAAATTGGGCTGCTCCTGAGAGGTCGACTTTTATCATCTTTCTCATTCCTCGCTGCAACAGATTGATACCTGCATTATACTACATTTCCGTAAAAATACAAGTCAATTCTGTTCTCTTCGGCGGAAAGTGGGGAAAGCTCCGCCCATATGCGGGTGATTTTCCCCCCAAGTGGGGCTAATCCCCCTCGTACGAGACCAGCAGCCCCAGGAGCCGGCCCCAGACGCCGCCGGCGGAGAGCCGCCCGACGTCCGAGTCCGCCACTATGGGCACTTCGGCGATTATCTCCCCGCCGGAGAGCACGCTGAGCGTGCCCAGCCTGTCGCCCTCCCGCACCGGCGCGCGCACGCTCTCCACCAGCGCCACGCTGCGGCTGATGTCGGCCGAGCCGCTCCGCGGCATCAGCAGCGCCTCCTCGCCGGTGCACACCGGCTGCACGCTGTCGCGCTCGCCCAGCTCCACCCGCACCGGCGGCAGGGCCGAATCCGGGCGCAGCGAGCAGAGCGTGTAGTTGGCAAAGCCGTAATCCAGCAGGGCGGAGGCGTCGCTGTTGCGGCTGTCTATGGTGTCGGCGTGCATTATGACGGCGATGAACTCCACGCCCTCCCTCTCCGCCGTGGCGGAGAGGCAGTACATGGCCTCGGAGGTGAAGCCGGTCTTCAGCCCCGTGCAGCCTGAGTAGCGCCGTACCAGCTTGTTTGTGTTGCTCAGCCCAAACTCGCCCTCCCTGATGCTGTCCATCCAGATGGTCGTGTAGTCCTTTATCCACTCATGCAGCATCAGCTCCCGGCTCATGAGGGCGATGTCGTAGGCGGAGGTGTAGTGCTCCTCGTCGTCAAAGAGGCCCGTGCAGTTGGTGAAGTGCGTGTCTGCGAGGCCCAGCTCCTGTGCGCGCTCGTTCATCCTCCGCACAAAGGCCTCCTCGCTGCCGGAGATGTACTCCGCCATGGCCACGGCGCAGTCGTTGGCGGAGACCACGGCGATGCACTTGAGCATGTCGGACACGGTCATCCGCTCGCCCTCCTCCAGCCAGACCTGGCTGCCGCCCATGGAGGCGGCCTCGGCCGAGGCCGTCACCTCGTCCTCCAGCGTTATCTCCCCCGCGTCCACCGCCTCTGCTATGAGCAGCATGGTCATCACCTTGGTCACGGAGGCCGGCGGCCGCCTCTCGTGCTCGCCCTTGGCGTAGAGCACCTCCCCCGTCACCTTCTCCATCAGCACGGCCGAGGGGGCGGCCACCTCCACCGCCGGCGCGTCCGCCTCACCCGCCGTCTCCACCGGGCCCTCGGCCCGGGCCCGCAGCGGGGCGCACAGCGCCAGCGCGAGCAGCAGCGCCACAAAGCCAGAAAAAACTCTCATCGCAAAAGCCCTCCCAGGACCATTTTTGTATAATCCTATGTCTGTCCCCGGGCGGCATATGCGCAAAAAACGGGCCCGGGAGGGGAATGTCCCTCCCAGGCCCACTCTCTGTCCCGCAGGCGTCAGAAATTCAGGGTGGCGAAGTAGTCCTCCGGCGTCTCCGACCGCCTTATCAGCCTGGAGGAGCCGTCCTCGCACAGCAGCACCTCGGCGCTGCGCAGCTTGCCGTTGTAGTTGTAGCCCATGGAGTGCCCGTGCGCGCCCGTGTCGTGTATCACCAGGTAGTCGCCCACGGAGACCGCCGGCAGCCAGCGGTCTATGGCGAACTTGTCGTTGTTCTCGCACAGCCCGCCGGTCACGTCGTAGAGGTGGTCGCAGGGGGCGTCCTCCTTGCCGGACACCGTTATGTGGTGGTAGGCGCCGTACATGGCCGGGCGCATGAGGTCGCAGGCGCAGGCGTCCACCCCGATGTAGTCCTTGTGCGTGTGCTTCTGGTGGATGCACCTGGTCACCAGGCAGCCGTAGGGCCCCAGCATATACCGGCCCATCTCGGTGAAGATGCGCACGTCGCCCATGCCGGCGGGCACCAGAATCTGCTCATACACCCGGCGCACGCCCTCGCCTATGGCCCTGATGTCCGGATGGTGCCCGTCGGGCCTGTACGGTATGCCCACCCCGCCCGAGAGGTTGATGAAGCCTATGTGCGCCCCCGTCTCCTCGTGCAGTTCCACCGCCAGGCGGAAGAGCTGCATGGCCAGGGTGGGGTAGTAGTCGTCCGTGGTGGTGTTTGAGGCCAGGAAGGCGTGTATGCCGAACTCCTTCGCGCCCTTCTCCAGCAGTATCCTGTAGGCCTGGAACATCTGCGGCTTGGTCATGCCGTATTTCGCGTCCCCCGGCGAGTC
>CALWYL010000050.1 GCA_944385765.1 uncultured Oscillospiraceae bacterium
GCGCAGGGCCCTCCCCTGCGCCTATCCGGCAGAGAAGCGGGTGGACCAGTCCCGCGGGGGCCTGAGGGACCCGAGATACCCCTCCGCCTCCGCGCGGGTGCGAAAGACGTGAATCTCCCGGCCGGGGCGGTATTTCTCCAGCAGCGAGTATATCACCGGCAGCTGGTCACGGGGGAAATCGAGTATCCACCGGCGGAAATCCTCGTCCAGCTCCGTCTCCACCCAGGGCATGTCCTCGCGCGGGAGGCCGATGCGGCCGCGCACGCTCTCGAGGCAGAGCTCCGTGGGGTAGTCGAGCAGGAACACCGTGTCGCAGCGCCCGAGCCGCCGCTCCAGGGTGCGCAGATAGTTGCCGTCTATTATCCAGCGCTCGCCGCGCAGCAGCTCCTCCAGGCACGAGTCGAACTCGTCCGCGCCGGCGGTGCTGCGGTCGTGGCGGTGCCAGAGCATGTCCAGGTAGAACAGCGGCAGGCCGACGGAGGCGCTGAGGGCGCGGGCAAAGGTGCTCTTGCCGGCGCCGGGGCAGCCAATCACCAGTACCTTACGCATGGCGGCGGGCCTCAGGCGAAGTAGTACTGCGGGCCGTCGGGAGTCTCCGCGCGGCGGAGGCGGGCCTGGAAGGCCTCGTCTATCACGCCGGAGGCGTAAATCTCCTCCGGCGTGCCCTGGGCGAGCAGCACACCGCCGGAGATGACGGCCAGGCGGTCCGCCCGGCGCAGGGCCAGGCAGAGGTCGTGCAGCACCATCACCACGGCCCGGCCGTCGCGGGCCAGGGAGGAGGCCATCTCCATCACGGCCAGCTGGTGGGAGATGTCCAGGAAGGCGGTGGGCTCGTCCATCAGCAGCGTCTCCGTCTCCTGGGCCAGGGCCATGGCCAGGTAGGCCCGCTGGCGCTGTCCGCCGGAGAGCTCGGGGATGGCGCGGTCGGCTATGTCCAGGGCGCGGGCGCGCTCCAGCGCGGTCTCCACGGCGGCGAAGTCCTCCGCGCGGTAGCGGCGGGGGTAGGAGAGGTAGGGGAAGCGGCCGTGCAGGGCCATGCGGCGCACGCTGAGGCTGGGGGCGGGGCGGTCCTGCGGCATGTAGGCGCATTTCTGCGCTATCTGCCGGGCGCTGAGGGCGGCGGAGCTCACGCCGTCTATCAGCACCTCGCCGCCGCTCACCTCGCCGATGCCGGCGGCGGCGCGGAGGAGAGTGGACTTGCCGCAGCCGTTGGGGCCGGCGATGACCAGCACCTCGCCGGGGCGGAACTGCAGGCTGATGCCGTGCAGCACCTCTCGCCCGGCGTAGCCGGAGCGCAGTTCACGCAGTTCTATCATACCACGCGCCCCTTTCTCTGCCTCAGCAGCAGGAAGATGAAGAAGGGACCGCCGGCGAAGGAGAGCACTATGCCCACGGGCAGCTCGTAGGGCGCGAAGAGCGTGCGCGAGCCGAGGTCGCATATGAGCAGCAGCGAGGCCCCGCCCAGGGCGCAGGCCGGGAGCAGGGAGGCGCTCTCGTCGCCGGTGAAGCGGCGCAGCATGTGGGGGACGATGAGGCCGATGAAACCCAAAAGCCCGGAAAAGCTCACCGCCGCGCCGGCCAGAGCGGCGGCCACGGCCAGGAGCAGGATGCGCGCGCGGCCGGCGTTGAGGCCCAGGCTGCGGGCGGTCTCCCGGCCGAGAGAGAGCACGTCCAGCTCGTTCGTGAGGGAGAGGGCGGCGGCCAGGGCGAGGACTGTCACCAGGGAGGGGGCTGTGAGGCGCTCCAGGGAGAGATTGGCCAGGCTGCCTATGCGGAAGTCGCTGTAGCCGTTCAGGGCGTCGGGGAAGAAGGTGACCACGGCGTCCACCGCGGCGGCGAGGACATTGGAGACGGCCACGCCGGCCAAAATGAGGGTGAGGCGGGAGGCGCCGGTGCGCTCGGCGATGAAGAGCACCAGCAGCGCGCTGAGCAGCGCGCCGAAGAAGGCCGCCACCGGCACCAGGGCCTGCATGGAGGGGGCCACGGCGCAGCAGAGCGCGGCGGCGAGGCCGGCTCCGGAGTTCACGCCGATGGTGCTGGGCGCGGCCAGGGGATTGGCGAGCACGCTCTGGGTGATGGCGCCGGACACGGCCAGGGCGGAGCCGGCCAGGATGCAGCCCAGCACCCTGGGCAGACGGGCGTAGAGCACTATGCGCGCGCCGGCGGACCCGTCGCCGCCGGAGAAGAGGGCGGCGAACACCTCGCCCAGGGGGACGTTCACCGCGCCCAGGACCAGGGAGAGCAGCGCCGCGGCGAGGGTGAGCGCGAGCAGGGGCAGCAGCAGGCTAAGCCTCCGGCGGATATAGGATGTCTGCGAGTTTTTCATAGGCCTCCCCCCAGCGGGCGTTGGGTTTGAGATTGTAGAGCTGGTGCTCAAGCGTGTGGAACCGGCCCTCCTTTACGGCTTTAAGCCCGGACCAGGCCGGATTGGAGAGCAGCGTGGCCTCCAGAGTGGCCATGGCGTCGGTGGGGTCGGAGCCCTGGAGCACGGCGAAGATGTAGTCGGGCTCCGCGGCGATGATGGCCTCTATGCTCAGCTCCTCCAGCAGAGAGGCGTCGGAATCGGCTATGTTCACGCAGCCGAGCGCGGCGAGCATCTCCCCCAGGACGTTGTCCTCGCTGCCCTTGACCTTGCAGCTCGAGCCGGTGGCCCGGATGCAGAGCACGGTGGGGGCGCTGCCGTCCTGGCGGGCGACGGCGGCGTCAATCTCGCTCTGCACGTCGAGGCCGTAGGTCCTGTAATTCTCCCCGCAGCCTGTGAGCGAGGTGCATATCTCCAGCATTCGCAGATAATCGCCGAAGCCCTGGACGTCGAAATAGGCGGCGGTGACGCCGGCGGACTCGAACACCTCGAGCAGCTCCACGTCGGCGGCCGTGTTGCAGCTGGCGAGGACCAGGTCCGGCTCGGCGGCGAGCAGGGTCTCCAGCGCCGGCTCCTTGATGGCGCCGAGGTTGGCCACGTCCCCGCCCAGGCCCAGGTCGAAGCTGGTCCAGGCGTCGTCGGCGGCGGCCACCAGCGTGTCGTGCCCGCCGGCGAGGCACCAGATATCGGCAAAGCTGCCTATGAGGGCGGCCACGCGCCGCGGGGCGTCCAGGCTGACGGTGCGGCCCAGGTCGTCGGTGAAGGTGAACTCCCCCTCCGCGTCCGCGGCGGGAGAGGGCGCGCCCTCCGCGCCGCAGGCGGCCAGGCCCAGGGACAGGGAGAGGAGCAGGAACAGCGTGACGAGCTTTTTCAATGCGGATTTCCTTTCTGAAGGGGCTTGCGGGGCGCCGTGGCCCACGGTGTCTGATTATATCTCAAACGGCGGGCCAAGGCAAGTCGTTTCCGTAAACGGCGCGGGGAGGAAGCATGCTTCCTGGCGTTTTATGGGGAATAGAGGTATCATCTGGGGAGAAAATGTCGATGATGGGGGGATCGACGTGGGAGAGGACACACTGTCCGGGGAGATGTATTCGCTGCTGCTGCGTTTGGGGGTGACGCCCAACTACCGCGGCTGCCTGTTGACCGCCAGAGCGGCCAGCCTGGCGGCGCTGCAGCCGCAGAGGCTGCTTCTGGTGACCAAGTGGCTCTACCCACAGGTGGCGAGGGAATTCGGCACCACCTGGTATGCCGTGGAGAGGAACATTCGCACGGCGGTGACCATAGCCTGGACGGCGAACCCCGCCCTGCTGGAGACGCTGGCGGGCTGCCCGCTGGCGCGCAGGCCCTCGCCGGCGCAGTTTTTGGGCATGCTGGCGAACTACCTCAACTCGCGCTCTGCGGCCTGAGGGGCGCTCATCCGCCGGGGGAGAGGCGGATGGAGGAGCCGCGCTCCTCCACTCCCAGGCCGAAGGCCTCCGTGAAGGCCGCCTCGCCGAGACAGGTCTGGTAGTAGCCCGTGGAGAGCTCCACCTCCAGGGAGCCGCCCTCCCAGGAGACGAGAGCCCGGCCCCAGGAGGGGTAGGAAATCTCAAAGCGCCTGCCGGAGACGCTGACCTCCAGGGAGCCGTCCAGCACGGTGACGGTTTCCCCGAGGGCCTCCACCGTGTCCCTCAGCGGCAGCAGCCAGCCGCTCTCGCCGGGCAGGGCGGGGGAGGTGAGGCGCTCGCCGGAGACATAGACGGAGGGGAGAGACCCGCTGTAGAGGTATACCCGGCCGGTGTCCGGGTCGAAGCCGGCGGAGTCCAGCCAGTAGGCGTAGGTGTAGCCCTCGGAGAAGGCCTTGGTGTGAGTGTAGTCCATGTCATAGTCCATGCAGTAGTACAGCACGCCGGTCTCGCGGTAATCGCGCTCATAGCGGCGGTTCAGGCGCTCGACCTGGTAATTGTCCCAGCAGCCGGCAAAGAGGGGCAGCCTCAGCACTATGGCCGCCAGAGCGGCCAGCGCGAGGGCGGCGGAGGCAGCGCGGGGCCGGAGGGAGGCCAGCAGCTCCGCGCCCAGCAGGGCGGCCGCGGAGAGGGAGTAGAGGTAAAAGGGCAGAAAGACCCGCTCCCCGGCGGTGTTGGTGGGCAGCATGACGCAGAGCGAGGCGGCCGCGCAGAGCATGAGCAGCGCGCACACGCTGCGGCGCGAGCGCAGGAGCGCGGCGGCGGCCGGTATGAGGGAGATGAGCGCGGCGGCGTACAGCGCCTGGCGCGCCGCGCCCGCGCACAGCGCCATAGCCAGGGCGGCGGCCGCGGGGACGGAGCAGAGCAGCAGCGGGCGGCGGCTTCCCCCGGAGCGCGAGAGGACGAGCCCGGCGGCGAGGAACAGGGCGGCCAGCAGGGCGGCCGAGGTGCGCCCGCCGATGAGCAGCTCCGCCTGGGCGGCCAGGCCGCGGCGCACGGCGTCCAGGAGGGACGCGGCGGAGGAGGCGCCGGTCTCCTGGGCCAGGCGCAGCTGGGTGGCGGGCGAGAGGAAGATGCTCAGCAGCCCGGCCAGGCAGGCGGCGGCGGAGACGAGCAGCGCGGGGAGGGCCCGGCGGTCCCGCGCCAGGGACGCGAGGCAGAAATAGAGCGCCAGGCACAGCGCCACGAAGCCGGACTGCTCCGTGGTGGCGCCGCAGAGCAGGGAGAAGAGCGCGGTCCCGGCGGCGAGAGGGAGGCTGCCGCCGCGCTCCGAGAGGCGCTGCAGGAGCGGGAGCAGGGCGCAGACCATGGCCGTGGGGAGCACGTAGTTGCAGAAGGCGGAGGTCCAGAGGAAGCCGCGCGACAGCATGCCGCCCGGCATGAGCAGCAGCCCGGCGCCGAAAATCAGCAGGCAGGCCTCGCGCCGCGCCGCCGGCAGGCGCGCTGCGCGGAGGGACGCGCAGGGGATGGCCAGGGTGAGCGCCGTGCCGGCGAGGGCGAAGAGCCAGCTGCCGCAGTGCAGTATCAGCTGGGCCGCCGCGTGCACCAGCATGCGGCCGTTCATCTCCTCATAGTGGACGCGCATGAGGCGCAGATACTCCCCCAGGCCCCCGTCCATGAAGGTGGAGTACCAGTAGTCGTCCGCGCTGTAGACCGCTATGCCCAGGAGAAAGGCGGCGGAGAGATACACGGCCGCCGTGGGGACCCGGAGCGCGCGACGCGCGCGGTTGCCGCCGTCCATTCCAGCACCTCCCGCTTCAGATTTAAGTACAAATGTTGGGGACATTATATGGCAGCCGGGCGGAGCTTGTCAATCGCGCCGCCGGGGCGGAGGACGCAAAAAGGAGCGCCTATCGGCGCTCCTTTCATTTGGGGATGGCGGCGGCTCAGGCGCGGAGGAAGAGCTCGTTGGGGCAGCTGCCGGTGGAGGTGAAGTCCAGGAGGTTCCGGAAGGTGAGTCTTATCAGGTTGTCCACCGCCGTGTCCGTGAAAAAGGCCACGTGGGGGGTGAACAGAAAGTTGTCCATGGTTATGAGCTCGGCGAGCACGGGGTCCAGAGACTCCACGGACGCGCGGCGGATGAAGGTGTGCTCGTCGGTGAACACGTCGGTGGCCAGGGCGCCCACCTTGCCGCTCTTGAGCGCGGCGAGCACGTCGGCGAAGTCCATTATCTCCCCGCGGGCGGTGTTCACCAGGCAGATGCCGTCCTTCATGCAGGCTATGGTGTCCCGGTTGACCAGGCGGCGCGTGCTGTCGTTGAGCGCGCAGTGGAATATCAGCGCGTCGGAGCGGGCGAAGAGCTCGTCCATCGGCACATAGCTGACCACGCCCTCCAGCCGGGGATCGGGGTGGCGGGCATAGGCCAGCAGCCGGCAGCCGAAGCCGCTCAGCATGCGCGCGGTCTGCGAGCCGATGAAGCCCGTGCCGAAGATGCCCACGGTCATGGAGCCGAGCTCGCGGGCGTGCGACTGTGGCAGGGAGAACACGTGCCTGTCCACGTCAAAGAGCTGCCGCTTGAGGCCGCGCACCATGGCGAGGAGCAGCAGCACGGTGTGCTCGGAGACGGCGTTCTGGCTGTACACGGGCACGCTGGCACAGCGCAGGCCGCTCTCCTCCACCGCGGCGCGCTCGATGTGGTCGTAGCCGGCGGTGCGGGTGAGCACGTACTTCACGCCCTGCTCCCGCAAGGCGCGGGCGAGCTGCGCGTCCAGATGGCAGGTGGCCACGATGGAAACGGCCTCCGAGCCGGCGGCGAGAGCCGTGTTCTCCGGCCGCAGGCGGCGGGGGGTGGTCACCAGCTCTATGTTGTACTTGGCGCCGTAGGCCCTGAACAGCTCGGCCTCGTCGGGCCGGAGCGCGTATACCGTCATCTTCATATCCATATCCTCCTCATGGCCCGCGCTGCGGGCGGATGTCTGCCGCGCGGCCGGGCCGGAGGGCGGTCATGCGGGCTGCAGGACTATTATAGTGTCAGGAGAGGCATATGGCAAACATTTTTCCCCGGCGGAGCGCAAGAATAATTATGCAAAATCATATGAAAAAATATTTACTCATATGGCTTGCATTGGGGAGGGATATTTGATATAATGCGAGGCGACGACGCACGGCCCGGGACGCGGGCGATCGGGCGGTAAAATTATCGATATCTAAAGCGCGGTTGGGCGCGGCATACTATGGGACGCGGCCGCGGGGCCGTCTGTGGGGCCCGGCGGAGGGCCGATCCCTGCCGAGTTGTGAGCGGCATCTGCATGGCTCGGGTGAAATTGCACAATATATAGCAGATATTTTTGAGCAACATGATTAAAATGTCCCAAGATTGTTCACTGTGCCCAACGAGAGAGACGCTAATTTAGGCACTGGGACGGTGCGCGGCGGCGCGGCGCTTGTTATAATTTGTTCATAATTGTGGGGCGGCGCGATCCGGGAGGGCCCCGGCCGCCGCAGACAATATATACTCTATACCAGAGAGGTGAAGCCATGAAGCACCTTACTACCAACAGCGTCATCCATGTGATGGACAAGGAGAACGTCCCGGCCATCACGATTGGCAGTGGGGAGACCATCGCCGTGGAGACGGCGAAGCCGGGCATACCGGACGCGACCTTCACGAAGGACTACTCGGTTGAGCCCTATCCCAAGCGCATCCTCACCATAACCGGGCCCATCTATGTGGAGGGCGCGGAGCCGGGGGACGTGCTGAAAATCCGCATCGACGACATCAGGCTCGACACCATGGGCAAGATGTGGATGGGCCAGTGGATGGGCATCCTGATGAACGAGGTGGACCACTGCTACATGCGCAAGGTGCGCGTGGAGGACGGGGTCGTCCACTTCAGCGACAGCCTGACCTTCCCCGTGAGGCCCATGATAGGCACCCTGGGCGTGGCCCCGGCCGGGGAGGCCGTGGACTGCCTGGTGCCCGCCGACCACGGCGCCAACATGGACTCTTTGAACGTGACCACCGGCAACACGCTGTATCTGCAGGTGGGAGTGCCGGGCGGGCTGCTCTCCGTGGGCGATGTGCACGCGGCCATGGGCTACGGCGAGGTGCTGGGCACCGGCATCGAGATTGGCAGCACCGTGGTGATGACCATAGACGTCATCAAGGCCAAGGCCCTGAGCTGCCCCACGGTGGAGACGGACCACAGCTTTGAGCTGCTCGTCTCCGGAAACGACCTGTCCGAGGCCTGCCGCGAGGTTACGCGGCGCGCCATCGACTTCGTGATGAGCCACAACGGCTGCGACTTCGACGAGGCCTACGCCCTGGTGGGCCAGACCTCCGACCTGAAGATATGCCAGGTGGTCAACCCGGACTGCACGGTGTCCATGGAGATACCCAAGGCGGTCCTCAAAAACCGCGAGCTATAATTAAATTTTTTAGAGGAGAGATTTGTTATGGAGTATGGATTTATTACGGGACCGTGGTCGGGCCTGCCGAACCTTATCCTCACGATAGTGTTCGGCCTCATCACCATCATCGTCGGCGCCGTTCTTGCCGACCGCATGGGCAAGAAGTACGCGCCCTTCGTCATGGTCGGCCTGATGGCGGGCCTGCAGATAATGGTGTCCTTCACCTCTGCCAAGGACTGCACCCTGACCTTTGCCGGACAGGAGTTCTACATCATAGCCGGCTCGCTCATGTACCCCATCCTGGCCTGCGGCGAGGACTACATCAACGAGTTTTACGGCCGTGAGATAGCCAAGTCGTCCGTCACCTGCCAGTTCATCGTGCGCGCCCTCTCCACCATCTACCTGGTCTGGCTCATCTACCTCCCGGCCCCCGCGGGCAGCGAGGACAACTACGTCATGTTCGAGACCCTGATGGGCGTTGTCCCCCGTGTCACCATCGCCAGCATCATCGCTACCTACATCGGCGGCCTGCTGAACGTCCACCTCTTCGCCAAGATAAAGAACAAGACCGGCAAGGGCAAGCTCTGGCTGAGGACCCTGGTCTCCACCAGCGTCGGTCTGGTCGCCAACGCCATCATCTTCACCGTCCTGGCCTTCGCCGGCACCAAGAGCCTGGCCGCCATGGTGCAGATGGTCATCATCTCCGTCACCGTCCGCCTGACCACCGGCCTGCTCGAGCTCATCTTCCTGTACTTCATGAAGTGGCTGCAGAAGGTCGGCGTGATACTCAAGGACGCCGAGGCCATCACCATCACCCCCACCTGCATTACCGACGCCAAGGCGAATTGACGTAACAAGATATAGGCAAAATGGGCTGAGCGGGAAACCCTCAGCCTGTTTTGTCTCTTGACCGCCCGGCGAGAAGGGCGGGGCACCATTCTTGAGAACAGATTAGGAGGCTATGGCTTGGCTATTTACACTGTCGAAAGCCTTTTGGGGGAGGAGGCCCTGAGCGGCATCCGCCTCGCATCGGGCCGAGCCGGTATCTCCAAAGAGATTGCCAATGTCAACGTAATCGACAACCCGGACACCTACGACTGGCTCTCGGCGGGGGACTTCCTGCTGAGCACGGGCTATATCTTCAGGGACGACGCGCAGATGCAGCGCCGGCTGGTGCGCGAGCTGGCGGACATAGGCTGCGCGGGGCTGGGCATAAAGACCAAGAGATATCTGGAGAGCATACCCGCCCCCATGATAGAGGAGGCGGACAGGGCGGGCTTCGCCCTGGTGGAGATACCCTATCACTACACCCTCTCCCGGGTGTCGAACGTCATAAACAACGCCATATTCAAGCGCGAGGACAACAAGCTGAAGAAGCTGATACACATCCACAACACCCTCACACAGTGCTCCCTGGAGGGCGGGGGATTGGAGCGGATAGCGCGGCTGATGAGCGCGCTGATATATAACCCGCTGATAATCGTGGACAGCAAATGGCGGCTGCTGGCCTACGCGGACCTGGCGGAGAACCCCCGGCCGCTGAAGGCCAACCTCTATCTGAGCAAGAAGGAGCGGGTGTTCCCCCAGAGCTTCATCAAGGACGTGCCGCGGGAGTTCGGTGAGTTCACGAAGTCGATAAAGCGCCGCTATCCGGACGCCAACGGGGACGTGGTATGCCGCATCCTCCCGGTGGCGGCGGACCAGTCCATCTACGGCTACCTGGTGGTATGGGAGACCATGTACAAGATGACCAGCGTGGAGTACATGGCCCTGGAGAGCTGCAGCACCACCGTGGCCCTGGAGAGGGTGAAGGCGCGGCAGATAGAGGAGATAAAGCACCACCTGCGGCAGGACTTCTTCGACGACCTCATACAGGGCAAGATAGAGTCCGTGAACGCGGCCAGCAGCCTGGCCGAGATACACTACATGGACGTGCGGAAGAAGTACGTCTGCATGCTCACCAAGGTGGCCACGCCCCAGGGGGCGCCCTCCGCGGAGGGGGAGACGGACGAGGGGCAGCTGCAGGAGCGCGACGCCTTCACACAGTACAAGGAGAGGCTCATCGGCCTCATAGACGACATCTCCTATGAGCGGCGGAGGGAGACCGTGTCCATCCATCGGGGGAACCTCATCATCACGTTCATCCGCATACACAGCGGGGAGCTGGGGCAGAGGATGTCCGCCCTGCTGGGGGACTTCGTGGGCGCCGTGTACGAGGCCGTGAAGGGCGCGGACCCGCACTCGGACGTGGGCATAGCCGTGGGCAAGCCGAGCCTGGACTTCCTGGAGATATCCAAGAGTTACCTCCAGGCCAAGGAGGCGCTGCGCATCTCCGAACAGCTGGACGAGGACCGGCACATCAGCTTCTACGAGGAGCTGATGATTTACCGGCTGATAAACTCCGTGCAGTCGCGGGAGTACCTGGACGAGTTCTGCGCCAACGGGATTGGCAAGCTCTGCGAGTACGACCGGCAGAACAACACCAGCCTGGTGGAGACGCTGGAGCAGTACTTCCAGTGCAACTCGAACATCAGCACCGCGGCGAAGAAGATGTTCCTGCACCGCAACACCTTTATCTACCGCATCGAGAAGATAAAGGGCATACTGGGCTCGGAGCTGAAGGACCCCGAGGAGCTGCTGGAGCTGCAGATGGGGCTGCACATCATGAAGGTGCTCAAGACCCTGCCGGAGGAGCGCGCGCCGAGGGCCCGGGAGGGCGAGGAGGGGTGAAAAACGCCCCGGAGAGCGCCCGGAGCCCCCGGCGGGAGTGAATAAAAATGAGCGGAGAAGCTCTTTGGGCAAACTGCACAATGACCGGGGAGGGATTTCGGAGCCCTGTCCGGTGACGGAATCGCCCCTTGATGGGATACTTCTTTACAAGGGGAAAAGGGAGTGGGAGCTTGTTCGAGATTGCGGATTACGCGTCGGGCGCCGCGGCGCTTTTCAGCCGGGGGAGCGGGAGAGTTCACTCCGTCTACCGCTCCACAGTCAACCTGGAATGCGCCGGCGCGCTCTATGCGCTGCAGCCGGGCTCCGCTCCCCGCACTCCCATCTCCCTCTCGGTGGACGTGCCGGCGGAGGAGTTTTCCCTCCTGCGCCTCGGGCGGGGCGACCCCGTGACCTGCGGGGAGACGCTGCGGGTGGGGGCATACCTCTTCCTCGCGTCCGGCGCCGCTGAGCGGGACCACCGCCTGCGGCGGCGGGGGCGAGCTGGGGACGCCACGCTGGCCGCCCTGCGCTCCGTGCTGCGGCGGGAGATAGCCGCGGAGCGCGGCCGGAGCGACTTCGCCGACGCCGCGCTGCACCTGGAGAGCGGGGCCGGCGCCTCCCGGTGCAGGCAGCTCTCCTCGAAGGGGGCCCTGGGGTTCTTCCGCGCAGCGCGCGAGGGGGAGTGCGCCGCCGCGGCGGCGGAGTGCGCATCGCTCATCGGGCTGGGCGCCGGGCTGACGCCGGCGGGCGACGACTTCAACGTCGGCGTGCTGGCCGTCTCGTGGTATCTGGAGAGCGCGCGCTCGCAGGAGCTGCGCGGGGCGCTCTCGCGGGAGGCCGGGAGGCTCGCCCGGGGCACCACGGACGTCAGCAGGGCCTTCCTGCTGGCGGCAGCGGCCGGGGAGTTCAGCTCTCCGCTGCTGGGGCTCTTTGAGCCGGGGGCGGACGGCGAAGCCCTTGCCGGCGCGGTGAGGGCGGCCATGGCCGTGGGCCACTCCTCGGGGCTGGACACGCTCTGCGGCGTACTGCTGGCGGCGGAGGCCCTGGAGGGGGAAGCGGATTTGCATCAACACATTCACGTTGATATAAATGGAGGTAGCCAAAATGATTGCTTACAATGAGATAAGACAGAACGCCTACTACGATTCCGTCACGCTGATGCTCTTCTCGAGCAAGCTGGGGGAGATACCCGGCGTGCGCGAGGCGGCGGTGATGATGGGCACCGACCACAACAAGTCGCTGATGATGAACTCCGGCATACTCAAGAGCGAGGACGCCGAGAAAATCACCGCCAACGACCTGGTGATAGGCGTGCTGGCCGAGGACCAGAGCGCAGTGGACGCGGCCCTCGCCTCCCTGGCCGAGCAGTTCGAGAACAAGAAGCAGAGCACGGCCGGCGACGAGCACCTGCGCGCCAAGACCATGGACTCCGCCGTGAAAAAGCTCGGCGAGCCCAACTTCGCCATCGTCTCCCTGCCCGGCAAGTACGCCGGCACCGAGGCCATGAAGGCCATGGAGAACGGCATGCACGTGCTGCTGTTCTCGGACAATGTCTCCCTGGAGAAGGAGATAGAGCTCAAGGACTACGCCGTGGAGCATAACCTGCTGATGATGGGCCCCGACTGCGGCACCGCCATCATAAACGGCGTGGCTCTGGGCTTCGCCAACATAGTGCGCCAGGGCAATATCGGCATAGTCGCCGCCGCGGGCACCGGGCTGCAGGAGGTCACCGTGATAATCGACCGGCTGGGCGGGGGCATCTCCCAGGCCCTGGGCACCGGCGGCAGGGACGTCAAGGAGGCCGTGGGCGGCAGGATGATGCTGCTGGCCCTGGAGGCCCTGAAGAACGACCCGCGCTCCGAGGTGATTGGCATAGTCTCCAAGCCGCCCGCAGCGAGCGTGATGGAGAAGATAGTCGCCTCCCTCAAGGACTGCGGCAAGCCGGTGGTCGCCTGCTTCCTGGGCGCCGACAGCGCGCTCATCGAGGGCGACAACATCGTGTCCGCCTCCACCCTGGAGGACGCCGCCACCTTCATGGTGGACCTCGCCCAGGGCAAGAAGGTGGAGAGCTGCGAGTTCACCGTGCCGGTGGAGCAGGTGGAGTCGGCGGTAAAGGAGGCCGTGGCCGGCCTGCAGCCCTCGCAGAAGTATATCCGCGGGCTCTACTCCGGCGGCACGCTCTGCAGCGAGGCCATGCTGATACTGGAGAAGGCCGTGGGCGGCATATATTCCAACATCGCCCTGGACAAGAAGTACGCCCTGCCCAATGTGGAGGAGAGCGTGGAGAACACCCTGCTCGACATGGGCGACGACTACTTCACCGACGGCATGCCGCACCCCATGATAGACGTGCGCCTGCGCGTGGAGCGCATAAAGAAGGAGGCCGCCGACCCCGGCACGGCCGTCATACTGCTCGACTGCGTGCTGGGATACGGCTGCCACGCCGACCCGGCGGGCGCCCTGGCCCAGGCCGTGGCCGAGGCCCGCGCCATCGCCGGCGACAGGAAACTGGTGTTTGTGGCCTCCGTCTGCGGCACCGACGCCGACCAGCAGCGCCGCAGCGAGCAGGAGGAGAAGCTGAGGGCCGCCGGCGTCATCGTGATGCCCAGCAACGCGCAGGCCTCGCGCGTGGCCGCCCGCATACTGTCCGCCATTTGAGAGAAAGGGAAGAGGGTAACAGACATGCTCACTATAAACGAACTTTTTCACGCGCAGCTCAAGGTGGTAAACGTGGGCCTCGAGAGCTTCTATGAGGCCATGCTGGACCAGAACACCCCCGCCTGCCACATAGACTGGAAGCCGCCCGCAGGCGGCGACCCCAGGCTGCTGGAGATACTCGCCAAGCTCAGCAGATAGAGGGGAGAGAGCAATGAACCATATCGACAGAGCTAATCAGGAGGCCTTCGAGCGGATAAACGCCGCGGAGCCGGAGCTGGTGGACGTAGTATACGCCAAGGACGTGCTGCCCGGCATGGACAAGCGGACCATAGGCCACGCCGGACCCCCGCTGGAGTGGAAGGACATGTGCGGCCCCCTCAAGGGCGCCATATTGGGCGCCGCGGTGTACGAGGGCATGGCGGAGACGCTGGAAGAGGCCGAGAAGATGGTGCTCGCCGGCGAGATAAAATTCGTCAGCAACCACAGCATGGGCTGCGTGGGCCCCATGACGGGCATGATAACCTACTCCATGCCGCTGTGGAAGGTGGTCAACGCCAAGTACGGCAACGTGGCCTACAGCACCTTCAACGAGGGCCTGGGCAAGGTCATGCGCTTCGGCGCCAACGGGCCCGAGGTGCTGGAGAGGCTCAAGTGGATGGAGACCGTGCTGGCCCCCGCCATGAAGGCGGCCCTGGCCGAGACGGGTCCCATCTCCCTCAAGGTCATGATAACCAAGGCGCTGGCCATGGGCGACGAGATGCACCAGCGCAACATAGCCGCCTCCGCCCTCTTTGTGCGCGAGGTGGCCCCCGCCCTCGCCAAGGTGGTGGAGAACAGGGCGGACCTGGAGAGGGTGATGAGCTTCATCTCCGGCAACGACCAGTTCTTCCTCAATCTCGCCATGGCCGCCGGCAAGTCCACCATGGACCCGGTGAAGAACATCGAGCACTGCTCGGTGGTCACTGCCATGAGCCGCAACGGCACCAACTTCGGCATCAAGGTGAGCGCGCTGGGCGACCAGTGGTTCGAGGCCCCCGTGCTCACGCCCAAGGGGCTCTATTTCCCCGGATATTCCGAAAAAGACGCCAACCCCGACATCGGCGACAGCGCCATCTGCGAGACCTTCGGCATAGGCGGCTTCGCCATGGGCTCCTCCCCGGCCGTGGTGCGCTTCGTGGGCGCGAGCTCCGTGCAGGAGGCCATAAATTACTCCCGCGACATGCAGGAGATAACCGTGGGGCTCAACCAGACCTATATCATGCCCACGATGGACTTCATCGGCACCGCCACCGGCATCGATATCCGCAAGGTGGTCGAGACGGGCATACTCCCCGTTATAAACACCGGCATGGCGCACAAGCAGCCCGGCGTGGGCCAGGTGGGCGCGGGCATAGTCAACGCCCCCATGGACTGCTTCGTCAAAGCACTCTACGCCTTCGCGGATTACGAGGGTGTGTAA
>CALWYL010000051.1 GCA_944385765.1 uncultured Oscillospiraceae bacterium
GCCGGCCGCGCGTTGCTCCCTGCGGTCGCGGCGCTGCCGGACTGCGTCCGGAGGCAGAGCGCGCTCCGCGCGGGTGCAGCCCTTCAACTTTCCGCAAGTTAGCGCCGGCGCGTAAGCGCCAGTGCGCGGTCGGCGATGGGGGCCGTTATCCGACTGCGGCGTCTGCGCAACCGCCAGATTACAACGAAAGCGCCTTTCTTTGGGGCTCCACCCCGTTTCTTTGCGCAAGACCAAAGAAATGGGGTGGATTTTTCCCGCGCAGGGCCCTCCCCTGCGCGCATCCGCCGAAGAAATTGGGCCGGACTTATTCCAATCCCCGCCCCCATATGGTAGAATATCAAAAAACCTTAGGAGGCCGACATGGAGGAGATACTGCGCCGGGGGCTGGCGGAACTGGGCATCGGGGCGGACGAGGGGCGGCTCTCGTCGTTCCGGCGCTACTACGAATACCTCATGGAGCGCAACAGCGTGATGAACCTGACGGCCATCGAGGGCGAGGAGGAGGCGGCCAGGCTGCACTTCCTCGACTGCTGCGCCCTGCTCGCGCTCTGCGACTTCCGGGGCAAGCGGGTAATCGACGTGGGCGCCGGGGCGGGTTTCCCCGGGCTGCCGCTGCGCATTGCGGAGCCGGGCATATCGCTCACGCTACTTGACAGCCTGGGCAAGCGGGTGGATTTCCTGCGCGCGGCCTGCGCGGAGCTGGGGCTGGAGGGCGTGGAGACCGTCTGCGCCCGGGCGGAGGAGGCCCCGGCGGAGCTGCGCGAGAGCTTCGACATCGCCGTATCCCGCGCCGTGGCGCGGCTGAACGTGCTCTGCGAGCTTTGCCTGCCCTTTGTGCGGCCCGGGGGGCTGTTCATCGCCATGAAGGGGCCGGAGGGCGGCGCCGAGCTGGAGGAGGCGCGCCGCGCCATCGCGGAGCTGGGCGGCGGCGAGGCCGAGGTGAGGCCCTACGGCGTGCCGGGGACGGAGCTGCGCCACGCCGCCGTGATAATCAAAAAAACCGCCACCACGCCGGAAAAGTACCCGCGCAGATGGGCGAAGATATCAAAAAAGCCCCTCTAGGAACATAGGTGGGACGGAGGACGTCATATAGAGAGAACAGGAGGTGTGCTGGACATGAAGAGGGCGCTTGCCTTTGTACTGGCGATATGCCTGCTCGCGCCGGCGCAGCTTGCCCTGGCCTCGGATAGCGGCCGGGAGCGGGCGGTTATCGGGGCCGACCTCAGCGGCGAGCAGGTGGACTACGTCTACTCGGTGTTCGGCGTGGAGCGCGGCTCGGTGCGCGAGCTGACGGTGACCAACGCGGATGAGCGGGAGTATCTGGAGGGGCTGGTGGACGAGGACGTGATAGGCACCAACTCCATCTCCTGCGCCTATATAGAGCTGCTCGGCGAGGGCGAGGGCCTGGACGTGAGGGCGGAGAACATCAACTGGTGCACCCGGGAGATGTATGTCAGCGCGCTGGCCACCGCCGGCATAACGGACGCGAGGATAGTGGTCGCCGCGCCCTTTGCCGTCTCCGGCACCGCGGCGCTGACGGGCATATATCTGGCCTACGAGGACATGACCGGCGAGGAGCTCGACGAGGCGGCCAAGCGCGTGGGCACCCAGGAGCTGACGGTGACGGCCTCCCTGGCCGACCAGCTGGGGAGCTCGGACACGGTGGAGATAATCAACGAGCTCAAGCTGCTGCTCGACGAGACGCGCAACATGGACGACGCGGAGCTGCGCGCGGAGATAGGGCGCATCGCCGGCGAGGTGGGCGTGGAGCTGAACGACTCGCAGATAGGCCAGCTGGTGACGCTCTGTCGGGCGCTGGAGAAGCTCAACGCCGACACCCTGCGGGAGAAGGTGGAGTCCGTGCAGGAGACGCTGCGCGGCCTGGGCGCCAAGCTGGAGCGGGCCTCCGGCTTCTTCGAGAGCGTGAAGGGCGTGATAAACTCGGTGATAGACTTCTTCAAAAACCTCTTCGCCTGATGGGCGCGGATATGGAAAAAGGGTCCCCCTGGGGGGACCCTTTTGTCGATTCACTTCAGCTCGACCTCGGCGCCAACGCCCTCGAGCTGCTTCTTGAGGGCCTCGGCCTCGTCCTTGGAGACGGCTTCCTTTATCTTGGCGGGGACACCCTCGACGAGGGCCTTGGCCTCGGCCAGGCCCAGGCCGGTGATGGCGCGGACTTCCTTGATGACCTTTATCTTCTCGCTGCCGAAGCTCTTCATGACGACGTCGAACTCGGTCTTCTCCTCCTCGGCGGGAGCAGCGGCGGCGGCGCCGGCGGCGGGGGCCGCGACGGCGGCGGCGGAGACACCGAAGGTCTCCTCAAGAGCGTGGACGAGCTCGCTGAGCTCGAGGACGGACATGGTCTTGATCTCCTCGATCATGGCGGTGACTTTTTCGCTGGCCATTGTTATTTTCCTCCTGATTTTAAATTTTTAGGGCCGATTCACTCGGCGGCGGGGGCCTCAGCGGCCTCTTCGGCGGCGGGCTCTATGGAGCCGCCGGCCTGCTCGACTATCTGGCCGAGGACAACGGCCAGGCTGGTGATGGGGGCGAGCATGGTGCCCAGGACCTTGGCGTACAGCGCGTCCTTGCTGGGGAGCAGCGCTATCTCGTCGATATCCTGCTGGCTGAGCACCTGGCCGTCCATGAAGGCGGCCTTGATGTTGAAGCGATCGCCCATCTTCTTGGAATACTCGCTGATGATGCGGATGGGGGCGATGGGGTCGGCCGCGCTGGTGGCCATGGACGTGGTCCCCGTGAGGATGTGGTCCAGGCCGCTGAGGCCGGCCTTGTCGAGCGCGAACTTCGTCAGGGTGTTCTTGACGACGCTGTACTCGACGGAGCTCTGGGAGAGGTCGCGGCGGAGCTGCGTGTCCTCGGCGACGGTGATGCCGCGGTAGTCCACGAACACGCCGGCGCTGGCGCCCTGCAGGCGCGCGGCGAGGGATTCGACGATTGCCTGCTTCTCGCTCAGAATCTTTGCATTCGGCATTTCTTGAGTTTCACCTCCGGCAATATTCATAAGCGCCCAAAAAAACATCCCCCGTGCACTTGGACACGAGGGCAGAGAGCTATCATGTGACTGATGGCCGTCCTCGGCAGGACTTCCATGCCGCGGGACGGGCACGCGGCACCGCATGGTGTCCGCGCCGCCTCCCAGGCACCGCCTGCTGTCTTTGGAGCGCCATAATAATTTATCAGCATTTGCCGGGCTTGTCAAGGGTTTGGGGAGATTTTTGCGCAAAAAATGCGCGTGCGCACGCTACCGGCCCCGCCTGTCCTCCCCGCCGGCCTGGCGGAAGGCGAAAAAGCGCTGGCCGAGGTAGTTGAGGCCCGTGAAGATGACCATGCCGACGAGCATGGCGAGGTTGTCGCGGACTCTCACGTCGGCGTCCTTGAGCAGCCACTCCACGAAGGGCTGGGCGGCGGAATAGGCTATGAGGTAGCAGACGGCGATGTTCAGGGCGAAGCGCAGGAGCTGGCGCCAGCCGCCGCCGCTGGAGCGGAAGGTGAAGTGCTTGTTGAGGAAATAGCTGACCACGCTGCCCACCACGTAGTTCATGGCGGAGGAAAACCAGTAGGAGCACTGGGCGAGATTGTAGAGCCCGAACATCACGGCGGTGCCCACCAGGGTGTTGAGCACGCCGACCAGGCAGAATTTGAGGAACCGCCTGTCAAAAAAGGCGGCTATGAGGTTCTTCAGAGCGGCTGTGAGCTTCTTCAAGTGGGGGCCTCCATACACGGCAGAAAAAATTGGGCGCTCAGGCAAGATGGCTCTTGCATTGGGCGGCGGGAGATGCTATTATATCAGTAATGATTCTTATTATTGATAAAGGAGGGTGAGACATGGCCAGATTCCATACGCCGGGGGGCGGGGCACTGCCCGGGGAACGCTGGGCGGAGGACTATGCCGCCGCGCGGAGGTTCGGAGCGCTGAGGGTGGGCGAGCTGGCGCTCTACTACCGCGAGGGACTGAAGAAAGTGGCCCAGCCGCTGGGCGAGATACGCTCGGCGGAGCTCAGAGGGCGCTCGCGCTTCGCCAAGTGCGGCTGCGGCTGCCTGGAGGTCAAGGGCGGGAGCCTGGACCTCCGCGGGGAGGTAGGGCTGCTCTGCTCGGTGTTCTCCGAGGACGAGGAGGAGCTGGAGCAGGCGCTCCGCGCGCTGCGCGAAAAGCTGCCGGAGCTGGCGGAGGGCTAGGACTTCTTGAGCTCCAGCAGGCGCAGGGCGTCCTCGGCAAAGGCGGCCGTCTGGCGGTCCAGCATGCCCAGCAGGGCCGCGGCGGCCTCCGCCGTGCGCTCGTCCGCCTGGCGCTCGCGCAGCGCCCTCAGCAGGTCTATCGTGCGCTGGTTGAGGCCGAGGGCGTTGTAGTAGTCGCTCTCCAGGGCCTTGCGCGCGGCCTCGGTGTCCGGCGTGTCGAAGCCCAGCAGGAAGTCCGGCGTGGTGCCGAAATAGCGGGCGATGGCGCACACCGTGGCCGCCGAGGGCGTGGTGGGGGCGCCCTTGGGCTTGAGGTATTTGCGTATGGCGGGGCGGGAGACGCCCACGGCGTCGGCCAGCTCCTGGATGTTCACGGCCTTGCCCAGGGCGTTGTTGCCGTTCATCAGATAGGTGAGGCGCTTGCGGAAGGCGTCGTTCATGCTCTCCTCGCCGTCGGCGGCGACGAACACCTCGCTGGCGCTTATGGGCCGCTCGCGGCGGCGGGGCTCCTTTTTCTCCCTGGGGGCCTTTTCCCTGGGCGGCTTGGGGGCCTTCTCCCGGGGCCGGCGCTCCTGCTCGTTGTCCATCATGTTCCCCTCCGGTAACTGCGGTTTCATACAGGGGGTATTTAAGCACTTGGGGGCGGAACTGTCAAGGAATACGGGAAAATTTGTGCGCGCACGCCGGAAAAGGGCAAAAATACGGGGCGGCCGGAAGGCCGCCCCGCTGTCATTGGGGCTGTGGGCCGCCGCTCAGATGAGGGCCGAGAGGGCCAGCAGGGCGGCCAGCAGCAGGATGTTGCCCGCGGTGAACCAGAGGAAGTAGCGCCCCCGCTCGGCGGGGCGGCTCCCGGCCACCTGGCGGTAGGAGATGAGGCTGGCCATGGAGGCGATGAGCGTGCCCAGGCCGCCGAGATTGCAGCCGACGATGAGGCCGGGCCAGTCCTGGGTGAAGCCGGAGAGCAGCAGCGCCGCCGGCACGTTGCTTATCACCTGGCTGGCCAGCACGGCCACCAGCTCCTCGTGCCCGTACAGCAGGGCGGAGAGGGCGCTGCGGAAGAGCTCCAGGCGGCCCAGGTTGCCGATGAAGATGAAAAAGGCGATGAAGGTGCCCAGCAGGGAGTAGTCGACGGCGCGCAGCAGCGGGCGGTCAAAGGCCAGGAGGAAGGCCGCCGTGGCCGCGGCCACGGCCAGGGGCGGCAGCGCGTCAAAGAGCGCGAGCAGGCAGAGCGCGAAGAGGGCGCTGCAGTAGAGCGGCGTCCTGTCCGCCCGGGAGGAGCGCGGCGCGGCGCAGACCCCGGCGCCCACGCCGGCCACCGCCGCCGGGCGGCGTATGAGTATGACGCCGGCCAGGCAGGCGCCGGAGAGCAGTACGTAGGGCGCCATCAGCGCGCAGAGCGCGCCGAAACTCATGCCGGAGCGGGAGTAGAGGTAGAGATTCTGGGGGTTCCCAATGGGGGTGAGCATGCTGCCGAGGTTGGCCGCCAGGGTCTGCATGACCACCACGGGAACCAGCAGCCGCTCCTGCCCGGAGAGGCGCAGCACGATGAGCGCGAAGGGCACGAAGGTGATGAGCGACACGTCGTTGGTTATAACCATGCTGAACACGAAGGGCAGAAACACCAGCACCAGCAGCAGCCCGCGGGTGCTGCGCACATGGCCCAGCAGCAGGGAGCCGAGATAGTCGAAGAGCCCGCTGCGCTGGTAGCCCTTCATCACGGCCATGAGGGAGAAGAGCAGCGCCAGGGTGTTCCAGTCTATGTAGCCGGCGTACTGCGCGTCCGGCGGCACGAGGAACATGGAGAGGAGCGCCAGCGCCGCCGCGGCGCTGAGCACGGCCTCCCGCTTGATGAAGCTGAGCGCGGAACGAAACATGTCTATTCCCCCCGAAGAGCCTGAACGCCGCGCCGGCGGGCGCGGCGGATTTTTCGCCGCCGGTGATTATAGCATCACAGGTCAGTCCGCTGTTAACTCTAAATGAATAAAAACCGCGGCCGCGGGGGATATTTCACACGCGGGGGGACGGGAGAATGGAAAAATCTTTAACTTTGCGTTAACTTTTATATGGGGCACTTCGTCTATACTATATAAGGGCCATTGGGCCCTTTGCAATCTGAGACAGAGAGAGGCTGGGGCATGAAGATAAACGGGAACGACTCCGGGGCGCACGCGAAGAAAAAGGGGCCCTCCGGGGACGGGAATAAGGCGAAAAGCGGGGGGAAACCGGCGCCCAGGCGGCGGTCCAACGTGGGGAAGAAGATAGCGCTCATAATCTGCTGCGCGCTGGCGCTGGCCTGCGCGGCGGCGGCGCTGTACATGCTCTGGGAGAAGCCGCCGGAGCGTGGCGGCGAGGGGCTGCAGACCATAGAGCCCACGGCCACCCCGGAGAACACGGAGAAGCCGCAGGCTACCTCCACCCCGGAGCCCACGGAGGACCCCAACGCCGGCGCGCCGGCCACGCTGAACGAGAATATGTACACCTTCCTGGTGGTGGGCATCGACCGGGCGGCCATGCTCACCGACGTGATAATGGTGGGCAGGCTGGACACGGAGGCGCACGAGATAAACGTGGTGTCCATACCCCGGGACACGCTGGTGAACAAGTACGGCAGCGTGAAGAAGGTGAACACCTATTACAACTCCGACATCGCCTCCGGCGGGGACGGCGTCACCGGGCTGATGGGCGGGATAAAGAACCTCCTGGGCTTCGAGCCGGACTGCTACGCCGTGGTGGACCTGGAGGCCTTTGTGGAGCTGGTGGACGCCATAGGCGGGGTGGACTACGACGTGCCGGTGGCCATGCACTACCACGACCCCACCCAGGACCTCTATATTGACCTGGAGCCGGGGATACAGCACCTGAACGGGCAGCAGGCCATGGGTGTGGTGCGCTTCCGCTCCGGCTACGCCTCGGCGGACATCGGGCGCATTGGCACGCAGCAGGACTTCCTGATGTCGGTGGCCAGCCAGTTCCTCACGCTGGGGAACATCCCCAACCTGCCGCAGTTCATCGAAATCTTCACCGAGTATGTGGACACGAACATGACCACGGCCAACCTGGCCTTCTTCGCCAGGCAGTTTTTGCTCTGCAGCGCGGAGGACATCCACTTCCAAACCATGCCGGCGAACTACGGCGACAGCATCAAAGGGGTCTCCTACGTCTCCATCTACCTCAACGACTGGCTGGAGATGGTGAACGAGTGCCTGAACCCCTATGACACGGACGTGACGGCGGCCAACGTGAATATACTCACCCACTCCTCCTCGGGCTTCTACTCCACCGTGGGCTATGTAGCGGGAGGGGAGGACTCCTTCTACAACAACCTCCCCGCCTCGCCCTCCCCCTCGCCCTCGCCGGAGGTGTCGGAGACGCCGGAGGCGAGCGAGGCGCCGCAGGAGAGCGGTACGCCGGCGGAGAGCCAGGCACCGGCGGAGAGCCTGGAGCCGTCAGAGGGGGGCGGACAGCCGGAGGGGACCGGGGAAGCGGGGCCGACGGAGCCGGTTGAGCCGACGGAGCCGGTTGAGCCGACGGAGCCGGTGACCCCGGCTGAGGACACATCGAACGGAGAGGAGGGCGCACAGTGAAGATACTGGTAAGCAACGTGGGCAGCACCTCGCTGAAGTTCAAGCTCTACGACATGCCGGCGGAGCGGGTGCTCTGCGAGGCGCGCATAGAGCTCGTGGGCAGCAGGGACGCGGCCATACATACCTATAAAAACTGCCTCACGGGGCACTCGCAGCGCGACACGGGCTGCTGCATACCCACCTACACGGAGGGGATAAAGCTCTTCCTGGCGGACATGTGCGGGGAGCAGGGCGTGATGTCCGACATGGGGGAGATTGCCGCCGTGGGCTTTAAGACCGTGCTGGCCAAGGGCTTCTACGGCGTGCACGAGCTCACCGACGAGGTGCTCGAGGGCATGAGGGCCTATTTGAAGGTGGCGCCGGCGCACAACGGGCCCTATCTGGAGGCCATAAAGCGCTTCCGCCGCCTGATGCCGGGGGCCAGGATGGTGGGCGTGTTCGAGACGGCCTTCCACACCACCATACCGCCGGAGCGCAGCCTCTACGCCGTGCCCTACGAGTGGTATGAGGAGTACGGCATAAAGCGCATGGGCTATCACGGGGCCTCGCACTCCTATGTGGCGGAGACGCTCACGGGGGTATACGGCTCCACGGGGCGCACGGTGTCCTGCCACCTCGGGGGGAGCTGCTCGCTCTGCGCCATCGAGGACGGGAAGAGCGTGGACACCAGCTTCGGCTTCTCGCTGCAGACGGGCGTGATGCACGCCAACCGCTGCGGAGACCTGGACGCCTATGTGCCGCTGTTCCTGATGAGCCAGGGGATGAAGAAGGCCGAATTGCTCGACGGGCTCTCCCGCCGCGGGGGGCTGCTGGGCATCTCCGGCGTGTCGAACGACATGCGCTACGTGGAGGCGGCGGCCGGGCAGGGCAGCGGGCGCGCCGCGCTGGCCATCGACATGTTTGTGAACCAGATAGTCAAGTACGCCGGGGCCTTCGCGGCCGAGATGGGCGGGCTGGACAACATAGTGTTCACCGGCGGCATCGGGGAGAACAGCTCCCAGGTGCGCTCGCGGGTGTGCAGGGCCCTGGCTTTCCTGGGCCTGGAGCTGGACGAGGAGGCCAACGCCGCCGCCGGCGGGGACATCCGCGCCATCTCCGCCGCGCACAGCGCCGTGAGGGCGCTGGTGATACCGGCCAACGAGGAGCTGGGCATAGCCCGCAGGACATATGAGCTTCTGAATCCGGGCAACTGAGGCAGGAAAAGGCAAAAAAGGAGAGCCCCCCGGGGGCTCTCCTGATTTTTTTGCTCCGCGCTCAGTCGCGCAGGCCCATGGCCTCGCGCTCCTTGATGGCGTCCTTGCGGGAGAGGTTGACGCGGCCGCGGTCGTCAATCTCCGTGACCTTGACCCAGGTCATGTCGCCGATGTTCAGCACGTCCTCCACCTTCTCGGTGCGCTTGAACTCCAGGTCCTTGATGTGAATCATGCCGTCCTTGCCGGGGGCCAGCTCCACGAAGGCGCCGATGGGGATTATCCGCACGACCTTGCCGTAGTACAGCTTGCCCACCTCGGGCTCGAACACGATGTTCTCTATGGTCTGGCGGGCGGCGCGGCAGGCCTCGATGTCCTCGGAGGCGATATAGATGTTGCCGGAGTCCTCGATGTCTATCTTGCAGCCGGTGTCGGCGCAAATCTTCTGTATCACCTTGCCGCCGGTGCCGATAACCTCGCGTATCTTGTCCGGGTTGATGGTCATCTTTATCATCTTGGGCGCGGTCTTGGCCAGCTCCTTCCTGGGCTCGCGGATGCAGGGGAGCATAATCTCGTCGAGAATCTGGATGCGGGCCTCGCGGGTGATGGTGAGGGCCTCCCTGATTATCTCGTGCTTGAGGCCGTCGTTCTTCAGGTCCATCTGGATGGCGGTGATGCCGTCCTTGGTGCCGGCGACCTTGAAGTCCATCTCGCCGTGGAAGTCCTCGACGCCCTGGATGTCGATGAAGGTGGTGAAGTCGTCGCCGTCCTGGATGAGGCCGCAGGAGATGCCGGCGACGGGGGCCTTGATGGGCACGCCCGCGTCCATGAGGGCGAGGGTGCTGCCGCAGATGGAGCCCTGGGAGGTGGAGCCGTTGGAGGAAAGCACCTCGCTCACCACGCGGATGGCGTAGGGGAAGTCCTCAACGGAGGGAATGACGGGCTCCAGGGCCTTCTCGGCCAGGGCGCCGTGGCCGTACTCGCGGCGGCCGGTGCTGCGCTGGGGCTTGGCCTCGCCGGTGGAGTAGCCGGGGAAGTTGTAGTGGTGCATGAAGCGCTTCTCCTCTTCCTCCCATATCGTGTCCAGCTTCTGGGCCATGGAGAGGGTGTTGAGGGTGGCGATGGAGAGCACCTGGGTCTGGCCGCGGGTGAAGAGGCCGCTGCCGTGGACGCGGGGGATTACGCCGACCTCGGCGGCCAGGGGGCGAATCTCGTTCTTCTGGCGGCCGTCCACGCGGTGGCCCTCGAGCAGCCACTTCTTGACTATCTTCTTCTGGAACTTGTAGGTTATCTCCTCGAGGTACTTGTCCATCTCGGGGTAGTCGGCCAGGAAGAGCTCGTGCCAGTGCTCTATCAGCTTGTTCCAGCGCTCCTCGCGGACGTTCTTGTCGTCGGTGTCCATGGCGGCCTTGGCCTCCTCCATGGTGGCGTCGACTATCTTGTTGAAGAGCTCCTCGTCGAAGTCGGCGTGCTCATACTCGAACTTGGGCTTGCCAATCTCCTCCACCATCCTGTCTATCAGGTCGAGGACGCTCTGCAGCTTCTCGTGCGCCTGGACTATGCCCTCGTACATCACGTCCTCGGGCACCTGGTCGGCGGCGGCCTCTATCATGACCACCTTCTTGTGGGTGGCGGCCACGGTGACGGTCATGCGGTTGTTCTCGCGCTCGGCCTTGGTGGGGTTGAAGAGGTACTTCTCCCCGTCCCAGCCGAGGCTGATGCCGGCGATGGGGCCGTTGAAGGGGATGTCGCTGATGGAGACGGCGGCGCTGGCGCCTATCATGGCCGTTATCTCGGGGGAGCAGTCGCGGTCCACGCTGAGCACCTCGCACTGTATCGCCACGTCGTTCCTCAGGTCGCTGGGGAAGAGCGGGCGCATGGGGCGGTCAATCAGGCGGCTGGCCAGCACGGCGGGCAGGCTGGGACGTCCCTCGCGGCGCATGAAGCTGCCGGGGATGCGGCCCACGGCGTAGAGCTTCTCGTTGAAGTCCACGCTGAGGGGGAAGTAGTCGATGCCGTCGCGCGGGCGGGGGCTGGCGGTGACGGCCACCAGCACGGTGGTCTCGCCGTAGGAGACCAGGACGGCGGCGTTGGCCAGCTCGGCCATGCGGCCCACTTCCATGCGCAGGGGACGGCCGCAGTAGTCAATCTCGTACACCTTGCGGTTGGGGAATTCCTTGTGAGTGATTATCAAAGCTGTTGCTCCTTTCTTTTGAGCGGAGCGGGGCCTTTTAGCACTTGACGAAACGCCCGGTGGGCGCTTGGTCAAATACTAAAGGGCGCTCCGCGTGGTTTACGGTTGGGGAGGGAGAAAAAACCGGGGGGACAATATTAAATTGTCCCCCCGGAAAAAACCTTCATACCCCTCAGTGGATGGACAGGTGCGGCGCTCCGCTCACTTGCGGATGCCGAGCTTGGCGATGATGGCGCGGTAGCGCTCAATGTCCTTCTTCGCCAGGTAGTCGAGCAGACGGCGGCGCTTGCCGACCATCTTGTACATGCCGAGACGGCTGTGGTCGTCCTTCGGATGCTGCTTCAGGTGCTCGGTGAGCTGGCGGATACGCTCGGTGAGGATGGCAATCTGGACCTCGGGGGAGCCGGTATCGCCCTCGTGGGTGGCGTTGTCGAGAATGACGGTGGTCTTCTGCTCCTTGGTAATCATGGTGCATCGTTCCTTTCTGCTCTTTTTTATCCGGCGCCCGAGTGCCGGGGGGAAAGGGCCCCCGGGACACAGTACGCGGACGTGCTATGGTAAGATATCATAAACACGGCGATTTGTCAAAGAAAATTTGCGCGGGACGCATCCGGCGGGGACCCCAAACGGGGAATTGAGTTTGACGGCCGGCCGGGGACGTTGTATTATTACTGTGGCGGCCGCGGGGAGCCGGCGGGAACATAGCCGCGGGGCGGACGTCATAAATACACGATATGGCGCGGGACGTGCCCGCGCCGGATGAGGTGAGCAAGCATGGCATCAAACAACCGTAGGAGGAACCCGGCGGGCGCCATAGTGGCGCTGCTGATACTGGTGATGATAATCATAGCCCTGGTGGTCGTACTGCGCCAGGGCGGCGGGGACGTGCAGGAGAGCCCCGGGCCGGACGCGCAGGAGAGCGCGGCCCCGTCCGCCTCCCCACAGGAGGAGCCCGAGACCGAGGTGACGCCCACGCCGGCCCCCACTCCGACTCCCACGCCGGAGCCCACGGAGACCCCCCGGCCCAGTGAGCCGGCGCAGGAGGCCGTGGGAGACGCGGAGGGCGCCCTGCGCTCCGACACCGGCACGGGGCTGGAAATACGCGCCGACTGGAGCCTCAGCGCGGCGGAGGGCGGCGCGGCCCGGCTGACCGTGAGGCTCTACGCCGAGAGCTACAGCCTGCAGACGCGGGAGATATGGCACGGGGCCGTGCTGTCTGTCGGCGGGCAGAGCTATGAGTTCGACACCCAGGAGGTGGACTACGCCGGGCCCGTCCTGGGCGAGAACGAGCTGGGCGAGCTGAGCGTGGAGCTGGAGGGGCTCTCCCTGCCGGCCGAGGCCAGCGTGACCTGGCGCTTCCAGGGCAGCTACGGCGGCGAGGAGCTGGAGGAGATAACGGCCTCCGGCGTGATAGGCTAGGCGGACGCGGCAGACGGGAAACGCCGCCCCGGAGTTATCCGGGGCGGCGCTGTTTTGCCTGTGGGCCGGGCGGGCAATCAGCCCTGCGGGGCGGAGTGAACGGCGCCGGGCGAGGGACCGGACGGGGCCTCGGACGGCATGGCGGACATGGAGGGGCTGCGCGTGGGGAAGCTGCCCGGCTCGAAATAGTCGGGCATGTGGCAGACGCTGCCGGCAAAGAGCATGAGCGCGAGCACCAGGCATATGAGGAGCGCGGAGATGAGCAGTCTTTTCATATTTCCCCCGCCTGCCTACGGACTCAGGCCTCGGCCTTCATGGCCAGATAGGCGTTGATGAAGCCGTCTATGTCGCCGTCCATCACGGCGTTGATGTTGCCGTTTTCATAGCCCGTGCGCGCGTCCTTGGCCAGGGTGTAGGGCATGAACACATAGGAGCGGATGGCGCTGCCGAAGTCTATCTTCATCTGCACGCCCTTGATGTCGCTTATCTTCTCCAGATGCTCGCGCTCCTTTATCTCCGCCAGCTTGGCGCGGAGCATCTCCTTGCAGTTCTCCAGATTCTGGAAATGGCTGCGCTCCACCTGGCTGGAGACCACGATGCCGGTGGGCAGGTGCGTGAGGCGCACGGCGCTGGAGGTCTTGTTGACCTTCTGCCCGCCGGCGCCGGAGGAGCGGAACACGTCCATCTTGATGTCCTCGTCGCGCAGCTCTATCTCGCCGGTGTCCGTTATCTCGGGCATGACCTCCACGGCGGCGAAGCTGGTCTGCCTTCTGCCGGAGGCGTCGAAGGGGCTTATGCGCACCAGGCGGTGCACGCCGTGCTCGCTCTTGAGGAAGCCGTAGGCGTTCTCGCCCTCAATCTTTATGGTGGCGGACTTGATGCCGGCCTCCTCGCCGTCCAGCCAGTCGAGCAGGGTGTAGGTGTAGCCGTGGCGCTCGGCCCAGCGGGTGTACATGCGGTAGAGCATCTGGGCCCAGTCCTGGGCCTCGGTGCCGCCGGCGCCGGGGTGCAGCGTCAGTATGGCGTTGTTGGCGTCGTACTCGCCGCTGAGCAGCGTGGAGAGGCGCATGGACTCCAGGTCAGACTCCAGCTTGGCGTAGTCGCTCTTGAGCTCGTCGAGCATGGAGTCGTCGTCCTCCTCCAGTGCCATCTCGCAGATGGCCATCAGGTCGTCCCACTTGGAGCAGAGCTTCTCATAGCGGGAGACCTTCTGCTGCAGCTGCTTCATGCGCTTTTGCACCTTCTGGCTGCGCTCCAGGTCGTTCCAGAAGCCGTCCTGGGCGCTCTCCTCCTCCAGGCGGGAAATCTCCGCGCGCACCTCGTCGAGCTTGAGCGCGCCGCCCAGGCTGTCTAGAGTGGGCTTTATGCCGTTCAGTTTTACCTTGTAGTCTTGAAATTCAACAAGCATATCTTCAACCGCTTTCCGAAATTATAGCTCTAGTATTATATACAAAACCGGCGCGGATGTAAATAGCCAGCTTGACAGGCCCTGTGGGCCGCGCTAGAATGTGGCTAACCTGAAAGTGACGGGGGGAGGGACGAGATGGGCCGGGGCAGGAAACTGAGGTGGAACTTCCTGGTCGTGTGCGCCGTGCTGGCCTTCGCGGTCTTTATCGGCGGCGTGGCCTTTATGGTCTGGGGAGTGCGCTGGATGGGCGGACAGAAGCAGTTCCGCCTGGAGCTGGCGCAGAGCATCCGCCGCTCGGTGCTGGAGGGCGTCACCGCCCGGGGAGCGGACGGCGCGGAGAGCGACCCGCACCTGGACGAGCTCAACGAGCTGCTGCTGTTCATCACCGACAGCGAGTATTTCGTCTCCCGGGGAGAGGCGGAAGCGGGTGCGGAGGTGATAAGCCTCGAGTTCGGCGACGGCGCGGAGCTCACCTTCACCCGGATAGGCGACCTGGCGGTGCGCGCGGAGTTCGACCGCCCCCAGGGGCGGGACTACCGCTACGACCTGGGCTCGACGGGGCTGACCCCGGAGGGGATGATGGACAGAATCGCCGGCATGCTGGGGCTGGGGGAAAAATAAGGGGCCGGAAGGCCCCTTTTTTGTCCCGGGGCGGCGGCCCCGGGAGGCGATACCGGGGGCATTTCTTTTTGGCTTGTCAAAAAGAAATGTCCCCGGACCCCCAAAGAGAAAATCGCCAGGCGGAGCCTGGAGGCAGATGGAGAGACGCCGTAATCGAATGACTTTGCCCATCGCCGACCGCGCGTTGGCGCTTACGCGCCGGCGCTAGCTTGCGGGAAGTTGAAGGGCTGCACCCGCGCGGAGCGCGCTCTGCC
>CALWYL010000052.1 GCA_944385765.1 uncultured Oscillospiraceae bacterium
TTAGCGCTTGCTGAACTGAGGCGCGCGGCGGGCGGCCTTGAGGCCGTACTTCTTGCGCTCCTTCATCCTGGGGTCGCGGGTCAGATAGCCGGCGGCCTTCAGGGGGGCGCGGAAGCTCTCGTCGACGGCCAGCAGGGCCCTGGCGATGCCGTGGCGGATGGCGCCGGCCTGGCCGGTGACGCCGCCGCCGGTGACGGTGGCCTCGATGTCGACCTTGCCCATGGTGCCGGTGGTGACCAGCGGCTGGCGGACTATCAGCTTGAGGGTCTCCAGGCCGAAGTAGTCGTCTATGTCGCGGCCGTTGATGGTGATGGCGCCGGTCCCGCCGGGGAAGAGATGCACGCGGGCGACGGAGGACTTCCTGCGGCCGGTGCCGTACATATAGGCCTTCTTGCTCTTATAGGTAGCCATTATCATTTACCTCCTTAGCGGTCCCAGACTTCGGGCTTCTGGGCGGCGTGGGTGTGCTCGGCGCCGCGGAAAACGCGCAGGCGGTTGAGCTGCCAGTTGGCGATGGTATTCTTCTGCAGCATGCCGCGGACGGCGAGGCGCATGGCCAGCTCGGGCTTGAGCTTCATCAGGCGGTCGTAGCGGGTCTCCTTCAGTCCGCCGGGGTAGCCGGAGTGGGTGCGGTAGTACTTCTGCTCGAGCTTCTTGCCGGTGAGGACGGCCTTTTCGGCGTTGATGACGATGACATAGTCGCCGCAGTCGACGTGGGGGGTGTAATCGACCTTGAGCTTGCCGCGGAGCAGGTCGGCCGCCAGAGCGGCGGTCTTGCCCAGGGGCTTGCCGGCTGCGTCGATAACGTACCACTTGCGCGTGACAGTGTCCTTGTTCAGCATGGTAGTGGACATTTCGTGTGCCTCCAGTTGTATAATATATAAATTCTTTGACAAATCCGGCGCCTGAAAGTAGAATACCCTCAGCGCGCCCTATTTTTATACCACCCGCGCGCCGGCTTGTCAACAGCGTTTTTCGTTTTTGCCGCCATACCTCGCTTATGCTCCGTTTTACTCCCCAATGCTCTCGTATTCTCAAATCCGATTTTTGATTTTTCAGGTGAAAGCATGGACTTGAACAGATTTACCGGCTTCGTGCGCCGCTGCGCGGACGACTACCGCATGCTCGTGAGCGGCGACCGCGTGGCCGTCGGCGTCTCCGGCGGCAAGGACTCCATGGCCCTGCTCGCCGCGCTGAGGCACCTCGCGCGCTACCACCCCTCCCGCTTTGAGCTGGAGGCCATAACCATAGACATGGGCTTTCCCGGCATGGACTTCACCCCCGTGCGGGAGTGGTGCGCGGCCCGCGGCGTGCCCTATACCATAATAAAGACGGACATCCGGGAGATAGTGTTCGACGTGCGGCGGGAGGAAAACCCCTGCTCGCTCTGCTCCAAGATGCGCCGCGGCGCGCTCAACGACGCCATGAGGGAGCGCGGCTGCAACAAGCTGGCCCTGGGCCACCACTTTGACGACGCGGTGGAGACCTTCCTCATGAACCTGCTCTTCACCGGCCAGATGGGCTGTTTCAAGCCCGCCACCTACATGTCCCGCGCCGGCGTGTGGCAGATAAGGCCCCTGCTCTATCTGGGCGAGGGGACCATAGCCTCCTTCGTGCGCGAGGAGGGCCTCCCCCTGGTGCCCACCACCTGCCCCGAGGACAAGGAGAGCAAGCGCGAGGAGATTAAGCTGCTCATAAAGCGCCTCCAGGCCGACTACCCCGACCTGAAGGACAAGGTGTTCGGCGCCATGCAGCGCCTGCCCCTGGACGGCTGGGGCAAAGGCGCGCCCTGAGCGCGAAAAGCGGCGGCGCGCTGTGCGCGCGCCGCTTTCTCAGTCCTCCATGCGCTCGATTTTCACGATGACGGGCCGCAGCCCGTCGTTGCAGGAGCAGATGGCCGTGCCCGGGCGGCGGGCGCTGTCCATCCAGTCGTCGGAGTACCAGCCCTCGGCCCCGTTGGCAAGGGCGAACACGTACTGGTACATGGCCTTCCAGGCCTCGTCGCAAAAGCCCTCCGGTTTGGGTAGTCGGCGTAGAACACCTGCCCCTCCCGCATCAGCGGGCACCTGCCGAGGCCGGGGATGCCGTATTCTTCTGCGAGATCCTCCTGCAATGTCGTTCTCAGCACCGTCAGTTTGCATCTCTTCATCATACAGCGCGCCCCTCAGGAGTTTTATGGGGACACCATAGCATAAACCCGCCGCGCGCGGCAAGCGCCGGCAGTCGGGAGGCAAGCCATGCCGGAGTGGTTCACCGTCGGGCGCATCGACGCTCAGACATACGTCATCAGCGAGCCGCGCCACTGGGAGCAGCCGCACTGCTACCTGCTGGAGGGCTCGGAGCGCAGCCTGCTCATCGACACTGGCCTCGGCATCTGCGACATCAGCGTCCCCGTCTCCGAGCTCACCAGTAAACATGTGACCGCCGCGCTGACCCATGCGCACTGGGACCACATCGGCGGGCTGTGGCACTATGGCGGCTTCTGCGTCCACGAGGCGGAACTCAGCTGGCTGACGGGCGGCTTCCCCCTGCCTGCGGCGGCCGTGCGGGAAATGCTCGCGCGCGGCGGAGCGCTGCCGGAGGGCTTCGACGCGGCCAAATACGAGCTCTTCCAGGGCGCGCCTATGCGGCTGCTCGGGGACGGGGACGTGATAGACCTCGGCGGCCGGCGCATCGAGGCGTTGCACACCCCCGGCCACTCGCCCGGGCACCTGTGCTACTACGAGCGCGAGCGCGGCTATCTCTTCACCGGCGACCTCGTATACGAAGGCACGCTGTACGCATCCTATCCCTCCACCGACCCCCAAGCCTGTCTCGCCTCGCTGGAAAAAATCGCCGCGCTGCCTGTCGGGCGCGTGTTCCCCGGTCACTATTCGCTCGACATCCGCCCCGGCCTCACAGCCGAAATACGCGACGCCCTCCGCCGGCTCGACGCCGATGGCGCCCTGCGCCACGGCTCCGGCAGGCATGAATACGGCCGCTGGGCCGTCGAGCTGTGAACAGACAGTAAAGAATCCCGCCGGGCACTTGTGCTCCGGCGGCGTGTGTGGTAAAGTAGTCACACTTCATGGAAACGAGGTGAAAGCATGGACAGCTGCAGTTGTACGCCCGGATACGGCGGGACCGTTCACAGGCAGGGGCACGGCTGCACCGTGTCCGTGTCCTAGCGCGCCTCGGCGCGCGGCCGCTGCCGTCTCCGAAACGCATCTGCACAGTCAAACTGCGGTCCGGAGAGGCAGCGGCCTTTTTGCGCCTTTTTGTCCTCCGCGCCGCGAAAATGAGCAGTGCAAAGGAGGAAAAGGTATGACCATGATGATTAACAGCGCCGCGGTGCGCGGCTTCATGACGGCGGATTTCGTCGCCGTGGAGGTGAACGCGGGGGTGCGCTCCGCCATGCGCCGCCTGATAGAGCGCGCGGGGGAGTGCGGCAACATAGCCGCCGTCTACGTCGTCGACGGCGGCGGGGTGCTGCTCGGCAGGATAGAGCTGGCCAGGCTCATCCGCGCCAGGGACGGCGAGGAGCTCTCCTCTCTCCTGGAGCGGGACTTCCCCGCCGCGCACGTCGATGAGGACATCACGGACTGCGCCCTCAGGCTCGCCGGCACGTCCGGGGAGAGCGTGCCCGTGCTCGACGGCGCCGGCCGTCTGGCCGGCGTGCTCACCTGCGCCGAGCTCGCCCGCCTGGCCGGGGAGGCGGCCGGCGAGGACTACGCCCGCCTGGGCGGCCTGGGCGGCGAGGAGGACCTGGACGAGCCCCTGCGCTCGAGCGTGCGCAAGCGCCTGCCCTGGCTGGTGGCGCTGCTCGGCCTGGGGCTGCTGGTGTCCGGCGTCGTGGGCGCGTTTGAGCGCGTGGCGGCGCGGCTGACGCTCCTCGTGTCCTTCCAGTCGCTGGTGTTGGACATGGCGGGGAACGTGGGCACGCAGTCGCTGGCGGTCACCATCCGCGTGCTGACGGACAGGGGCCTCTCCCGCCGGCGGAGGCTGCGCCTGCTGGCCAAGGAGACCCGCGTGGGCCTGGCCAACGGCCTCGCCCTGGGGCTCATATCCGTGCTCTGCATCGGGCTCTATCTCATCGCTTTCCGCGGGCAGAGCGCCGCCGCGGCCTTCTCCGTCTCGCTGTGCACCAGTGCGGCCCTCATAGTGTCCGTCGCCGCCTCCGGCGCGGCGGGGACGGTGATCCCGCTCATCTTTGACCGGCTGCACATCGACCCGGCCGTGGCCTCCGGGCCGCTGATAACCACGGTCAACGACCTGATAGCCGTGGTGGCCTACTACGGCCTCGCCTGGCTGCTGCTGATAAACACGCTGGGCATGTAGGCCGCCGGGTACCCGCGCGGACGGCAGGAGCCCGGGGCAGGTCCCCGGGCTCCGCTTCTCATATTTCCCGCCGCCCTCACTTCCCCGGCGGCGCCATATAGGTCACGCGGCTCTGATACAGCCCCATGCGGGCGTAGAGCTCCGTCAGGGCCAGGGCGCACTGGGCGGCCTCCAGCACGGGCACGTCATGGCCGTCCGCGCGCAGCAGCCGCGCCAGCTCCCCGCCCACGCCCACGGCGGCGGTGCAGCCCAGGATAAGCACCTCCGCGCCGTCGGCCTCTATCGCCTCCAGGCACTCGCGGTGGAGCCGCTCCATCAGCTTCTCCCGCTCGCGCAGCTCGAGCACCGACATGTCCAGCGTGCGCACGCAGGCTATCCGCCCGCCCACGCCCGCGCGGGCTATCCCGCCCCTTATCAGGGGCACGATGTTCCTCCGTATGGTGATTATCCCCAGATTGTCCCCCAGGCCGAGGCCCAGATATATGGCCGGCTCGAAGCCGCCCATCACCGGCAGCTCCAGCCGCTCGCGGGCGGCCCGCACGCCCGGGTCCGCGAAGCAGTCGATAAATACGCCGTCAATCTCCCCCACCGCGCACTCCTCCGCCGCCAGCTCGGCGGCGTGCGGCGCGGAGAGGGCGGCGTCGTACTCGCACTGTATTGTCTCCGCTCCCCCGGTCACCTGCCTGTGCACCACCTCCGTGCCCTCCGCCAGGTACCGGCGCATGTCCTCCTCCGCCTCCGCGGACATTATGCCCTCCGCCGTCACGGGCAGTATGTGCAGCAGCCTCAGCTTGTCTTTTCCCATGTTCTCCTCCCGTCGCGCCGGTCCCCCGGCCTGTTTTAGACAATAATACGCCCGCCGGCGCGCTCAGGCAAGCCCTTTGCGCGCGGGCGGGAGACATATACGCGGCGCTGCGGCCATGTTGTCATGGCCGCAGCATTTTGATTTTATCACAGCCGGGGCAATTATCCCAACTCTGTTGAGTACGGGCCGAATTTTTGTGAAATTAGCCAAATTTGTGAAACAAGCATATATTCTCTTGACATACCGCCCATATAGTGGTATATTGTGACCAGAAGAAAGGGTGAGCGATACAGCTGGTCGCCACCTAATCCGAATCGGAAGTCCGGCCCAGCGCCGTGTGTAGTGAGGGCAAAGTCACTGAGGTCCTGGTAACAATGCAGCGTGGCTTGGCAGAAAAGCGAAACACCGTTAAGGGTAGTAATTAAGCATGATCAGCGGGTCCCAAGGCATATATCCCGGCATAACGCATGGAGCTGGTATTCCGAATCCTGTAGAAAGAGAGGTTAAATTGATGTTAGATACCAAGAATCAAAACATCTGACCCTCACTGGGAACGCATGGTGAGGGTCAGATGTTTTTTATATGGGACTTTTCTTGAGCGCCGGAGGGCGCTTTTTTGCTGCCCGCGCCCGGCGGAGGGCGCGGCGTGCACCTCCCGGGCGGTGCGCGGCATATCATGGCCAGAGAATATTTTTGTGGGGTCATGATATGCTTAACTGGTTTTCACAGCTGGGCCACGTCTGGCAGGCGCTGCTGGCCACCATATTCACCTGGTCGGTCACGGCGCTGGGCGCGGCGCTGGTGTTTTTCTTCCGCGAGGTCAACAAGAACGTGCTGGACTCCATGCTCGGCTTCGCCGCCGGCGTGATGACGGCCGCCTCTTTCTGGTCGCTGCTCTCCCCCGCCATGGAGCTGGCGGGGACGCTGGGCATGAACGTCTGGCTCACCGCCCTCATCGGGTTTCTGGGCGGCGGCGCGCTGCTCTTCGCCGGCGACCGCATCTACGAGTCCCGCGCCGCCCGCCGGGGCCCGGCCGGCACCCGCGCCGGCCGGCGGCGCCTCATGCTGATGGTGAGCATGACGCTGCACAACGTCCCGGAGGGCATGGCCGTGGGCGTGGCCTTCGGCTCCCTGGCCTATTCCCTGGAGGGCGCCACCCTGGCCTCCGCCTGTATGCTGGCCCTGGGCGTGGGGATACAGAACTTCCCCGAGGGCACGGCCGTCAGCGTGCCGCTGCTGCGGGACGGCATGAGCCGCCGGCGGGCCTTTTTCCTCGGGCAGCTCAGCGCCTTTGTGGAGCCTCTCGCCGGCGTGGCCGGCGCGCTGCTGGTGCTCGCCGCGCGGCCTCTGCTGCCCTATCTGCTCAGCTTCGCCGCCGGGGCCATGATATACGTCGTGGTGCAGGAGCTGATACCGGAGAGCCAGACCAACGAGCGCCGCGGGCTGATGGCCCTCTTCACGCTGGTGGGCTTTTCTGTGATGATGGTGCTGGACGTCGCTCTCGGCTGAAGGGGCTGGATTTTTGCCGCGCGCCGTGGTATCATCGTCTGCGTGACCACGAAACGGAGGCAAAAGACATGGAAATGCAGCTGTACGACGGCCGCCCGGCCGACACCGCTGGCCGCTCAGAGCACGAGACGGCCACCTACGACCTGCTCGACTCGCTGGGCATAGCCTATAAGCGCACCGACCACGAGCACGCGGACACCATGGAGGCCTGCCGCGCGATAGACGGCGTGCTGGGCGTGCTCATATGCAAGAACCTCTTCCTCTGCAACCGGCAGAAGACCCGCTTCTACCTGCTGCTGATGCCCGGCGACAAGCCCTTCCACACCCGGGACCTCTCCGCGCAGATAAACTCCTCCCGCCTCTCCTTCGGCTCGCCGGAGGACATGGAGCGCCTGCTGGGCGTCTCCCCCGGCTCTGTCTCCGTCATGGGGCTGATGAACGACCCTCAGGGGCTCGTCACGCTGCTCATAGACTCCGACATGCTGCGCGGGGAGTACTTCGGCTGCCACCCCTGCGTGAACACCTCCAGCCTCAAGCTGCGCACCTCGGACCTCACCGGCGTCTTCCTGCCGGCCGTCCGCCACGAGCCGACCATAGTAGAGCTCCCCTGGGACTGACAGGGCGAGACAGGGCCCCCGGCCGCCTCTCGGCGGCCGGGGGCCCTTGCCCTATCTGAATATCTCCATGTCTGCCCCGTAGGTCTCCAGGCGGGTGAAGCGGGCGAAATCCGGCGCCAGCTCTGGAGCCAGCTCTCTCAGCGCCTCCGGCAGCAGCTCCGGCTTCACGGTGGGCTCCTGGGCGGAGACGAAAGCCCTCACTGCCAGCGTCTCCCCCTCCGCCGCCTCCACGGCGAAGCCGCGCATGTGCGCCGCCAGGTCGAACTCGCCCTCCCCGCGCTTTGTGCGCCGGGTGACAGGTATATTCCCGCGGTTGAAGAACTCCTCCACCCCGGCGGAGAACTGCGATGCCGCGCGGCCGTCGTACTCCCAATCGCCCCTTATCTCCAGCCACTTGAGCCCCGCGGCCTTGCGGGACGGCTCATAGCACTCCAGGAACCTCACCCCCGCGGGCGAGACGGCGTTCAGCCGCTCCGGCAGGGAGGGGAGGTCTATGTCCTCCGTCACGCGGAAGTCCATCAGCTCGCAGAGGCTCACGGTGCCCACGGGGAGCGGCAGGCAGATGGAGATGAGCGCGTGGGGGTTGAAGCCCTCGCTGTACCTCAGCGGCACACCCGCGCGCAAAAACACGCGCTGCACAACGCGCATGAGGTCCAGATGGGAGATGTATACGGCCTTTCCGGTCTTTTCAAATCTCAGCCGCAGCTTATCCATCGCACTTCACCCCTCTCTCCAGCAGCGCCGCCGCGCCGCAGCCCGCGCACTCCGCCCGGCAGTCGGGCGAGAGGCGGGCCTCATAGGCCCGGTGCCGCTCGCGCAGCAGCAGCGAGGTGCGCACGCCCATGTTCACCCGGCTCCAGGGCAGGCACTCGTCCTCCCCACGCTCGCGCGTGGCGTAGAACGCCGGGTCCAGCCCGCAGTCCGCGAAGGCCTCCAGCCAGCGTTTGAAGCTGAAGTAGTCGCTCCAGGCCTCCAGCCGCGCGCCCCGCCGCCAGGCGGCCTCTATCACGCCGCCCACGCGCCGGTCGCCCCGGGAGAGGGCCGCCTCTATGAAGCTGGTGTCCGCGTCGTGCCAGTTGTAGGTCACGTTCTTGGCGGTGATGCTGTGCCGCAGCAGCTCCACCCGCCGGCGGTACTCAGCCATGTCCACCTGCGCCTCCCACTGGAAGGGGCTGTGCGGCTTGGGCACAAAGCAGCTGGTGCTCACGGTTATCCTCACTCCGCGCTGCTTGTTGGGCGAGCTCTCGCGCCAGACGTGCAGCACCTTCGCCGCCAGGTCGGCAATGCCCACCACGTCCTCGTCCGTCTCCGTGGGCAGGCCCAGCATGAAGTAGAGCTTTATCCCGTTCCAGCCGCCCTCAAAGGCTATGCGGCAGGTGTTGAGCAGCTCCGGCTCCGTGACGTTCTTGTTTATCACGTCGCGCAGCCTCTGCGTGCCCGCCTCGGGGGCGAAGGTCAGCCCTCCGCGCCGCACCTTCTGCAGCCGGCTCATCAGCTCCATGGAGAAGTTGTCCGCCCGCAGGCTGGGCAGCGAGAGGCTGATGCTCCGCGGCTCGCACCAGTCCAGCAGCCCGTCGCAGACCTGGGAGAGCTGCCGGTAATCGCTGCTGGAGAGACTCAGCAGCGTGGCCTCCTGGCAGCCCGTGTTCTCCAGCATCTCCCGCCCCAGCTCGACGATTTTCCCGGCGCTGCGCGCTCTTATTGGCCGATAGACATAGCCCGCCTGGCAGAAGCGGCAGCCGCGCACGCAGCCGCGGAAGAGCTCCAGGTTCACCCGGTCGTGCACTATCTCCGTGGAGGGCACCACGGGGCGCGTGGGGTAATAGGCCGAGTCCAGATTGGAGACTATGCGCTTGGTCACCACCTCCGGCGCGCCGTCGAGGCACCGGAGCTCGGCGAGCGTCCCGTCGGGGTTGTACACGGGCTCGTAGAGGCTGGGCACATACACCCCGCCTATCTTCGCCGCCTCGCGCAGGAACTCGCCCTTCGTCCAGCCGGCGTCCCGCGCCCTCTGGAAGAGGCGCAGCACCTCTATGTCCGCCTCCTCGCCCTCGCCCAGCACCATCAGGTCGAAGAAGTCGGCCATGGGCTCCGGGTTGCAGCAGCTGGTGCCCCCGGCGAACACCAGCGGCACGAGCTCAGGCCTGTCCGCGCTCTTCACGGGCAGCCCCGCCATGTCCAGCATGTCCAGCACCGTGCAATAGGCCATCTCGTAGCCCAGGGAGAAGCCCAGCGCGTCGAATTTGTCCAGCGCGTCGCCGCTCTCCAGCGCGTAGAGCGGCAGGGAGTTTCTGCGCATCTCCTCCGCCATGTCCCCCCAGGGGGCGAACACCCGCTCGCACCAGATGTCCGGCTCGGCGTTTATGGCGCCATAGAGTATCTGCATGCCCATGTTCGACATGCCTATCTCATATGTGTCCGGGAAGCAGAAGGCCATGCGCAGCTTCACCTGCGCCCTGTCCTTGACGATTTCGTTGTATTCCCCGCCGACATAGCGCGCGGGCTTCTGCACCCGCGGGAGTATCCTCTCCAGCGTATCCGCCATTGGCCACACCTCTAAAACAAAGTAACTGCATTATACCGTCTTTTCCCGCGCGGCGCAAGGCGCAAAAGAGGGGGCCGGGCTGCGCCCGGTCCCCTCAGCTTAGCTCCGCGCTCAGCCGCGCTGCACGGCCAGCACGTCCCTCGCCTGGATGTACTTGTCGAGCGGCTTGTAGAGCAGCGCGAATATCACCAGGCAGATGACGGTGTCCAGCAGCATGTAGCTGCCGTTGTAGACCAGTGAGTAGGTCCACTTGTTGATGAAGGTCATGCCCAGGCATTCCGTGGGCATGGTGATGGCGTAGATGGTGACGCCGCTGATGTAGTGCACTATGAAGCGCAGCGCGCAGCCGAGCGTGATGCCGGCGAATATGCCCTTGCCCTTCCCCCGGAAGAGCCCCGCCACGCCCAGGGGCGTGAAGGCCACCAGGTAGTCCAGCAGCAGGCTCTGCCAGCCCCAGGCGATGGCCCCGTCGATGAACATCTGCAGCATGCCGAAGATGAAGCCCTCTATGAGCCCCCAGCCCAGGCCCCAGCGGAGGGCGAAGAGGAATATGGGCACCATGGCCAGGTCCACCGAGCCGCCCTGCGGCATCTCCCAGATTTTCAGCCTGTTGAGTATCAGCGCCAGCGCGAGCATCATCGCCGCCTCGCAGAGCATCAACAGCTTCATGCGCGATTTTGTCCTTTTCATGTTTACCTCTCCTTTTTTATCTCCCCGGGCGGGCAAAAACAAAGCGCGGCGGCTTCCCAAGCCGGCGCGCTCTCACACTTTCCTACGTCGGCATTACCCGCATCAGGTTCCAGGGTACGGGCCTCAATTAGCCCTGTCTCAGCCGGGAAAACCCAGCCCCCCTATATGGATTGTGCCTGTATTATACCAGCTCTCCCCCGGACAGGCAAGAGGCGAGGCGAAATTTTCTTGACAGCTCTCCTTTTGCGTGGTATATTTATAACATCATATGCGAAATACATCACATGGAGGTCCCACATGAAACTTCGTCGGCTGCTAAGCGGCTCTGTCGGCTTCCTCTCGCTGCTCGGTTTCGTGGGTGTTTTCACCGACGAGCGGCTGTTTTTGTCCTTTTTCGCCTTCGCGGTGGAGTTTGAGCACTTCTTCTCCCCCTCCGACGAGGCCCTGGACAGGCAGATACTCATCTCGGCGGCCGCCGGCTTCTTCCTGGGCATGCTCGTCTCGGCCGCGGCGGCCCTGGCGGCGCTGCTCGCCGGGGAGGGCGGCTCCGCCGCGCTCGGCGGCGCCTTCGCCTGGGGCTGGGCCGCGGCGGTCGTGGCCCACTCCCTCTGCTCCGCCGCGCTGTCCTTCCGCGAGAGGTGGTTCGCCCGTGATAAGGAATAGGATAAGGGAGCACCGCGCCCGCCTGGGTATGAAGCAGGAGGACCTGGCCCGGCTGGTGGGAGTGCGGCGCGAGACCATAGGCAATCTGGAAAAGGGCAAATACAACCCCTCCCTGGCCCTGGCCTGGCACATAGCCGAGGTGTTCGGCGTCAGGATAGAGGACGTGTTCACAGTGGAATGACCCCGGCGGCGCACGCTCTGGCGTGATGCCGCCGGGGTCTCCCGCTCTCATGTCTCCGGGCTCTCCGCGGCGGAGGGCGCCGGCGTGGCCAGCGCGGCGTCGGTCACCTCGCCCGGCGCGCTCTCGCCCGGCGCGCTCTCGCCGGTCTCCACCTGACTCTCGTCCCCGGCCGGCTGCCCGCTGTCGGCGGAGGGCGCGCCGTCCTTTATCTCTATCACCCGCAGCTGGGTGGCGTCATAGTCGGTCTCGGCGGTTATGGTCTCCGTTATGCGGGCCACCGCCGCCTCGCTCAGGCCCTCCATGGGCGCCGGCACGGCCACGGTCACGCTGTCGTCGGACATGTAGACCACGCAGTCGTCGAAGTCCTTGGCGATGAGCAGGTTCTCCACCTGCGTCTCCTGCATCGACCACTGGGCCATGGCGGAGATGGCGTCCATCGCCCCGTCAATGGTCTCCTGCGAGGCCGACTCCGAGGCCGCCGCCGTCTGCAGCAGGCTCAGCGCCTCGTCGCGCGAGGTCTGGCGCGTCAGCCTGGCCTCGGCGAAGTAGTCAAATGCCTCCTCCGCCTCGGCGCCCTCCGCCTTGGCCGCCGCCATGGCCGCGTCCTCCGCCTCCACCATGGCCTCGTCTGCCCGGCCCCAGCTGTGGTTATAGCTCCAGTTGAGGTACACGGCCGCGCAGACGAAGAACAGGACCGTCACGATGATGATGTTGCGTTTCGCCTTTTTCACGTTTTTGCCTCCCATTTAGTCAGTTTTCATTTTCAGCACCGTTATCCGGTCGCTGCCGAAGCCTGTGTAGGCCGCCACCGCGTCCGTCACGTCCAGCCTCACAGCCGACGAGCCCGCGCCCTCGCAGACTATCACCACTCCGCTCTCGGAGTACAGCGCGCCCACTCTGCCCACACCCTCTATCTCGGAGAGCACGGCCTCCAGCCGCGCCTCGGCCTCCGTGCCGCCGCTCTCCGCCTCCCCGCCGGAGCCGCCCGGCATGAGCAGCAGCGCCGTCCCGGCGAGCAACAGCAGCAGCACGTACCTGTATTTCATCAGCAGCCCGCCCCAGCGGCTCATCCCAGCTCCCCCCATTCCTGCCTCTCCGCCGGTATGCCCAGCTCCGCCTCTATGGCGGCCGAGAGCGCCGCGTCATAGCCGCCTGTTCGGCGCACGCTGCAGCGCCGCGGCACCCAGAAGCCCTCCGCGTCCCAGTCCGCCTGCACGGCGGCCTCGCACGCTCCCAGCCCCAGGGCCTCCGCTTTGTCCAATATATATGCCGCGCACTCCGCCTCTATGACGGAGCGGTTTAGCTCCCTGGCCTCCTCCTGCGCGCCCTCTGCCGTGCGCCTGGCCTCCTCGCCGTAGCGGGCCAGGGCCCGGGAATAGGCGTCGAAGTCCAGCTCCGCCGCGGGCGAGAGCAGCGCGGCGGCCATCACCACCCCGCACACCAGGCGCAGCACCCGCCTGACCTTGCCCTCCGGGCAGACGGCCAGGGCCGCGGCGCAGATGACCGCCGAGCCGCACACGGCCCTTATCCAGCCCGACAGCAGCCCCGTCATCCCGTCACCGTCCTCACCAGGGAGACCACGGAGAGGAAGAGCATCAGCGCGGCCGCCCCCACCACTCCCAGCACCAGCCCAAAGGCCCCGCCCAGGGAGCCTATGAGGGCGGAGAGGCGGCTCTCCGCGAAGGCGGAGACCAGCGCCGCCGCCAGCTTGTACATCAGGTACTGCAGCGCCAGGGAGAGGAAGGGCGCGAGGCACACGGCCGCCACGGCCAGCAGCCCCAGCGCGCCCACGGCGCTCCTTATGAGCCCGGCGCCGGCCACCACCGTGCCCGCGGCGTCGGAGATGATGCCCCCCACCACCGGCAGGGCGGCGGAGATGGCGCTCTTGGCCGCGCGCAGCGTCACGGCGTCCGCCGCTCCGGTCACCGCGCCGCTGATGGAGAAGTAGGCCGTGAAGGCGGTCATTATCAGCCCGGTGGCCGTGGCCGCCAGCCACTTGAGCAGCCTGGCCGCCCCCTCGGCGGCGCTGCTGCCCGTGGCGGCGTGGGCCACGGCGGCGGCCATGTATATGTACACCAGCGGCAGTATCAGCCCCCGCGCCGCCGTTATCAGCACGTCCATGAACAGCGCCGTGGCCGCGTACTTGGCCGCGGCCGCCGTCACGGCTCCCCCGGCCGCCGCGGCGGCGGTGAGCGAGGGCAGCAGCGCGTGGGAGAACTCGCTGAGCGTGCCCAGCGTCTCCGCCCCGGCGGAGACGAAGGTCCTCGCGTCCCCCAGGGCGATGCCCGCCGCGGCCAGCACGCCGCCCAGCAGGACGTACTCCCCCGCGCGCCCCTCCGTGAGGGCGGAGACGGCCGAGCACAGCAGGGCCACCGCCACCAGCTCCGCCGCGCTCCGCGCCGCCGGCCGCCACAGCGAACCCAGCTTCTCCAGCGCCGCCTCCCCAAGGCGGGAGAACATGCCCTCCGGCTCCAGTGCGTCCTCCGCGCCCACGTCGCCCAGTATCTCCCTGGCCTCCCGCGGCAGGGCCGACTCCACCTCGCCGGCACCGTAGTCCGCCGCCAGCGCCGGACGGCAGAGCAGCGCCGCGCAGAGCAGTGCCGACGCCACAAACACCCCCGCCCTCATCCGGTCACCCCCTCTATCGTG
>CALWYL010000053.1 GCA_944385765.1 uncultured Oscillospiraceae bacterium
TCGCGGGTGTTCACCGCGCGCACGACCACCGGCCAGGCGTCCACGCGCCTGCCGTCGCGCACTCCGGTGCTGGTTATGGGCGGCACCACGGTGAAGTACTGCCACACCGTCTTGTCCAGCCCGGCGGCGGCGAACTCCTCGCGGAGTATGGCGTCGCTCTCGCGCACGGCCTCCAGCCTGTCGCGGGTGATGGCTCCGGTGCACCTGACGCCCAGCCCGGGGCCCGGGAAGGGCTGGCGGTAGACCATCGAGTCGGGCAGGCCCAGCGCGGAGCCCACCACGCGCACCTCGTCCTTATAGAGGAACTTCAGCGGCTCGACCAGCTCAAAATGCAGGTCCTCGGGCAGGCCGCCCACATTGTGGTGGCTCTTCACGGGTCCGGACTCCACGATGTCGGGGTAGATGGTCCCCTGGGCCAGGAAGCCGATGCCGGAGAGCTTGCGGGCCTCCTCCTCAAACACGCGGATGAACTCGGCGCCGATGATTTTCCGCTTCTGCTCCGGGTCGGCCACGCCGGCGAGCTTGTCCAGGAAGCGGTCCACAGCGTCCACATAGGTGAGGTTAGCGCCCAGCTGATGGCGGAAGACCTCTATCACCTGCTCGCTCTCGCCCTTGCGCATCAGCCCGTGGTTGACGTGCACGCACTCGAGCTGCTTGCCCACGGCCTTGATGAGCAGCGCGGCCACGACGGAGGAGTCCACCCCGCCGGAGAGGGCCAGCAGCACCTTGCCGCCGCCTATCTGCGCGCGCAGGGCGTCCACCTGTTCGGCGATGAACTTCTCCGCCAGCTCAGGGGTGGTGATGCGCTCCATTTCAGGTCTCTTGTTTGAATCAGTCATAATCTGCCTCCGGATAGGTAAAAATATATTTCGGTGATTTGCTTGACGATAGTTATAATACGCACGCTCATCGTGTATTTCGCCCTGCTGCTGTTCATGCGTCTGATGGGCAAGCGGCAGCTGAGCGAGCTGGAGCTGCCGGAGCTGGCCGTGGCCGTGCTGATAGCCGACCTGGGCGCGCACCCGCTGCAGGACATAGGCATCCCGCTGATGAACGGGCTCATCCCCATGGTGGTGCTCTTCTGCTGCGAGGTGCTGATAGCCGGCGCGACGATGAAGAGCGCCCGGCTGCGCCTGGCGCTGTACGGCCGCCCGGCCTTTCTCATAGCCAAAGGGCGCATAAACCAGTCGGAGATGCGCCGCAGCCGCTTCACGCTCGACGAGCTGACGGAGGAGCTGCGCGGCAAGGGCATAACCGACATCGCCCAGGTGGAATACGCCGTGCTGGAGACGAACGGCGTGCTGAACACGCTGCTCTTTCCCCAGTTCCGCCCCGCCTCCGCCGGCGACATGGGCCTCAACCCCAATGGCGGCGGCTATCCCGTGGTGATAATCAACGACGGCCGCGTGCTGGAGGAGAACCTGCGCCATGCCGGGCGCGACCGCAGATGGCTGGAGCGCGAGCTCAGCCGCCGCGGGGCCTCCGGCCCCCGGGCGGTCTACCTGCTGACGCTCGACGAGGCCGGGCGCGTGTACTACGCGCCCATGGAGGCGAGGCCATGAGGCGCGAACTGGCCGCCGGGGCCCTGCTGCTCTGCCTGATAGCCGCCTCGCTCCTCAACCTACGCCACCTGCACGGCCTGACGGACGAGCTCTGCTCGCTGGTGGAGGCCTCGCAGTCGGCCTGCGAGGCGGGCAGCTTCAAAAAAGCGGAGGTGCTGCTGCGCAGCGCCATGGACAGCTGGGAGTCCGCCGAGGGCTACACCCACATCTTTGTCCGCCACTCGGAGATTGACTCCGCCACGGACGCCTTCTGCGAGCTGCTGGGCGACGTCTCCGCGCGCGACCCGGCCGCGGCCGCCGGCTCCTACGAGAAGCTGCTCTCGCACCTGCGCAGCCTCTACACCATGGAGCGGGTCACGCCCGGCAGCGTGTTCTGATAAGCCGCCTCGCTATTTTATCACACCTCGCCGCCGTTTGTCACGATAAAAGCGCGATATCGCGCGAAAAACAGGTTTTCTTTGACATATGGCCGCGGCCGGTATATAATTTCCCGGAGCCCAAGCCGGCCGGCCCGGCGCAGAAGAAGCGAGGTAATGGAGATGTCAATAGAAAGAGGCAGGGCGTATTTCCGCCAATTCGGCATGGAGGACCGGGTGATAGAGTTCACCGTCTCCTCAGCCACGGTCGATTTGGCCGCCAAGGCCCTGGGGGTGGAGGGCGCCAGGATAGCAAAGACGCTCTCGTTCAAGACGCCCGAGGGCCGGGCCATACTGGTTCTGGCCGCCGGCGACGCGCGCATAGACAACCACAAGTTCAAGGAGAAGTTCCATTTCAAGGCCAAGATGCTCACCCCGGACGAGGTTCTGGAGCTGGTGGGCCACCCGGTGGGCGGCGTGTGCCCCTTCGGCATCAACGAGGGCGTGGACGTCTACCTGGACGAGAGCCTCAGGCGCTTCACCACGGTGTTCCCCGCCGTGGGCAGCGGCAGCAGCGCCATAGAATTGGATTTGGACGAGCTCTGGAAATACTCCAACGCCCTCGAGTGGGTAGATGTCTGCAAACTGCCCGAGTGAGAGGCCAGCTCAGCACCCGAACAGGGCGCTCACACATGTGAGCGCCCTGTTTTTTCAAAACAGCGTCATCTGGCTCTCGTCCGGCAGTTCCCCCAGCGCCCCCAGCTCCTTCAGCTGGTCCAGGTGAGCCTGGCTCACCTTGGGGCAGGCGGCGGAGAGCTCCTCTATGGACACGAACTTCTCCCCTCCGGCCCGGCAGGCCACCAGGTCCGCCGCGGCGGCGGCCCCCAGCCCGGAGACGGCCACGAAGGGCGGCCTCAGCTGCCTCTCCCCCACGCGCAGGAAATACACCGAATCGGACTCGTAGAGGTCCAGCGGAGCGAAGGAGAAGCCCCGGCAGTAGAACTCGTACACCGACTCCAGCGTGGTCAGGAGCTCGTCCTCCTTCTGCGTGGAGTCGGCCTTGTTTTTTATCTCGTTTATCTTGCGGCGCACGAAGTCCTGCCCCTTCACCATCAGCGCGGCGTCGAAGGCGTCCTTCTGGCTGCGGCGGTAGAAATAGGCGCTGTAGAACTCCAGCGGGTAATGCACCTTGAAATAGGCTATGCGGAAGCCCATCATCACGTAGGCCACGGCGTGCGCCTTGGGGAAGAGGTACTTTATCTTCTTGCAGGAGTCTATGTACCACTGTGGCACCCCGTGGTCCAGCATCTCCTGCTCCGCCCCCTCCGGCAGCCCCCGCCCCTTGCGCACCGACTCCATTATCTTGAAGCTGCGCTTGGGGTCCATGCCCCTGGAGATGAGGTAGAGCATTATGTCGTCGCGGCAGCCTATGGTGTCCTTGACGGTGGCGGTGCCGGACAGTATGAGGTCCTTGGCGTTGCCCAGCCACACGTCCGTGCCGTGCGAGTAGCCCGACAGGCGCACCAGCGTGTCGAACTGCTCCGGCTGGGTGTCCACCAGCATCTGGCGCGTGAAGCCGGTGCCGAACTCGGGTATGCCTATGGTGCCGGTCCTGCCGATTATGGGGTCGTCGTCCGACAATCCCAGCGGCTCCGGCGTCTTGAATATGCGCCGCGTCTCCGGGTCGTCCAGCGGCACGGAGCGCACGTCCACCCCCGTCATGTCCTGCAGCATCTTCAGCATGGTGGGGTCATCGTGCCCCAGCTCGTCCAGCTTCAGCAGGTTGGCCTCCATGCTGTGGTATTCAAAGTGGGTGGTTATTATCCCGCTGCCCGGGTCGTCCGCCGGGTGCTGCACGGGGCAGAAGTCCTCCACCTCCATGTCCTGCGGGATGACCACCAGCCCGCCGGGGTGCTGGCCCGTGGTGCGCTTCACGCCCACAAGGCCCATGGCCAGGCGCCCCTCCTCGGCCTTGGATATCTTCAGCCCCCGCTCCTCTATGTACTTGAGCACATAGCCGTAGGCCGTCTTCTCCGCCAGCGTGCCGATGGTGCCCGCCCTGAACACGTGGTCGGAGCCGAAGAGCTCCTCTGTGTACTTGTGCGCCTTGGCCTGGTACTCCCCGGAGAAATTCAGGTCTATGTCCGGCACCTTGTCGCCCCCGAAGCCCAGGAAGGTCTCAAAGGGTATGTCAAAGCCCTCCTTGCGCATCCTCTCGCCGCACACCGGGCAGTCCGCGTCCGGCATGTCCGCCCCGCAGCCGTAGCCGCTGCCGGACTCGAAGTCCGTGTGGTGGCAGCGCGGGCAGACATAGTGCGGCGGCAGGCTGTTCACCTCCGTGATGCCGGAGAGATACGCCACTATCGACGAGCCCACGCTGCCCCGGCTGCCCACCAGGTAGCCATGCGCGTTGGAGTCCGCCACCAGCTTCTGGGCGGACATGTATATGACGTCGTAGTGCCGCGAGAGGATGTCGTGCAGCTCGGTCTCCACGCGCTCGGTGACGATTTGCGGCGGGTTTTCGCCGTATATCTCGCGCAGCCGGCCGTAGACCAGGTCCTTCAGCTGCCCGTCGGAGTTCTCTATCTTGGGCGGGAAGAGCCCCTCCGGCAGCAGCTTGATGTCCTCGCACATGTCCGCTATGGCGTTGGGGTTTTTCACCACCGCCTCATAGCACTCCCGCCGCCCCAGATAGGCGAACTCCTCCAGCATCTCGTCCGTGGTGCGGAAGTACAGGGGGTTCTCCCGGTCGGCGTCGGAGAATTTCTTGGAGGCCAGCAGGATGCGCCGGTATATCTCCTCCCTGGCGTCCAGGAAGTGCACGTCCCCCGTGGCCACCACGGGCTTTTCCAGCTCATGGGCCAGGCGGGCTATGCGCCGGTTGAGCTCCCGCAGGGCGTCGTCGTCCCTCACCGTGCCGTTCTCCACCAGGAAGCGGTTGTTGGCTATGGGCATTATCTCGAAGTAGTCGTAGAAGGAGGCGAGCCTCTTGAGCTCCTGCGGCGGCGCGCCGCGCAGCACGGCGTCGAACACCTCGCCCGCCTCGCAGGCGGAGCCCACCAGCAGCCCCTCCCGGTGCCGCTCCAGCAGGCTGCGGGGTATCACCGGGTTGCGGTTGTAGTGCTTGAGATAGGAGGCGGAGATGAGCTTGTAGAGGTTCTTCAGCCCCGTCTTGTTGCGCACCAGCAGGCTTATGTGCCGCACCTTGCGCCGCTCGCCGCCGCCCAGGCGGCCGAGCGCCGCGTCTATGTCGCATATGCGCTCCACGCCCAGCTCGCGCAGCATGGGTATGAACCTGCCCATGATTCGCGCGGCCACCGCCGCGTCGTCATAGGCCCGGTGGTGGTTGAACTCCGGCAGTCCCAGGTGCCGGGACACCGTGTCCAGCCGGTGCCGCTTGAGCTCCGGCAGCAGCCGGCGCGACATGGCCAGGGTGTCCAGCGCCACGCAGTTGAACTGCATGCCGTGCCTGGCGCAGGCCGCGGCCATGAATCCGGTGTCGAAGGCGGCGTTGTGCGCCACCAGCGGCCGGCCCTGCGCGAAGTCCAGGAAGGCCCTCATGGCCTCCGCCTCGTCCGGCGCCCCGGCGACGTCGCTGTCGCGGATGCCGGTGAGCTCCGTGATATTGGGCGGTATGGGCATTCCCGGGTCCACAAAGGTGTTGAACTTCTCGCCTATCTCCCCGTTTTTGAACACCACCGCCCCTATCTCCGTCAGGCGGTCGCTCACCGCGGAGAGTCCGGTGGTCTCCACGTCGAAGGCCACGAACTCGCCCTCCAGCCCCAGCTCGCAGCTGCCGCGCACGGCCGGGCTCTCCTCCACGTCGTTTACGTAGTAGCCCTCCAGCCCGTAGATGACCTTTATCCCCGCCTTCTTGGCGGCCTTGCTCATCTCGGGATAGGCCTGGGCCGAGCCGTGGTCCGTCACCGCCACGGCCCTGTGCCCCCACTGGGCCGCCCGCTCCACCACCTTCGCCGGGTCGCAGAGCGCGTCCAGCGTGGAATAGCGGGTGTGCAGGTGCAGCTCGACGCGCTTCTCCTCCGCCGTGTCCGGCCGCGGCTGGGCCCTGCCCAGGACGATGGACGCCGGCTCCAGGGCCATGTCGTTGTCGAACTTGTTGTAGGTCACGCGCCCGCGCACGGTCAGGTACTGCCCGGCCTTTATCTTCTGCAGCACCGAGGCGTCCGTGCCCCGGTCGAAGAACTTGGACACGCGCACGCTCCCCGTGTAGTCCGTCATGTCGAAGGAGAGCACCGCCGCGCCGCGCCGCTGTATCTCGCGGTTGTTCACGGCGAACACCTCACCGCGCACGGTGACGTTCCCGCTCTCCAGCGTCAGCTCCCTCATCTCCGTGAGTTTGGGCTCCCTGAGCGCCTTGCCGTAGAGCACGCGCTCCCCGCCGCTCTCCTCCTTTTTGCCCTCGGCGGGGTGGTCGGCCCTTATCCTGGCCGATTGCAGCCCGTACTGCTCGCAGAGCCGCCGCTCCAGGGTGTCCAGCTCCGCCGGCGCCGGCCGGCGGCTGAAGCTGGCCTCCACGCTGAGGCTCATGGCCTCCCTGTTCACCACCGCGCTCTTCACCACGGCCGAGCCCAGGCCGCCGCAGAGCCCCTCCAGCTCCGCGCAGCCGGGGAATATCTCCAGAAAGGCCACGCTCATGTCCGCTCCTCGCTCTCTATCAGCTCTATGAGCGCGTCGCACAGCCTCTCCTCGCTCACCTTGCCCAGTATCTGGCCCTTTTTGAAGAGCAGCCCGCAGCCGCGCCCGCCGGCGATGCCGTAGTCGGCCTCGCGGGCCTCCCCGGGCCCGTTGACCACGCAGCCCATCACGGCCACGGTTATGTCCCGCTCCACGCCCTGCAGCCGCTCCTCCACCTCGTGCGCCAGGCGGATGAGGTCTATCTCCGTCCTGCCGCAGGTGGGGCAGCTCACCAGCCTCACCCCGCCGCGCCTCAGCCCGGCGGCCCTGAGTATGGCCAGCCCCGCGCGCACCTCCTCCACGGGGTCCGCGGTCAGCGACACCCTTATGGTGTCGCCTATGCCCTCCATCAGCAGCGTGCCGATGCCCACGGCGGAGCGTATCACGCCCTCGTAGGCCGTGCCGGTCTCCGTCACCCCCAGGTGCAGCGGGTAGTCCAGCTCCTCCGCCGCCAGGCGGTAGGCCGCCACGGTCAGTTCCGGGCTGGAGGCCTTCAGCGAGAGGCAGATATCATCAAATCCGCAGTCGTTGAGCAGCCTTATGTGCCCCCGGGCCGACTCCAGCATGGCCTCCGGCGTGGGGTGGCCGTATTTTTCCAGCAGCGGCCGCTCCAGGCTGCCGCCGTTCACGCCTATGCGTATGGGTATCCCCCGCCTGGCGCACTCCCTGGCCACGGCCGCCACCCTCTCCGGCGAGCCTATGTTGCCCGGGTTTATGCGTATCTTGTCCACGCCGCGCTCCGCCGCCTCCAGCGCCAGGCGGTAGTCGAAGTGTATGTCCGCCACCAGCGGCGTCTCCGTGCGCTCCTTGATGGCCGATATGGCCCGGGCCGCCTCCATGTCGGGCACGGCCAGGCGCACTATGTCGCAGCCGGCGGCCGCCAGGCGCCCTATCTGCGCGCAGGTGGCCTCCACGTCGCTGGTGCGGGTGTTGCACATCGACTGCACGGAAACGCCGGCGCCGCCCCCAATGGCGGCGGCGCCCACGCGTATCCTCTTTGTGTTCTCTCTCCTGTTCATGAGGTCACTATCCTCGCAATGTCGTTATACATGACCACGGCCATCAGCCCCAGCATCAGCACCAGGCCCGCCGCGTGTACATATCCCTCGTATCTCGCCGGTATCCTCTTCCTCGTCACGGCGTGCACCGCGCCGTTCAGCAGCAGGAACAGCACCCGCCCGCCGTCCAGCGCGGGTATGGGCAGTATGTTCATCACGGCCAGGTTCACCGCTATGAACGCGCCCAGATAGGCTATCTCGTTGAGCGCGGCGCCGAAGCCGGACTGCTCCGCCGTCTCCGTGCCCACGTCGTTTATCATGTCCACGATGCCCACCACGCCGGCCAGCTGGTCCACGCCCATCGCGCCCGTCACGAGGTCCGTGAGGGCGAGCCACACGCTGCGCACGAAGTCCTGCGTCATGTTCCAGGAGCTCCCGACAACGCTGGAGAACGTCGCCGGCTCCACTCTGTAGCTCATGCCGTACATGGGGCTCTCGTAGCCCTCGTACTCTATGGGCACGAACTCGAAGTCCTTCAGCTCCACCTTCTCCCCGTCGCGTATCACCACTATGTCGTATACGCCGTCGCCCCTGGCGAGGAAGGTGGACACGTTGCCCATGAACCAGGTCCTGTGCCCGTCCACGGAGTATATCTCGTCGCCCACCTGCAGCCCGGCCTCCCCCTCGTAGGGGCAGCCCTCGAAGAAGGAGTCGATGGTCGTGGAGTAGAAGCCCGCCGCCTGGGCATAGACCACCAGCACCAGCAGGAAGCCCAGCACGAAGTTCATGAAGCTCCCCGCGCAGAGTATTATCAGCCGCTTCCAGCCGGGCTGGCGGGTGAAGGCGCGCGGGTCGTCCGTCTCCTCGTCCTCGCCCTCCATGGCGCAGTAGCCGCCCACAGGCAGGCACCTGAGGGCGTAGAGCGTCTCGCCCCGGCGGCGCTTGAAGATGGCCGGCCCCATGCCGATGGAGAACTCGTTCACCTTCACGCCCAGGCACTTGGCCGCGGCGAAGTGGCCGAACTCGTGGATGGCGATGAGCACGCCGAAGAAGATGATTGCCAGGATAATATACATCAGGAAATGCGCTCCCTTACAAATCTGCGCCCGGCCTCGTCCGCCTCCAGCAGTTCGCCGAGCGTGGGTTCCCCTGTGAAGCCTATGCCCTCCACGGCGGCGGCAACACAGTCGTATATCTCATTATACCCAATGCGGCCGGACAAAAATGCCGCCACGGCGGCCTCGTTGGCCGCCGAGAGGACGGCCGGTGCCGTCCCGCCGCGCTTCGCGCAGTCGATTGCCAGCGCGAGGCAGGGCGTGTTCTCCAGGTCCGGCGGCAGGAAGGTCAGCTTCCCCAGCTCAGGCAGGCTTATCGGCCTGGCCTGGGAGGGCAGCCTCCTCGGCCAGGTGACGGCGTACTGTATGGGCACGCGCATGTCCGCCGGCCCCAGCTGGGCCAGTATGCTGCCGTCCCTGAACTGCACCGCCGAGTGCACGATGCTCTCGGGGTGCACGACTATCTCTATGTCCTCCGCCCTCACGGAGAAGAGGTGCATGGCCTCTATCAGCTCCAGGCCCTTGTTCATCATGGTGGCCGAGTCCACGCTTATCTTGGCGCCCATCGACCAGTTGGGGTGCTTCACCGCCATCTGCGGCGTCACCCGCTCCGTCTCCCCCCTGGTCCAGCCGCGGAAGGGCCCGCCGGAGCCGGTGAGTATGATTTTCTGCATGTCCTCCGGCCGTCGGGAGAGGCACTCGTGTATGGCCGAGTGCTCGCTGTCCACGGGTATGAGCAGCGTGCCCCGCTCTCTCACGCGGCGCATGACTATGCTGCCGCCGCAGACCAGGGTCTCCTTGTTCGCCAGGGCAATCTCCTTGCCGGCGTCGATGGCCGCGAGCGTGGGCACGAGGCCCACGGAGCCGGATACGGCCACCATCACCCGCCGCGTGTCCTCCCCGCAGGCGGCCAGGGTCAGCCCCTCGTCCCCCGGCGGGCCCACCTCTATGCCGCTGCCCTCCAGCTCGCGCCGCAGCCGCCTGCCGGCCTCCGCCTCATAGGCCGCCACGTAGCGCGGCCGGCACCGCAGCGCCTGGGATACGAGCAGCTCCACGTTTGAATTTGTCGTCAGGGCGCTTATCCTCTCGCCCAGATAGCTGCAGACGTCGAAGGTCTGCCGGCCGATGCTCCCGGTGGAGCCCAGTATGGCTATGCCCGCTCTCTCCATCAGCTCACCTCAGCCAAAGATAAGGCTCAGCAGCAGCCAGTAGGCCGGCGCCACAAAGAGCACGCTGTCGAACCTGTCCAGCACGCCCCCGTGCTCCAGGAAGATGCGCCCGTAGTCCTTTATCCCGAACTCGCGCTTTATCACGGAGAAGCTGAGGTCGCCCAGCTGTCCCAGCAGGCTGCCCAGCAGCCCCATGAGCACGGCCACATACCAGCCCAGGTCCAGCCGCAGGGCCGCCCTGGCCGCGAAGTGGAATATGAGCATGCCCGCCACGGAGCCCACAAAGCCGCCCACGGAGCCCTCCACCGTCTTGTTGGGGCTCACTTTGGGGGCCAGCTTGTGCTTTCCGAAGGCCCTCCCGGCAAAAAACGCCCCCGTGTCGCTCATGAAGGCGCCGATAAAGGGCGTGAGGGCCAGCGCGCTCGAGGTGGCGCGCAGCAGCGCCAGGCTGGCGAAGGCCATGGGCAGCAGCGCCGAGGAGAACACACCCGCCATCGCCGTGGCGAAGCTGAGCGCCCTCTCCCGGCCATGCGTGGCCACCGCCGCCGCCAGGGCGTAGACGACGGCTATGTAGAGCCCCAGGGCCCCCAGTTCCCCCATGCCCCAGACGTCGGAGAACACCAGGGTGTTCCCGGCGGCGAGCACGGGCATGGCCGCCAGCAGCCTCCACTCCCCGCCCCCGGCGGCGTGCATCAGCTCATAGCAGCCCACGGCCGCCAGCAGCGCGCACAGCAGTGCCGTGGCCTCCGCGGGCGCCAGCAGCAATATCACCAGCAGCAGCGGCACTCCCACCGCCGCCACGAGCAGTCTCTGTCTCATTTCTTTATACCACCATACCTTCGGTCCCGCCGGTTATACTCCGCCACGGCGGCGTCTATGTCCGCCGGAGTGAAGTCCGGCCACAGCACGTCGGTGAAATACAGCTCCGAATACGCCGACTCCCACATGAGGAAGTTGGACAGGCGCATCTCCCCCCCGGGCCTTATCACCAGGTCCGGGTCAGGTATGCCGGCGGAGAACATGTATTTTGAAAAGCTCTCCTCGCTCAGCTCCCCGGCCCTGCCGGCCCTGTAGTCCTCCGCGTAGCGCATGGCGGCCCGGACTATCTCGTCCCTGCCGCCGTAGTTTATGCACACGTTGGCCTGGAAGCCCTCGTAGCGCCCGGATATCTCCGCCGTCTCGTCTATCAGCGCGCGCAGCTCGCTGGAGAGCACGGCCGGGTCGCCCAGCACCTTCAGCCGTATGTGGTCGCGCTCCATGGTCTCCACCGACTCGCGCAGATACTTCCCCAGCAGCTCCATTATGGCCTCCACCTCCTGGCGCGGCCGCTTCCAGTTCTCGGTGGAGAAGGCGTATACCGTGAGATACTCCACCCCGATGTCCCGGCAGTAGGTGGCTATCTGCCGGAAGGTCTCCGCCCCGGCGGCGTGCCCGGCCGTCCTCGGCAGTCCGCGCCTCTGCGCCCAGCGGCCGTTCCCGTCGAGGATGATGGCAATATGCCTGGGGGGCGCGGCCGGGGGTACCTCGCCGCGCCCTCTCTTTGCCCTTATAGACGCCCTCAGCGCCAGGATGCGCTCTCCCAGTGCGTTCATCTCAGATTTCGAAGAGCTCTTTTTCCTTTTTCTCGGCGACCTTGTCTATCTCCTTTATCCAGTCGTCGGTCAGCTTCTGCAGGTCCTTCTCGGCTATCTTGAAGTCGTCCTCGGTCATCTCGGAGCTCTTCTTCTGCGCCTTGAACTTGTCCATGGCGTCGCGCCTCACGTTGCGCACGGCCACCTTGGCGTCCTCGGCGTACTTCTTCACCTGCTTGGCCAGGTCGCGGCGGCGCTCCTCGGTCAGCTGGGGGAACACCAGCCTTATGCTGCGCCCGTCGTTCTGCGGGTTGATGCCCAGGTCGCTGGCCAGTATGGCCTTCTCGATGCTCTTGAGCGTGGAGCCGTCCCAGGGCTGTATCAGCAGGCTGCGGGGATCCGGCGTGGATATGGTGGCTATCTGCTGTATGGGCGTGGGCGTGCCGTAGTAGTCCACCTGTATCTGGTCGAGCACCGCCGCGTTGGCGCGTCCGGCGCGCACGGAGGCAAAGCTGGTGCTCAGCAGCTCCACGGTCTTCTTCATCTTGGATTCAAATTCTTCATATCCCTTGGCCATTTTCGTATCCTCCTTTATTTTGTAACCACCGTGCCGATTTTTTCGCCCATTACGGCACGGACAATGTTCTCCGGTTCCTTGAGCGCGAAGACTATCACGGGTATCTCGTTGTCCATCGAGAGGCTGGTGGCCGTGGTGTCCATCACGGCCAGATGCTGCGCGAGCACCTCGTCATAAGTTATCGCCTCATACTTGACGGCGCTCGCGTCCAGCCGCGGGTCCGCGGAGTAAACGCCGTCTATGTTCTTGGCCAGCAGTATGGCGTCGGCCCCTATCTCCGCCGCGCGCAGCACCGCCGCCGTGTCCGTGGAGAAAAACGGGCTGCCCGTCCCGCAGCCGAAGAGCACCACGCGGCCCTTCTCCAGGTGGTGCATGGCCCGCAGGCGGATATAGGGCTCCGCTATGGGCCTCATCTCTATCGCCGTCTGCACCCGCACCTCTATGCCCTGCTGCTCCATCACGTCCGCCACGGCCAGGCAGTTCATCGCCGTGGCCAGCATGCCCATGTGGTCGGCCCTCGTGCGCTCCATCTTGCCCTCGCCGTCCTTGACGCCGCGCCAGAAGTTGCCGCCGCCTATCACGACGCCCACCTGCACGCCCAGCTCCACGCATCTGCCCACCGCGCGGCAGACCTCGGAGATGACGCTGAAATCGAGCCCGTTCCTCCGCTCTCCCGCCAGCGCCTCGCCGCTTATCTTCAGCAGCACCCGCTCATACTTCGGCTTTGCTCCCATTGGGCACACCCCTTTAAGATTTTAATATGTTCGTCCCCGCATTAAAAGTGGGCAATTGTAAATTTTCTCAGGCGTCGAACACGCCCATGATGACTATGCCCGTCACCGTGACGGCTATGGCCAGGTAATGCTTCCAGCTCAGCCGCTCCTTCAAAAACAGCCTGCTCCAGAGCACGCTGGCCGCGCAGTAGGCGGAGATGATGGGCGCGCTCATGGCCACATGCTCCGTGTCCGCCAGCGCGTATATGTAGGCGAACTGCCCGGCGGTCTCAAATATGGCGCCCGTGTACTTCGGCGCCTCGGCCCGCAGGGCGAACCTCTGCCGCTTTGACAGCAGGAACACGAGGCAGAACAGCCCCGCCGCCAGGAAGGTCAGCTCATAGGCCACGTTGGCGCTGTCCTCGTTGAGCGTCTCCAGCACCAGCGAGTCGGCAAAGGTGCCTGCGGCGTCCAGCACGCAGTAGGCCGCCGGCAGCAGCAGCGCCTTCCAGTTCTTGGCGTACTGCCACCTGCCCTTCTCCTGCCTGGCCCGGCGCAGCTCCTCGTCCTCGGTCATCTCGGCCACGCCGAGGCCTATCACGCCGCAGCAGACGAGCGCGATGGCGGCCAGCTGCCAGCCGTTCATGCCGGCGACGCCGCTCATTATGATGGTGGCCACGGCCACCAGGGCGCCGGAGCTGTTGCAGATGGGCGAGGAGATGGAGAGCTCTATATACCTCAGCCCCACGTAGCCCATGGTCATGGAGAGGATGTAGAGCAGCGACACGGGCAGATAGGTCCAGATGACCTGCCAGGAGATTTCCGTACCCCCGATGAATATCTCGTAGGCCGCGTGCAGGCCCATGACGGCGCCCACGGCGATGACCATTTTCAGATGTGAATACTTGTCCCGCGCATCCGCGCAGCCGACTTTGGAGAAGAAGTCGGAGCCGCTCCAGCACAGCAGCGCGATGATGGCGAACCAGAACCAGTTCATATCAATACCTCCCGAAAAACCCGCATCGTCGTATTTTACCACAGGTCCACCATGCTTGTAAATGACATAATGGAAACTGCATGGCCATTTGCGCGGAGAGGGGCCTGCGCGGGACAAATCCACCCCATTTCTTTCCCTGTGTGGGAAAGAAACGGG
>CALWYL010000054.1 GCA_944385765.1 uncultured Oscillospiraceae bacterium
CCAGCGCTTTCTTCATGTTGTCACCTCCCCCTCAATAAATATTTGTACGGCGATAGGTACAAACCAGATCCCCAACAGCAGATTTTTTCTAAAAAATTATAAAATGTGCACAATTGGGTGAGATAAGTTTCGCTTCTTGTGCTAGTATGCCTGTAATAGCTGGAATATCTCTCCAGCAAACTCTGCACAGGCGCCACAAAAAAAGCCTGTGTAAATATAATTTGGGAGGAAAAAATATGAAGAAGCTGTGCAAGCGGGCGCTGCTGCCCATCATGCTCTGCGCGCTGCTGGCGCTGGGCGCCTCTACCGGTGCCCTGGCGGACGAGTCCGGCGCCGTCACCCTGCCCATAGGCGAGGACGGCTGCTGGGATTTCTGGCTGCAGCAGGACGGTTTCACCGGAGTGTGGGCGCCGGCCGGCGCCACCGAGGCGGCCCTGCCCCGGTTTGAGAACGACGGCACCGTCGAGGGCGCCACGAAGCTCATCGTCCAGGACGACTTCCTCAAAGTCGTGGCGGAGACGGGGGAATTCCAAGTGCCGGACACCAATTCTCCCCTGCTTCCGGGGCCGCTGCTTGCACCGGACGGGCTCGCGGAGGGCACTTACGGGATTTACGCGGAATCTTCCACCGTCAACACCTACCTGGCCCAGTTCACCGTCACTCGGGAGCCCGTGCTCACTGCGGCCAGGATAATCGAAAATAAGACCTTAGAGCTGGAGCTCGCCAACTGGAACGGCGACCCCGGCTTTTTTTCTTGGGCAACTCTGGACGAGTTCGGCGTTGAGTCTAACCTGAACGCGGTATTTCTGAGCCAGGAGGGCGGCACACTGCGCTTCACTCTGTCCGAACCCGCCGGCGGGCCGCTGGTGATACGTTACGGCGGCGGCGCGCTCTACTCCTCCGCCTACTGGGTTGAGCTCGCGGGCACCATCTCCCTGGAGGGCTGGAGCGACGGCGGGACGAAATATCTCGGCGCCGGCGAGAGCCTCATTCTGCGCGGTTCGGCCGCCCCCGGCGAGACGGTGACCGCCTCCGCCGGAGGCGTGTCGGCCGCGGCCCAGGCGGGGTCCGACGGCGGCTTTGAGGTGGTCCTGGAGGGCATACCGGACGGCGTCTGGCAGCTGGCGCTCAGCGGCTCCTCCGGCTCAGTTATCGACATCTCATGTTCCGTCTGTGTGGACTCCGTGGCCCCGGCAATCACCGGCTTCTCCTGCGACGGGGACGGCGCCCTCTCGTGGGCCTGCGCGGACGAGGACCTGGGCCACTTCGAGCTGAGGCACAACGGCTCCGCCGTCTCATACCTGGAGCCGGACACGCGCAGCCACGCAGCGGAGACCGCGCCGGGGGACGTGTTTGAGCTGACGGCGGTGGACCTGGCCGGCAACCGCTCGCAGACGGCCCGGTTGGAGATTGCCGAGGCCAGGCCGCTGGAGATATACGGCGTCAACAGCTTCTACGGCGACTGGAAACAGGGGAGCGAAATACGCGTCAGTGCCTATGTGAGCGGGGAGGTGGCGTACGCCTGGATACAGTGGCGCCCCACGGGCGGCGGAGGATGGTCCTCGCAGGAGCTGGAGATATCCCAGCTGGCCATCAGCGGCCTGTGGCAGACCGCCGGCGTGGCTGCCGGCGAGTACGAGGTGCGGCTGCGCGTGCTGGGCGCGGGCGGCGAGGCCCTCTCCGATGTCTACTCCGTCACCCTCCACGGCGAGGAACCCGAGCCCGAGCCGGAACCGGAACCGGAACCCGAACCTGAGCCAGAGCCCGAGCCCGAACCCGAGCCGGAACCTGAACCCGAACCCGAACCTGAACCCGAACCTGAACCGGAACCTGAGCCCGAACCCGAGCCGGAGCCCGAACCGGAACCTGAGCCAGAACCGGAGCCCGGCACGGTCATAAAGCCTGACGGCACGGCCGTCACCACCGTCATAGACTCGTACACCGGCGCCGTCACGGTCACCACATCCTATCCCAATGGCGCCACCTGCACCGAGACCACCTCCGCCGACGGCAGCGTGCACACCGTGGAGCTGCTCGCCGACGGCTCCTACCGCGAGGCCTTTGAGAAGGAGGGCGAGGGCTCCTCCGTACACCTCCGGCGGCCCGACGGCACCAGGATAAGCGTGGTCACCGACGGCAGCGGCGCCATGACCGAGACCGTGGAGAATCCGGACGGCAGCACCTCCGTCACCGAGACAGACGCCGACGGCGCCAAGACCGTCACCGAGCGCGTGCCCGGCGTGCTCGAGCGCAGCTCCGTCACATCTCCCGACGGCAGCGGCTGGAGCCTGGAGGTGGACGACAGGGGCAATGTCGACTTCTCAGAGGAGACCGCCCGCGGAGTCAAGGTCAGCGCCTCCACCGGCCGCGACGGGCTGCTGAAGGCCGAGGCCGAGCTGCCCCGGAGGACGAGCGGCGCCCTGGTGCGCCTGCCGGCCGTCTACGACTGCGCCGCAGTGAGGGTGGACTACGGCGGCGGAGACGTGCGGATACTGGAGCCGGAGAGCGCCGACGGCGACTGGCTCTACGTGCGCCTTGAGGACAGCGCGGAGTTGACGCTGCTGGAGGGCGGCATATTCTCCGACGTGGACAGCGGGGACTGGTACTACGAGAGCGCCCTCTGGGCCGCATCCGAGGGATTAACGGCGGGCCTCATAGAGGGCGAGCTGCTGCCCGGCGAGCCCTGCCAGCGCGGTCTGGCGCTGGCTCTGCTCTGGCGCGCCCTGGGGCGGCCGGAGACCCTGGCCACAGCCACGCCCTTTGCCGACGTGCCGGTGGGCAGTTACTGCCACGAGGCCGTGCTCTGGGGCGTGGGCAGCGGGGTGACCACCGGCATTGAGCCCGGGCTCTTCGGGGTGGACGGCATCTGCACCAGGGCCCAGGTCCTCACATTCCTCTACCGCGCGGCGGGCTGCCCTCCGGCGTACACCTCATACTGCCCCTTCACCGACGTGCCGCAGGACGCCTATTTCCGCGGCGCCGTGCTCTGGGCCGTGGAGAACGGAGTCACCACCGGCACCTCTCCCACCGCCTTCTCCCCGCACCTCAATTGCACCCGCGCCGAGATAATAACTTTCATCTACCGCGCAATGGAGCTGCTGTAAGAGATAAACCCGGGCCCGGTGCCAACTCAATTGATAAGCAGATTAATGGTCAGGTATTGCACAGGCAATACCTGACCATTTTCATCTTCCCATATGTAGCGCACGGCCTGGCGCCGGCGCGGTGTGCTTTCTCAGACGACCGGAGAGACCTCGGCATCTGGCGTGTAAATATTGGCAAACGCAAAGCGGCCGCCGCAGAATATGTCTGTGGCGGCTGTTCTTTTTGATTGTCAGCAAAAGACCTGAAGGTACTGGCCGGAAAGCGGAGGCATCGACCATCCCTCCCGCGAAACGGTGCGCCGTCTATTCGTCGAATATGTTGGCGTTGCGGATCTCCCGGAGATAGTTATAGAGAGTGGCCTGAGAAATGGACAGCATCTTGCACACCGCCGGGGCGGCATCTTTCACGGAGAAAAAGCCCTTTCTCTCCAGCTCTTCCAATATCCTTATCTTATCCTGTTTTGAATCCAGCAGAGAGGGCTTTGATTTCTCGATGACATCCAGCAGCACCTGGCGCGCCACATTCTGGATGTAGTTCTGCTCAGGAGAGACGTCGGAAACTATCTGGCTGCGCGTCTCCTTTAGGGAAGTGCATTTAATCATCGAGTCGATCATGTCGCGGAATTCCTTCAATTTCTCAATCTTTTGATTTATACAAATCAGGGCAACGGGCTCGCCTTCTTCGCCGTTGATCACGATGTGGGAGACACGCAGATCTTCGCCAGACGGAGTATGGCTGGAATAGCCTATGACATAATTGTTCTCCCGTGCCATTTCCAAAACGGTGTCGTATACCGAAGGGTGCATTTTATGGCCGGACTCTCTTCCGGTGATATAGCCATTTACAATGGCATATAATTCACGCTTTTTCAGGTCATGCAAAGCTATCTCGGTGTCACTGCCCAAAATATAAGAGAACCCCGTGATGACCGATTCCAACATCTTCATAATATCATCTTGTTGCATGGCTACAGCTCCTTGGGTGCGCTTGAGATTGCTCAAAATCGTCAATCGCAGTAGAAGATTTATATAGCAAAGTCGCTATCAGAATAATGCTTTAATATAAGTTTAAGAGATAATGCAGCAAATTGCAATACTTTTGTATAAAATTTGGGGAATATAGAGATAGTGGAAATTTCGGCGGAGAGAAAGCCCCTCGCCGGGGTGGGCGAGGGGCTGGGTGCCTGTGACGACTGCCTATACTATGCGCCGGTCGCGCTTCTGGCTGTCGTAGTGCTTGTTCAGGAAGGGCCTTATGACGTAGTAGATGAGCTTGTTCTCCAGGTTGAACATGTAGACCGTGAACGTGGCCAGGAAGGCGCCGAAGAGCACCAGGGCGAGCTTCAGCAGTATGCCGCAGAGTTTCTTTTTCATTTTACACCAGTCCTTTCTCACCAGGCCTCGGAGTCGTCGAAATCCACCAGGGTGGGGTCGAGCGGCTCCTCGTTCGCCACGACGGACATGTAGCTGTTCACGCAGTTGCGCATGTCGCGGCGCGAGATGGTGCGGCAGTCCTCCAGGTCGTGCTCCACGAAGATAAAGTGGAAGCCCAGCTCCCTGGCCTGCTCCTCCATCATGGCGTGTACGCCGTTCATGCCCTTGCAGGCGACGTTGTCGTTCATCAGCACCATGTCGCAGTTGAACCTCTTGGCCCAGTCCCAGACGGCGTTGACATTGTCCCAGCCGCCCACGGCGTGGTGGCGCATGACGCCCTTCTCGGAGAACTCCGCCAGGTCCTTTATGGCCTGTTCGGGGTCCGTGGTGCTTATCATGTTGTGGCCCATGGTGGAGTCCATGTTGAGGACGATGGTGATGCCCCAGCAGTTCTGCGTCCAGGTGGGGAAGTCGGTGTAATAGACCGCGCTGGGGCCCCAGAGGAAGGCCCTGTGGCGGGTCTTGCCGCCGAAGGGGAGGTATTTCTTCTCGTAGCAGCGGCGCATAATCTTTATCACCTTGCGGTCGACCTTGGTGAAGTAGTCCTCCTGGCCGTTGACGCTGGCCCAGCCGTAGAGGCGGTAGAGCGTCTCGGATATGCCGCTGAGGGGGGAGTAGTCGGTCTTGAAGAAGTCCCACTTCTCCAGCTCTATGGTGTTCTGCTCGTTCATGTGCCTGGCGCGCGCGAACAGGGCGTCCCAGTCGTACTTCTCGCCGTACTCCTCCTCGATGAACTTGATGGCGTCCCTCAGCATCTGGGTGGAGTAGGGGTGAGCGCCGGGCTCGTTGTGAATCATGGCCAGGGTCACGGGGAAGTCCGGCAGGTCTATGCGCCGGCGCTGGAACATGCTGGTGGCCTCGCTGGCGTTGCAGGGCATGTTGGTGGAGAGGAAGGCCTTGCCGATGAGCGGGAAGTCGTCGTTGAAGGTTACGCCGGTCTCCGCCGCGCAGCGGGAGCAGACGTCGGCCGCCAGGCCGAAGCTCTCGGCCACGTCGATGTAGAAGGGCTCCAGCTGCTGGTCGATGTCGCAGATGATGAACTCCGGCAGGGTCTGCAGGGGGATGGGAATCAGGTTGGGGAAGCCGGCCATGAAGAGGGGAGGGAGCACCTCGTCCATGGGCACCATCCTGTCGGTGAGCGGGCCGCCGCCCAGGCGGCGGTCGTTGGAGAGCACCAGGGCTATCTTCTTGGTCAGGCTCTGCACTATCGCGTGCATGTGCATGTGGGCTATCTTCAGCTCGGGGCCGCGGTAGCCCTGATAGAGGCGGTCTATGAAGGCGAAGGTGCCCAGGTAGGAGCCCATCCAGCGGTATTCCCAGATGCCCTTGAGCACGGGCAGCGGGGCCATGGCCACCATGAGCCCCATGCTCTTGAGGTTGTTGAGCCAGGCGAGGTAGTCCACCATCGTGTCGTGCACGCCGCGCCACTCGCGGTATTTGGCTATGCCGGTCTTGTCGTGGAAGCGGACGCGCTGGCCGCCGACGCCGTTTTCCGCCTGCCAGAGGGGGTCGAGCTTCTTTAGCTTCTTGTCGATGAACGCCGTGACGGGGTTTTTCATCTGCCTGCCTCCTTTGCCTGAATCTGCTTAATCTCCAGGCTCTCCACAAAGGCCTGGAAGCGGGTGCGGAGCTGGCCCACGGAGCCCAGGGCGTACTCCTTCTCTATGGTGCAGCAGGGCACGCCCAGCTCGTTTTGCAGCACGTGAGAGGCCAGGACCTTCTCGTAGCTCCAGAACTCGCAGAACTTCATGCTCTCGTACACCACGCCGTCGGCCTGGAACTCGTCCACCAGGCGCTTGAGCTCGGTGTGGCGCTGGTCTATCTTGTCGCCGGCCATGAAGCGCGCGCACTGGTTCCAGTGCAGGTAGTGCCTGGCGATGGCCTCGAAGGCCGTCTCGCCCTCGGCAATCTCTATGCGCTCGCGGCTGGGGAAGGAGCCGAAACAGTAGCGGTCGGCCACCACCATGGCCCCGCAGCTCTCCACCAGCTTGGTGAAGTCGGGGTCGTCTATCTCGCTGCCGGCGAGGATGATGCGGGCGCGGAAGGGGAACTTGGGCTCCGGCTCGCGGGTCCTTATCTCCTCCAGGGTCTCCCGCAGATAGGGGAGTATCAGGTAGTGGGGACAGGCCTGGCTCACCAGCTGTATGACGTGGAACTCGTAGCCGGTGATGGGCGGGTTCGGCAGCTTGCGGAAATTGCCTATCTCGGTGATGATGTCGCAGAGCTCGTTGAACTCGGCCACGGCCTGGCGCATGGCCTCCTCGGAGGTGTCCACCCCAAGCTTCTCGTGCATGGCGTCCACCACCTTGAGCTTGAGCTGGGCCTTGTAGTAGTCGAGGGAGGTCTGGTCCTCCTTCATGGGGGGGTCGATAATCGTGACGAAGAATCTGTCGTTCTTCACGGGGTTGAGGAGGAAGAAGTGCTCCTCCATCCTCTCCATGGCGGCGCAGCCCTCGGCGCCGAAGAGGGCGCTGAGGTAGTTGTAGCCGCCCTCGATGGCCCGCTCGAGGATGGAGCGGACATAGGGACAGTTGCGGTTGGTCATGTAGTAGGTGGCCACGTCGGCCGACTGGCAGCGCGGGGCACGCAGGCGGCTGGAGAAACAGCCGGGCAGGTTCAGCAGCACCTCGGGGATATAGTAGCAGTTATACCCCAGAGCGAGCTTCCCCTCGTCCACCGCCTGCGAGACCAGCTCGTTGTTGGCCTCCTGCAGGAGGTTTTCAAAGTAGATAAGGTGTCTTAAATCCTTCAATTTACAGCCCCCTCTATGTATTTGACAAACACATGACACGGCCATGGCCAATTAATGCACAATAGCCGCCAATTTGTATTTAAAATTATAGTATATAGTGACCAGTTTGTCAAACAATTTGCGAACTGTGCCGCCCTCCGGATGCGGACATAAAAAGGCGGAGCGGACAGCCGTCCGCTCCGCACGGTATTCAGTCCCGGCCTAATCGCCGTAGCGGGCGATGCCGCGCCGCTTGTGCTCACTGGCGGCGTGCATGCGCTCTATTATCTCCCGCTCACGCCCTCCGACGGGCCGGCCGGCCAGGTAGGCGTCTATGTCCGCGTAGCTCACGCCCATCTCGGACTCGTCCGTCTGGCCCTCGAAGAGGCCGGCGGAGGGCGCCTTGTCTATCACCGAGCGCGGCGCGCCCAGATACTCCAGAAACTCGTACACCTCGGTCACCGTGAGGTCGGCTATGGGGTTGAAGTCGTGTGCCCCGTCGCCCCACTTGGTGAAATAGCCCACGTAGGCCTCGCTGGCGTTGCCTGTGCCGGCCACCACGCGGCCCTCGGCGTGGGCGATGGCGTAGAGCGCCGTCATGCGCAGGCGGGGGGCTATGTTGGCCACGGCCATGTCGGTGAGCTCCACGGCCTCCCCCAGGGAGGCTATGAGGGCGTCCCGCGCCGGGGTGAGGTCCACCAGGCGGGTCTCTATGCCGAACTTCTCCGCCACCTCCAGGCCGTCGTCCCTGTCCATGCCGTAGTTGCGGCGGCTGGCGCAGGGGAGTATGACGCCCACGGTGTCCTCGCAGGCGGCCTTGCAGAGTATGCCCACCAGGGCGCTGTCCTTGCCGCCGGAGTTGCCGAACACTATGCCGCGCGCGCGGCTGTCCCTCAGCACGCCGCGGATGAAGGCGACGCGCTTTTCCAATTCCGCCCCGTAGTCTTTCATAAAAACGACCTCCGCATGAACGCTTTCCGGACGCGCTGCCGGATACATTAAAATATATCACGCCGCGGCCGGGGATGCAAGGGCGGACGGCTGCCCGCCGGCCTCCATCCCGCCGAATTCCCGCTCGGGGAGGCGCAGACGGGGGCGGAGGGCAGGCCCACGGAGGGCCGGGGCGTGGAGGACGGAATCCGCGCGTTGAAATGGGCGGCCTGCTGTGGTAAAATCACCTCATACCATGGCGCCGGAGGCGAGATGATTTTGAAAAGGACAGCCGCCATATTACTCTGCATATGCCTGACGGCCGGGCTGCTGACCGGCTGCGGCGACATAGAGCCGCCCTTCTTCCACCACGGGGGCGGCGACGAGACACAGACGCCGGAGGCGGGGACGCTGCCGCCGGCGGAGCTCACGCTCAGCTCCTCCGAGGCTTCGGAGAACGTGCTGCGCGCGGCCGTGCTCTACGACGGGACGGCGGGGACCCGCAGCTGGGAGGACCTCTACTCCCGCCTCTCGCAGCCCCTGCTGCTGAATTTCACGGCCGAGGCCGTGGATATCTCCGGCGAGTTCTCCCTGGAGGGCTACGACCTCCTCTACCCGGACGTGAGCGTCATCTCCTCCGCCGGGGCGGAGGGCGTGCGCGAGGCCGTGGTGGACTTCGTGTCCGCCGGGGGCGGAGTCTTTTTGACCAACGATTTTTACGGCTTCTTTGAGGGGGATTTCCTGGGCGCGGAGGACGTGAGGGAGCTCGCGGATTTCCCGCGGGAGGCCGAGTATCCGGACGCCGGGGAGGACCTCTCCGAGATGCAGGAGATACTGCGCAGCTATATCGGGCTGCTCGGCGAGTACGCCGAGGCGGGCGCGCTGCGCCTGGGCTACGGCCTGGAGCCCTCCACGGCGGTGCCCCTGGCGGTATATGACGGACTGGCCCTGGCCGCCGTGAACGTATACGGCGAGGGCTACGTCTGCTTCGCCTCCGCCCTGCTGCCGGGGGACTACTCCCTCTCCGGCACCTCCCTGGTGCAGCGCGGTGGCAGCGGCGAGCTGAACGACACCGATTTGGGTGCGGAGAGGCTGTTCGAGTGCGCCTTCGCGGCCTTCGTGGCCAAGCGCACCCAGGGCTACGCCCTGTGGCGGGTGTACGGCCCCTTTGGGGCGGCGGCCATGAGCTGGCAGGCCGCGCTGGAGGACTCCAGCTCCATAAGCGCGCGCTCGGCGCAGGAGTTCGCGGAGCTGTGCCTGGACTATGGCCAGGCGCCCAGCTACTCGCTGGCGCGCAGCGTGTACACCCGCGGACTGCGCGCGGAGAGCGTGAGCACGCTGCTCTCCCGGGACGGCTCGCTGCTCTCGCTCGGGATGGACCTCTATGAGGACAGCTACTGCGCCGGCACGCACGTGGTGTCGGAGGGGGCGTGGCTGACCCTGGCGGAGTTCCCGGACAGTGGGGGCTATTTGGAGCCCTCCGGGCTCGGCGCCGGGGCCTACCCCTGCGCCGCCGACCTGGACGGGGACGGCAAGACAGACCTCCTGGTCGGCTCCGCCGACGGGAAGCTGCGCGTGTTCTACGGCGAGGGCTATGACGGCCGGCTCATCGTGGGCGGGGCGGAGGTGCTGACCTCGCCGGATGGCGGGGAACTGAGCGTCCCCGGCGCGGCGGCGCCGCTGCTGGCCGACGTGGACGGCGACGGCGCGGCGGACATCCTCTGCGGGGCCTCGGACGGCTGCATATACCTCTTCCGCGGCCTGGCGGAGGGTGGATTCGGCGGGCGGGAGCTCTTCTGCGAGACGGACATTGACGGGCGCGTGCTGCCGGAGCTGGCGGACCTGGACGGCGACGGCGCGGCGGACCTGATACTGGGCTCGGACTGCGGAACGCTCTCCGTGGTCTACGGCAGCGGCGGGGGCTTCGGCGCGGAACCGGTGGAAATAAGCGTCTTTGGGTTCGAGGGCGACTGGCTCGCCCCCAGGGCGCACGACATGAACGGCGACGGGCTGACCGACCTCGCCCTGGGCACGGCAGAGGGATATGTGGCGATACTGGTGTCCGACGGCCAGGGGGGCTTCTCCTCCGCCGGCTGCATAGAGCTCGACGAGCAGAACGCCGACGGCAACTACCACGCGAAGTTCGGCGAGAACTGCGCGCCGTATTTTGCCGACCTGGACGGCGACGGGCACGACGACCTCATCTGCGGCAGCCTGGAGTACGGCATGGCCTACCCCATAGACAGCGGGTATTTCTCCGGCCGCGGGGAGCTGCTCGAGCAGCTGGGCGCCATAACAGGCAGCGGCTATTACCTGGGGCTGCACTTCTACGCCGGGTTTGGGCCCTCCGCGGAGCGGGAGAGCTATGAGCTGGGGGCGCATCTGGAGGCCATGCGCTCCTATGGCCTGGCCTACGGCGAGCTGGGGGCGGGGCTGCACGGCCTGCCCTCACAGTCGGGAGAGCCCGCGCAGACCTTCCTCAGCCTCTGGGACGGCGGCATGCTCTGGTGCGCCGGCCTGGGAGGGGAGTTCACGGAAAACGGCGCCGGAGACGTGCTCAACCTGCCCTTTTATCTGACGCGCGGCGGCGAGAGGACCATACTGCTCTTCGACAACTCCGGCGTGCTGGAGAACGACGCCTGGGCGGAGACCGCGGGCTCGCTGGGCCTGCCGCTGCTGCTGAGCGCCGAGCTCTGGGAGGGCGGGCTGCCGGAGAAGGTGGCCGCCGCGGAGGAGATAAGGCGCGAGTACGGCTACAGCTTCGTGATGGAGGACCAGCTGATGTACTCCATAGCGGCGGCGGCCAACCTGCGGGTGGACGTCATGTCGAACAGCTCCAGCCGCTTCGACCTGGAGCTGGTGGGCACGGGCGTGACCAACACGCAGGCGCTCTACTCCGGGGAGTACCAGACGGCCTGCGGGGTGCGCCTCTCGCTGGGCGAGGCCCTGGGCGGGCTGGAGCTGGAGGTGGACGCCGACGTGTGGCGCCGCGAGGGCAACGAGCTCTATCTGGGGCTGAACAGGCCGGTGCGCGTGTATGAGGCCGAGGGCGGGAGCGCCCCGGAGGCGCACATCACGCGGGTAAACCTGCCCGCGACGGTGTCCGTCCACGCCGGCGGGGCCTCGGTGATATTCACGGAGGGCGGGATGATGGAGGTGGAGACCTCTGCGCCGGCCGGCACGGAGTCCTCCGGCTGGACCGCCCGGGAGAGCGGCCGCGGCGGCACGGTGTTCACCCGCTATTCCGCTGAGCCGGCGTCCATACTCATAGCCTATGACTGAGAGGGGCCGCGCGCGGGCGCGGGGCGCCGGCGATAAAAGCGGCAGAATGTGATGCGCAGAGGAGGCGGATCAGTGAAAAAGCCGGACGGAGAGGCCGAAAAAATAATGGCGGACAGATTTGGAAAGGATACGGTTATCGCCCTGGCGACCTCGGCGAATGGAGTGCCCCATGTGAGGTATGTAAACGCCTACTATGAAAACGGCGCGTTCTACATCGTCACATACGCGCTCTCGAATAAGATGAGGCAGATAGAGGACAATCCCGCCGTCGCGATAGCCGGCGAATGGTTCACGGCGCACGGCCGCGCCGCCTGCCTGGGCCCCTGGGGGGCGGAAGAAAACCGCGCCATTGCCGGGAAACTGCGAAAGGCATTTGAGAGCTGGATAGATAACGGGCACAACGACCTGGGCAGCGCCGACACCGTGATTCTCCGCGTGGAGCTGACGGATGGACTGCTGCTCTCGCATGGAGTCCGGTACGAGTTTTAGCCTCTGCCGGGGAGGCGGCCCCCGTGATGGACAGGGAAAGGGCGTGATGCGCATGCGCATCACGCCCTTTTTTCGCGGGCAGGACGGCTCAGAAGAGCTCGTCGCCGCTCTTGTTTTCCAATCCCGGATGGGTGTCGAAGCGGACGGCGCCCACGCGGGCCCTGCCCTTGACGGCCTCCTGCACCAGGCAGGTGCCGCGGATGCCGAAGCCGCCGCAGAGCTCTATGGCGGTACAGCCGGCGTCGGCCATCTCCACGGCCGCGGCCACGCCCTGCTCATAGGTGCTCACACCGATGGAGGTGAGGTTGACGCCGGGGGTGGACACCGTGGAGCGGTGTACCGCCGGGTCGGCCCCGGGGGCGATGAATATGAATGCTGCCTCGAGCAAGTGTATCACTCCTTATTTTTTATTGGGTATGTGCACGGCGCGCTTGTCCGCGGCCAGGGCGGCCTCGCGCAGGCCCTCCGCCACGGTGGGGTGGCAGTGTATGGTGTCCACCAGCTCGTCGATAGTGGCCTCCAGGCGGATGGCCAGGGCGGCCTCCTCGATGAGGTCGGTGGCGTGCGGCGCCAGGATGTGTACGCCCAGAATCTCGCCGTACTTCGCGCCGGCCACCACCTTTATCATGCCCTCGGTGGCGCCCATGACCAGGCTCTTGCCGTTGGCGCTGGTGGGGAAGCGGCCCACCTTGCACTCGATGCCGAGCTCGCGGCAGCGCTCCTCCGTCAGGCCCACGCAGGCGAACTCGGGGCCCACATAGGCGCAGCTGGGGCTCATGTCCGGGTTGAAGGTGGAGTTGCCGCCCATGGCGTTCTCCGCCGCGGCCTCGCCCATGGCCATGGCCGCGTGGGCCAGCATCAGCTTGCCGTTGCAGTCGCCCACGGCGTAGACGCCGGGGACATTGGTCTCCAGGTGCTCGTTGGCCTGGATGTAGCCCTTCTCGGCGGCTATACCGGCCTTCTCCAGCTGCAGGGAGGCCGTGTTGGGCCCGCGGCCCACGCTGACGAGCACCTTCTCCACGGAGATGGTGCGCTCTCCGGAGGGCGTTTTGACCTTCACATCCGCGCCGGCGGCCGTGTCCGTGACGGAGACGACGCTGGAGTCCGTGAGTATCTCCATGCCGGCGGCGGAAAGCTGGGCCTGCACCATGCCCGTGAGCTCCGCGTCCATCAGCGGCAGCAGCTTGGGCAGCATCTCCACCACCGTGACCTTGGTGCCGAAGCGCTGGTACACGCTGCCGAGCTCGATGCCTATCACGCCGCCGCCTATCACCAGCAGGCTCTCGGGTATGTGGTCGAGCGTGAGCGCGCCCGTGGAGTCTATGCAGGCGGCGGAGCCCTTGACCCCCGGGATGGGCGGGATTATGGGGTAAGACCCCACCGCTATGATAATCTTGTCCGCTGTGAGGGATTTATCCCCCACTTTTACCGTTTTGGGGCCTGTAAAGGCGGCCTCACCCTCCACAACTGTGATTTTATTCATGCGCATCAGCGCGCGCACGCCGCCGGTGAGCTTGTCGCTGACGCTCTGGCGGTTCGCCTGCACCCGGGCCCAGTCCACGGCCACGTCGCGGCCGATGATGCCCAGATGCTCGGAGTGCGTGGCGTCCTCATATACCTCGGCGGAGCGCAGCAGGGCCTTCGTGGGCATGCAGCCGCGGTTGAGGCAGGTGCC
>CALWYL010000055.1 GCA_944385765.1 uncultured Oscillospiraceae bacterium
TATATCTACTTCCTGGTGGAGAACCTGCGCGACGCGGCGGTGGAGGACGGCATGGAGCCGGAGAAGGCCGCGCTGCTGGCGAGGCAGACGCTGATAGGCGCGGCGCGGCAGCTGGAGCTGGAGGACGTGCCCCCCGAGGAGCTACGGCGGAGGATAACGAGCAAAAAGGGCACGACGGAGGCGGCGGTGAACGCCATGGCCGCCATGGGCCTGCCGGCCGCGGTGAGGGCGGGCTACCAGGCCAACAAGCGCCGCAGCCGCGAGCTGGCCGAGGGCAAGTGAGCGGGCGGAGGAACCAGATTTTCATACGGGGAGCGAGATATGCAGGGACGCAGATTTGAGAAAGTGATGGCCGCGAACCGCGGCGAGATTGCCATACGCATATTCAGGGCCTGCTACGACCTGGGGCTGCGCACGCTGGCCATATACTCCAAGGAGGACACCATGAGCCTCTTCCGCACCAAGGCGGACGAGGCCTATCTGATAGGCGAGCACCTGAGCCCCCTGGGCGCCTACCTGGCCATAGACGAGATAATCGCCCTGGCCAGGAAGCGGGGGGTGGACGCCATACACCCGGGCTACGGGTTTTTGAGCGAGAACGCGGCCTTTGCCCGGGCCTGCGAGGAGGCGGGGATAAAGTTCATAGGTCCGCCCAGCCACGTGCTCGCGCGCATGGGCGACAAGCTGGAGGCCAAGAAGATAGCCGTGAAGTGCGGCGTGCCCGTGATACCCGGCTCGCCGGAGCCGCTGAAGAGCGCGCAGGAGGCGCTGGCAAAGGCGCGCGAGTTCGGCTATCCCGTCATACTGAAGGCGGCCGCCGGAGGCGGCGGGCGCGGCATGCGCATGTGCGAGCGGGACGAGGACGTGGAGCCGGCCTTTGAGCTGGTGAGCAGCGAGGCGCGCAAGGCCTTCGGCGACGACAGCATCTTCATTGAGAAGTACCTGGTGGAGCCCAAGCACATCGAGGTGCAGATACTGGCCGACGAGCACGGCTGCGTGCGCCACCTGGGGGAGAGGGACTGCTCGTTGCAGCGCCGCTACCAGAAGGTGGTGGAGTTCGCCCCGGCCTGGAGCGTGAGCGAGGAGATACGCGGGCGGCTGCGCGCCGACGCGGTGAAGATAGCCGAGGCCGTGGGCTACGTGAACGCCGGCACGGTGGAGTTCCTGGTGGACCGGGAGGGCCGGCACTACTTCATCGAGATGAACCCGCGCATACAGGTGGAGCACACGGTGACCGAGATGGTGACGGGTATCGACCTGGTGCGCGCGCAGATACTGATAGCCGAGGGCGAGAGCCTCTCCCACCCGGAAATCGGGCTCGCCGAGCAGAGCGACCTCCAGATAAACGGCTACTCCATACAGTGCCGCGTGACCACCGAGGACCCCAAGAACAACTTCGCGCCGGACAACGGGAAGATAAGCTCCTACCGCTCCGGCGGCGGCTTCGGCGTGCGGCTGGACGGCGGCAACGCGGCGGCCGGCGCCGTCATCAGCCCCTACTACGACTCGCTGCTGGTCAAGGTGACCACCTGGGACCGCACCTTTGAGGCCGTGTGCCGCAAGGCGCGCCGGGCCATAAACGAGGAGCAGGTGAGGGGCGTCAAGACCAACATCTCCTTCGTCACCAACATACTCAACCACCCGGACTTCATCGCCGGGAAGTGCCACACGCGCTTCATAGACGAGACGCCGGAGCTCTTCGACATCGAGGAGAGCCGCGACAGGGCCACCAGGGTGCTGCGGTACATAGCCAACATCCAGGTGGCGAACCCCGACGCGGAGCACAGGGAGTACTCCGCGCCGCGCTACCCCCAGCCCACGCGGGAGATAACGCGGCGGGACGGGCTGAAGGAGCTGCTGGACACCGAGGGCCCCGAGGCCGTCAGCAAGTGGGTGATGGGCCAGAAGAGGCTGCTCGTCACCGACACCACCATGCGCGACGCGCACCAGAGCCTGCTCTCCACCAGAATGCGCACGCGCGACATGGTGAAAGGGGCCGACGGCACGGCGGACTTCATGGCCGGCTGCTTCTCGCTGGAGATGTGGGGCGGGGCCACCTTCGACACCGCCTACCGCTTCCTCTACGAGTCGCCCTGGGAGCGGCTGCTCATGCTGCGCGAGCACATACCGAACATACCCTTCCAGATGCTGCTGCGCGGCAGCAACCTGGTGGGCTACGCCAGCTATCCCGACAACCTGGTGCGGGCCTTTATTGACGAGTCGGCCAGGTGCGGCATAGACGTCTTCCGCGTGTTCGACTCGCTCAACTGGATACCCAGCATGGAGACCGCCATGGAGGCCGTGCTCAAGACCGGCAAGCTGCTGGAGGCCACGGTGTGCTACACCGGGGACATACTCGACCCCAAGCGGGACCGCTACACGCTCAAGTACTACGTGGACTTCGCCAAGGAGCTGGAGCGGAGGGGCGCGCACACCATATGCGTGAAGGACATGTCGGGCCTGCTCAAGCCCTACGCGGCCAAGAAGCTGGTAAAGGCGCTGAAGGACGAGATAGGCGTGCCCATACACCTGCACACGCACAACACCACGGACAACCAGATAGCGGCCTATCTGCTGGCCGCGGAGGCCGGGGTGGACATAGTGGACTGCGCCATAGGGCCCCTCTCCAGCCTGACCAGCCAGCCGAGCATAAACTCCCTGGTGGAGGCCCTGAGGGGCACGGAGCGGGACACGCTGCTCGACCCGGAGGGGCTGCAGAAGCTCTCCGACTACTGGAGCGACGTGCGCGAGCGCTACTGGAGCTTCGACAAGGGCCTGCGCACGCCGGTGACCGACATCTACCGCTACGAGATACCCGGAGGGCAGTACACGAACCTGCAGCCTCAGGTGGAGGCCCTGGGCCTGGGGCACCGCTTCGACGACGTGAAGGAGATGTACCGCCGGGTGAACGACATGCTGGGCGACATCATCAAGGTGACGCCCTCCAGCAAGATGGTGGGCGACCTGGCCATATTCATGGTGCAGAACGACCTCACGCCGGAGAACATAGTGGAGCGCGGGAGCTCCCTGGCCTTCCCCGACAGCGTGGTGAGCTACTTCAAGGGCATGATGGGCCAGCCGCCCTGCGGTTTCCCCGAGGATTTGCAGCGCGTGGTGCTCAAGGGCGAGCAGCCCATAAGCTGCCGGCCCGGAGAGCTGCTGCCGCCGGTGGACTGGGACGCCGTGAGGGCAGAGGTGGAGAAGCTCACGTCCAATCCCACGCGGCGCGGGCTGATATCCTACGCCATGTACCCCAAGGTGCTGCGCGACTACTATGAGCACCGCCGGGAGTACGGCTATATCATGCGCATGGGCAGCCATGTGTTCTTCAACGGGCTCGCCGTGGGCGAGACCAACCAGATAAACATCGAGGACGGCAAGACCCTGGTGATAAAGTATCTGGGCCTGGGCGACAGGAACGAGGACGGCACGCGCACCGTGCAGTTCGAGCTCAACGGCGCCAGGCGCGAGGTGGCGGTGCCCGACCCGCACGCCGCGCTCACCGCGCAGAAAACCGTCATGGCCGACCCGGAGGACAAGAGCCAGATAGGCGCCTCCATACCGGGCATGGTGTCCAAGGTGGCGGTGAAGGCGGGGCAGGAGGTGAAGGCCAACCAGGTGGTGGCCATCATCGAGGCCATGAAGATGGAGACCAGCGTGGTGTCGCTGATGGACGGGAAGATAGGCGAGCTCTTCATCGAGCCCGGCAGGACGGTAAAGGCGGGCGAGCTGCTCATGACTGTGGTATGAAGCTCTATTTGAACGGCTGCGGCCGGTATCCCGCCGAACAGGCGCTGCTGACATTCTTCCCCGGCGAGCGGCCGGAGTACCCGCAGGAGCCGCCGGAGGGTGACCGCTGCGAGATAAACGTGGCGATGAGGAACGAGAAGCTCATCTGCTCCTGCCTGCTGGTGCGCGGCGGGGAGAGCTACCGGGGCAAGGCTGCGGTGCTCCGCTCCCGCATAGTGGACGAGGTGACGCGCGAGCGCTACACGGGCCGGGTGGTCAAGCTGGCCTTTTACCGCGCGGCGCTCGCCTCCGGCATACCCTACCCCGAGTGGGGCTGCCTGACGGGGGTGAGGCCGGCCAAGCTGATGGCGGCCTACCTGCGCGAGGGGCTCTCGCCCCAGGCGGCGAGGGGGAGGTTCTCGCGGGAGTACTATGTCTCCCAGCGGCGGGCGGCGCTGTGCCTGGACGCGGCGCTCTCCTCCGTGGAGGCGGAGAGGAGCCTGGGCGAGAGGGATGTGTGCCTGTATGTCGGCATACCCTTCTGCCCCACGCGCTGCGCATACTGCAGCTTCGTCAGCCAGGCGGTGGAGAAGTCCATGGGGCTCATCGAGCCCTTCCTCGAGGCCCTGTGGCGGGACATCGAGGCCACGGCGGAGGCCGTGCGCCGCGCCTCGCTGAGGCCGGTGGCCCTCTACATGGGCGGGGGCACGCCCACCACGCTCTCCGCCGGGCAGCTCGACGAGCTGTGCGCGCGTCTGGAGGAGAACTTCGACCTCTCGGCGCTCAGGGAGTACACGGTGGAGGCCGGGAGGCCGGACACCATAGCGCGCGACAAGCTGGAGACCCTGAGGGCGCACGGCGTACGCCGGGTGAGCGTGAACCCCCAGAGCATGTCGGACCGGGTGCTGGAGGCCATAGGCCGCAGGCACACGGCGCAGGACATAGTGGACGCCCTGGAGCTGGTGCGCTCGGTGGGCGGCTTCGACGTCAACATGGACCTCATAGCCGGGCTGCCGGCCGACACGGCGGAGGGCTTCGGGGCCACGCTGGAGGCTGTGCTGAGGCTGGCCCCGGAGAACATAACCGTGCACACGCTGGCCATGAAGCGCGGCTCCCGGCTGCACCTGGAGGGCGGGCCGCTGCCCACGGCAGAGGAAGTGGGCGGGATGCTCTCGGCGGCCATGTGGGAGCTCTCCGCGGCGGGCTATTCGCCCTATTACCTCTACCGGCAGAAGTACATGTCGGGGGGGTTCGAGAACGTGGGCTGGAGCCTGCCGGGGCGGGAGAGCCTGTACAACATCTGCATAATGGAGGAGCTCTGCGGCATAATCTCCATGGGGGCCGGGGGCTCCACCAAGCTGGTGGGGCCGGGGGGCCGGCTGGAGAGGTTCTTCGCCCCCAAATACCCGCAGGAGTACATAAACGGCATCGAGAGCGTGCGCGCGGACAAGGAAAGGATAGTTGAGTTCTATGGCGTTTGACCTCAGGGAGATAAACTACCGCACGGTGGCGGACCCGGCAGGCTTCATGGCCGAGAGCGACGCGAACTACGCGTGCAAGATATCGCGCGCGGCGGACATGATAAGCGAAAACCTGCGCAGGAGCCCCATAGTGCTGCTCTCCGGGCCCTCCGGCAGCGGCAAGACCACCACGGCGCAGAAGATAGAGTCCGAGCTCGACAAGCGGGGCGTGCACACCTACACGATAAGCATGGACAACTACTTCCGCACGGTGGACCCGGCCACGGCACCGCGCACGAGGGAGGGGGACATAGACTTCGAGAGCCCCAGGTGCCTGGACATGGAGCTGCTGAACGAGCACTTCACCGCCCTCTCGCGCGGGGAGCGCATCTGCGTGCCCAAGTACGAGTTCGCCAGGCAGATGCGGGTGCTGGAGCCCTCCAAGACGCTGAAGCTGAAAAAGGACGAGATAGTCATCTTCGAGGGCATACATGCGCTGAACGACGAGATAACCGCCAGGCACCCGGAGGCCTTCAAGCTCTACATCTCCGCCCGCTCCAACGTGGAGTTCGAGGGGAAGGTGGTGTTCAAGGGCACCTGGATGCGCCTGGTGAGGCGCACGGTGCGCGACAAGCTCTTCCGGGCCTATGAGCCGGCCAAGACCATCGCCATGTGGGCCAATGTGCGCCGGGGGGAGAAGCTCTACATCTCGCCCTTCAAGAACAAGGCGAACCTGATGCTGGACACGGCGCTCGAATACGAGCTGCCGGTGATGAACAGCGTGGCCACGGAGCTCTTCTCCGCCATACCGGAGGGCATAGAGCGCTACGAGGAGCTCAAGAGCGTGCTGCCGGCGCTGCAGCTCTTCGGCCACATTGACGAGGCCGCGGTGGCGGCGGACTCGCTGGTGAGGGAGTTCATCGGCGGGGGCATATACGAACAGTGACGGCGGCGGCCGCGGAGGCCCGGAGGGTTCATGCCCTCCGGGCCTCTTTTTTCGCCAGGGGGCTTGACAGATGCGAAACTATTAGTTATTATATAGTAGTCAACGGTGAACAGTATTATTCGAGGAGGCGGGAAATGAACTCACAGTACAAGAAGGGCGTTCTGGAGCTCTGCGTGCTCTCCCTGCTGGGGCGGGGGGACAGGTACGGCTATGAGATAGCCGAGAGGCTCTCCCGCAGCATAGACATAGCCGACGGCACGGTGTATCCCATACTGAGGAAGCTCAAGGGCGAGGGCCTGCTGACCACCTATTTGCAGGAGGAGAGCGGGGGGCCGCCGCGCAAATACTACAAACTGACCTCGCTGGGGCGCGAGGAGTACGAGAGGGAGAGGGCGGACTACCTGAACTTTGCCGCAGAGGTGCAAAAACTGCTGGAGGACGAGAAAAATGACGAGGAATGAGTATCTCTCCGCCCTGAGGGCTGAGCTCAAGCGCCGGGGGGCGGACGACATCGAGGACATACTGGCCGAATACGCCGAGCACTTCGCCTGCAAGCTGGCGGATGGGTACTCGGAGGAGGAGATAGCGGCCAGGCTGGGCGAGCCGGCGCAGATAGCGGCGCAGTTCGACACCGCGCGCGGGGAGGCGAGAGGCGGCGGGCGCGGGGCGCAGAGGGGCCTGACGGGCTTTGCCCTGGGCTTCGCGGACATACTGGTGTTCTCGCTGTTCTGCCTGCTCTGGAGCTGGGTGGCGGTGCTCGCCTGCGGGGCCTTCGCCGGCGCCCTGCTGGCGCTGGCCCTGCTGATACCGGGCTTTTCGGAGCTGCCCTGGGTATATCTGCCCTACATGCCCTACTGGTGCGGGGCGGTGGTGGCGCTGGCGCTGGCGGCGCTGGGCGTCCTCTTTGCCTGCGGGACCGTGTACTTCGCGGCGCTGGCCAGGCAGAGCTTCCGCGCCTGGGCCAGGTTCCACTCAAACGCCATGGCCAGGGCCGCCGGCAGGGCGGCGCGGCCGGGACTGCCCATATGGCCGGTCCTACCTCCGCAGAAGAGGAGGCGGCTGCGCCTGGTGGCGCTGGTATCCCTGGCCGCCGCGCTGCTCTTCACGCTGCTGGGCTTTGCCGCCTGCGCGTCGGCGGCGGGGAGAGTGGAGTTCTGGCACGAGTGGAAGTGGTTCTGGTATGTGTGAGCCGCACAAGTGAAAAATCGCTCCCCGGCTGAGGCCGGGGAGCGATTTTGTTGGGGTCAGGCCGCGGATTCGCGGCGGTGGAGGTCGGTCTTGAGCATGCGGTAGAGCGCGGCGGTGAGGGGGACGGCGAAGAGCATGCCCGTTATGCCGGCCACGCCGCCGCCCACGGTGACCGCGGCCAGCACCCAGATGCCCGGCAGGCCGATGGAGCCGCCCACCACGCGGGGGTAGATGAGATTGCCCTCCAGCTGCTGGAGTATGACGAGATACACCACGAAGAGCACGGCCTTGAGGGGGGAGACCGTCAGTATGAGCAGGAAGCCCACGCCGCCGCCCACATAGGCGCCGGCTATGGGGATGAGGGCCATGGCGCCCACCAGGGCGCCTATCATGCCCGCGTAGGGGAAGCCGAAGATGGTCATGCCCAGGGAGCAGAGCGCGCCCAGGATGACGGCCTCCGTGCACTGGCCCACAATGTAGCTGTGGAAGCAGGAGTTGAGCGTGGAGAGGACGTAGCGCAGTCCGGCCGCCCAGCGGGGAGGCAGATACTGCTTCGACAGGCGCTCCAGCTGGGAGCGCAGCACGTCGCGCGCGGAGAGCAGGTAGAGGGCAAATATGAGCCCCAGCACCAGGTTGACCGCGGAGGAGAACACGGAGGTGAGCACGTTGGCGGCCAGGCTGACGGTGCCGCCCAGGCCGCTGAACAGCAGGTCTATCACCTTGGCGATGGTCTCGCGCCAGTTCACGCCGTCCAAGAGGTCGGTGAGCCAGCGGGAGTCCGCGAAGAGCTCCGTCTGCATCAGCCATTCGGCCACGGTGTTGAGCGCGCCGGGCACCTCAGAGACTATCAGCCTCACGCAGGCGGCCAGCTCGGGCAGCACCAGCCAGAGCAGCAGGGCCACTATGGCCGCCGCGGTGAGAAAGGCGCAGAGCAGGCACACGGGCCGGCGGCTTTTGACCACGGCGGCGGAGCGGGAGGCGGGGAAATAGTGCCGCTCGTAAAAGCTCATGAGTATGTTGGCCACGTAGGCGATGACGCAGCCCGTTATCAGCGGGCCGGCCGCGCCGACGAACAGCGACACCAGGGAGGAGAATTCGTCCCAGTAGTGTATGCACAGGAACAGCGCGAAGGCGCTGACGCCCACGCGGAGGCAGGTCTTCCACTCTATCTTCATCAACGGCCCTCCTTATGGCGGCGGGGATATCAGCAATATCATATTATATGCGGGGGGATTTTTCAACAGGAATTGGGGGACAGTGCTTTTTGACGGGCGGCGGGGAGGCGCCCCGGCCCCCAGGGGGAAAACAGCCCGGGGTGCTTTTTAATTTGGGGGTTGATTTTGTTAAGTAAGTTGATTATATTCACAGCTGTGGACGAAAGGGGGAGGAGATGGGCAGAAGAGAAAGGGTGTCCCGCGTGATAAGGGAGTACTTCGGCGAGTGCGAGGCCGAGGGGAAGTACCCCTCCGAGGCGGGGCTGATGCTGCGCCTGGGCGCGGGCGAGGAGGAGTACCGCGAGCTGTGCGCGCGGGAGGACACGGCGGACCTGCTGGAGCGGGCCCGGCTGAGGCGGCTGGAGTGGCTGGAGTCCCGCCTGGCGCGCGGCGGCACGGGGGTGACCGGGCTGATGACCGTGCTCAGGCGGGAGGACGAGTCCGAGAGCGGGGACGGGCGGCTGGTGATACGCCTGGAGGGCCTTGGCGGGACGGAGGCGGCCAAATGAGGGCCCGGCCCAGCCCGCCTGTCTGGGACCCGGGGACGGCCAACCCCAAGCAGAGGCAGTTCTTCGCCAGCCGGGCGCTCTACACCGCCTACGGCGGGGCCAAGGGCGGGGGCAAGACCTGGGCCGTGAGGACCAAGGCCCTGCTGGGCGCCTATTACTACCCGGGGATACGGATACTGGTGATGCGGAGGACTTACGGGGAGCTGCAGTCCAACCTGATAGAGCCCATGAGGCAGGCGTTGCGGCCCTCGCTGGCCAGATACAGCGCAGAGAGGAGGAGCATATACTTCGCCAACGGCAGCCTGATACGCTTCGGGCACTGGGCGGAGGGGAGGTCTGAGGCCGAGTACAACGGGCAGGAGTTCGACTGGATATTCATCGACGAGGCCACGCAGTTCACCTGGAGGGCCTTCCAGTTCCTCGGCTCGCTGCTGAGGGGGGTGAACGACTTCCCCAAGCGCATGTATCTCACCTGCAATCCGGGGGGCGTGGGGCACCGCTGGGTGAAGAGGCTGTTTGTGGACAGGCAGTTCATAACCGGCCGGGAGAACCCCGAGGAGAACGAGAACCCGGAGGACTATGTGTTCATACCCGCCACGGTGGAGGACAACACGGCGCTGCTGCGGTGCTCGCCGGGCTATGTGCGGCTGCTCTCCGCCCTGCCGGAGGACCTGAGAAGGGCCTACCGCTACGGGGACTGGGAGGCCCTGGGCGGGAACTACTTCACCGAGTTCGACGAGGCCGCGCACACGGCGGAGCCCTTCTCCCTGCCGGAGAGCTGGACGCGCTACCGCGCATTTGACTACGGGCTGGACATGTTCGCCTGCGCCTGGTTCGCGGTGGACGGCGAGGGGCGCAGCTGGCTCTACAGGGAGTACGCCGCGCCGGGGCTGGTGGCCGGGGAGGCCGCGAGGCAGATGCTGCTGCACACCCTGCCGGGGGAGGAGATAGAGGCCACCTTCGCCCCGCCGGACATGTGGAGCCGGCAGAGGGAGACAGGCAGGACCATCGCCGACATCTTCTTCGAGTGCGGCGTGCCCATAACGCGCGCGCCGAACGCCAGGGCGCAGGGGCATCTGCTGATAAAGGAGGCGCTGAGGGCGCGGCCCGACGGGAGGCCGGGGCTGGTGATATTCCGCTCCTGCCGGGGGACCATAGACGACCTGAAGGAGATACAGTCGGACCCGAGGGACGCCAACGACTGCGCCAGGGAGCCGCACGAGCCCACGCACAGGGTGGACGCGCTGCGCTACTACTGCTCCAGCCTGGCCGCGGCGCCGCGCGAGGAGGCGGAGGACGGCTATGAGGAGGACGGCGGCATGAGCTACATAGAATTCATGACCGGCAGGAGGCCGGACAAGGGGGAGGTATGGTATTGAAGATAAAGCGGGGTGACGAGTGCGCCCTGGCGGTGCGCGTGCTGCTCGGCGGGCAGGAGGTGGCCGTGGACGACGTGGACACGGCGGAGTTCTGCCTGGGGAGGCGGCTGCGGAAGCTCTATCCGGGCGAGGCGGAGTACAGCGCCTCCGAGGGGGCTTTCCTGCTGCCGCTGACGCAGGAGGAGACCTTCGCCCTGCCGCCCGACACGGCGCTGCCGCTGGATGTGCGGGTGAAGTTCGTGAACGGGGACGTGCTGGGCTCGACGCACATGGGGGCGGTGGCCGTGTATGACGCCATATCGGAGGTGGTGCTGTGAGCGCGCTGGTGATAGAGCTCTCCGGCGCGAACGGGCTGGAGAGCGAGCTGGGCGCGGCCAGACTGGTGCCGGGGCCGCGGGGCGACGCCGCCACGGTGGCCGTGGGGCAGGTGATAAAGGGCAATGTGCCCGAGGTGACGAACGTGGGGACGGCGAGCGACGCCGTTTTCGACTTCGTCCTGCCCCAGGGGGACCCGGGGCCGGGGCTGCAGTTCGACTGGCAGGGCACGGAGCTGGGAGTGCGTGTGGTCGGGCAGGCGGAGTATGAATATACTGACCTGCGGGGGAGCGCCGGGCCGGCGGCGGAGCTCATTGCCGTGACGCTGCCGGCCAGCGGCTGGGCAGGCGGGGAACAGACCGCCTCCGACGAGCTGTTCCTGGCCTCCGGCAGGGCATACCTGGTGTGCCCGCTGCCGGAGAGCGCGGAGGGTTACGCCGCGGCGGGCGTGCGGGCCCTGGACGTGACCGTGGACGGGGAGATGACCTTCGTCTGTGAGTCCACCCCGGTGGGGGCGCTGGGCGTGAGGGTGATAGCGCTGGAGGTGAGCGGATGAGCGCGGTGATGAACCTCGTGCAGACGGGCGGGGGGATGCTCCCGCCGCCGCTCTCGCCGGAGAGCGTATATGAGCGCACCCGCCCGGCGGACTGGCTGGCCCTGCCCGCCCCGGCGGAGGGGGAAATCTACCTCCTGCTGCACATCCCGGCCGGGGGCAGCGCGCGCTGCGCCTTCACCGTGGACTGCACGGGCAGCTACACCGTGGCGCTGGGGGGCGTGGGCGCGGACGGGGGCTTCGAGCAGCAGAGCTCGGAGAGCCTCGCCTCCGGGGCGGTCTGGGAGGCCGAGCTGGAGGGCTCCGACTACGGGGACGAGACGGCGGAGGGCATGAGGCAGGCCGTCATAAAGGTGAGCGCTCAGGGCATATCACACTGGGCTCCCTGCGGCTTCGGAGGGGCGTCGGGGCCGGCAAACTGGGACATAGCGGAGCTGCGCTGCGCCCTGCCGGAGGGGGCCTCGCTCAGCTGTGGGGCCGCCAACGCCCGGCTGGCGCTGTGCTCGCTGCGCTATTTCTCCTGGGAGGGGGCGCACAGCGCGGCCTCGCCCGCCGGCATGTTCCGCAACTGCTCCTCGCTGCTGGCGGTGAGGGGGCTGGACACGGAGGGGGCGGCGGATCTGAGCTATATGTTCCAGAACTGCGCCTCGCTGCTGGCCATACCGGCCATGGACACCTCGGCGGCGGAGAACACGGGCTCGATGTTCATGGGCTGTTCCGCGCTGCCGGGAGTGCCCGCGCTGGACCTGTCCGCGGCGGAGGACGTGAGCTCCATGTTCCGCGGCTGCTATGCGCTGCTCAGCGCCCCGGGGACGGGGGCGCCGGCGGCGGTCAGCGCGCAGTACATGTTCGCCGACTGCCGCTCGCTGGTGAGCGTGGGGGAGACCGACCTCTCGGCGGCACAGAACCTGAGCTGCCTGTTCCAGAACTGCTACGCCCTGAGGGCGGCGGGGCCGCTGAAAATAGCCGCGGCGGGCAACGTGAGCTCCATGTTCTCGCAGTGCCACTCCCTGGGCGCGGCGCTGCTGGACGGCACGGTCACCGGCTGGGCCGGGGGCGCGCTGAGCTTTGCCAACTGCGCCCTGGGCCACGGGGCCATATTGGGGCTCATCGGCAGTCTGCCCACGGTGAGTGGGACGGCGCCGCTGGGCCTGATGGGCAATCCGGGCGCCGCGGAGCTCACCGAGGCCGAAAAGGCGGCCGCCGCGGCGAAGGGCTGGGAAGTGGTGGCTTGAGGGGGGGGCCGGGGCCGGAGACCCCGGGGGACATCCTGAGGGAGTTCTTTTTGGCTTGTCAAAAAGAATCCCCTCAGACTCCCAAGAGAAAATCGCCAGGCGGAGCCTGGAGGCAGGTAGAGAGGCGCCGTAATCGAATGACTTTGCCCATCGCCGGCCGCGCGTTGGGCCTTACGGCCCGGCGCTGCCGGACTGCGTCCGGAGGCAGAGCGCGCTCCGCGCGGG
>CALWYL010000056.1 GCA_944385765.1 uncultured Oscillospiraceae bacterium
TAGTTCGACCGCCGCTCTGACTGTGGATGGCGGCAGCCTGACTGCCAGCGGGTCTCCAGGGATTCTATATGATTCTAGCGGCAGTGGTACCGTTCCTAAAACTACGGCCTTAACCATCAGCAAAAGTGCCATCGTGGATGCGAGGGAGGGTGGGATCGGCGCCGGATATACTTGGAATCTCAGTGGGGTATCCCCTACTGATGACAGTGTTGGTATCGTCTTTGGTCATGACCGTTCCGACAGTAAAGCTGGCACCGTGTACGGCAGTGTGACCTTGCAGGAGGATTTGACCATCGGCGAGGGCGAGAGCCTGAAGCTGGACAGCGGGGCGAGCCTGAACACGGGCGAGTACACTTTGAAAGTGGACGGCGGCACTTTGACAGGCGATGTGACAGGTACGGTGATCTACAAAGTCACCGGCGTGTCGTTGAATAAGACCTCCACAGAACTTACTGTTGGCCAGAGTGAGACCCTCACCGCCACCATCACGCCGGACAACGCCACAAATAAGAATGTGACGTGGAGCAGCGATAATCAAAATGTCGCGACGGTGGACGCAAACGGCAACGTCACCGCTGTGGGCGCCGGGACAGCGCAAATCACCGTCACCACGGCGGACGGGAGCTTCACAGACACCTGTCAAGTGACGATCAATGCCGCCACGGTCTCTGTCACCGGTGTGACGCTGGACAAGGCCGAGTTGACACTGACTGAGGGCAACAGCGAAGCCCTTGTTGCAACCATCACGCCTGACAATGCCGCCAATAAGACCGTGACGTGGACGAGCAGCAATCCAAGCGTCGCGACAGTGAACAACGGCGAGGTCACCGCCGTAAGCGCGGGTACCGCCGCCATCACCGTCACCACGGAGGACGGCAGCTTTACCGCAGAGTGCATCGTGACTGTGCGCGGAGATGTGCCTGACCGCCCCGTCAATATCCCCGATACGCACGAGATTGAGCTGATTTCCGGCGAGGGCGGCGAGGCCAAAACCAACTTCAGCAACGCCGGCGCGGGCGCTGAGATAACCGTCACCGCCACGCCCGACGCGGGCTATGAGCTGGCGTATATCACCGTGAACGGCGAGCGGATAAGCGGCGTGAGCTTCACCATGCCCGACCACGACGTGACCGTCCGCGTGTACTTCAGCGGCGGCGCGCTGCCCTTCGCGGACGTAGACAAGGGCGCGTGGTACTATGACGCAGTGAGCTATGTGTACGCAAACGGCCTGATGGACGGCGTGAGCGCGAGCGAGTTCGCGCCGGAGGCGAACATGACCCGCGCGATGTTCTGGACTATCCTCGCCCGGATAGACGGCGAGGAGATTTTCGGCACAAGCTGGGCTGAGGACGCCCGCGCGTGGGCGATGGAGAGCGGCGTCAGCGACGGCACGGACCCGAACTGCCTCGTCACCCGCGAGCAGTTCGCCGCGATGCTCCACCGCTACGCCGGCGAGCCCGCCGTGAGCGGCAGCCTGAGCGCCTACACCGACGCCGCGAGCGTCAGCGAATGGGCAACAGACGCGATGCTCTGGGCAACGCAGAACGGCATCATAACCGGCACAACCGCCGCAACCCTCGCCCCGCAAGGCACCGCCACAAGGGCGCAGGCCGCGGCGATGCTGATGCGGTTCGCGGAGAGGTAAGGGCAAGCGATATGAGAAACCAGCCCCGGCGGACACCCGGGGCTGGTTTTTGCTGTCGTGCGAATGGGGGTGTAATCGCGCTGCCTTTGCTTGAGGGCCGACCAACGGCGAGAACAGCTCTTTTTGATTGCTCACTTGAAAAGTGGGTGGGGGGCGTATATAATGGAGCAAACGCGGAGGGCTCGGGAAGGGGGGCGGCGGGGTGACCGACGAAGAACTTTACCGCCGCTATCTGGGCGGCGACGAGGCCGGGCTCACAGAACTGATGAAAAAATACGGCAGCGCCCTGACGCTGTACATCGACGGCTATCTGGGGGACTTCCACCAGGCGGAGGACCTGATGATTGACGTGTTCGCCTGGCTGCTGGCCAAGCGGCCGCGCATTCGCGACGGGGCGTTCAAGGCCTATATCTACAAGGCCGCGCGCAACGCGGCGCTGCGGCACAAGAGGAGGCAGCGCGGCTGCTTCAGCCTGGACGACCTGGAGGGGGAGCCGGAGGCCGAGGAGCTCATCGAGGACGCGCTGCGCAGCCGCGAGCACAGCCGCGCGCTGCACCTGTGCATGTCCCGGCTCAACGCCGACTACCGGGAGTCGCTCTATCTCACCTACTTCGAGGGGCTGAGCTGCGCCGAGGCGGCCCAGGTAATGGGCAAGAACGTGAAGCAGATAACCAACCTGGTCTACCGAGGCAAGCAGAGCCTGAGGGCGCTGCTGGAGAAGGAGGGTATCACCGATGCGGAGCAATACTGAGCGTGTGGCGGCCGTCGAGCGGCGCGCGCGCGAACTGCGGCGCCTCCGCGCACGGCGGCTCTCGCGCATCGCGGCCGCCTGCGGGACCTGCGCGAGCCTGGTGATAATAATCGCCCTCTCCCTCGCCATGCCCCGGCTGGGCGCGGGCGGCTCGGCGGCGGACTACGCCCTGCCGGGCGCCGCGAGCATATTCGGCGGCGGCGCGGCGGCGGGATATGTCGTGATAGGCGCCATCGCCTTCACGCTGGGCGTGTGCGTGACGGTGCTGTGCTTTAAGCTGCGCGCCGGCGCCGGGCGGGACGCGGAGGACAGAGATGATAGAGATAATAGATAACTCCCTCCAGTTCGCCGCCACGCTCGCCTGCTGCCTGCTCGCGCTCGCGCAGTATCTGCGCGCCCAAAAGCAGGCGCAGTTCCTGCTCGCCTGCTTTTATGGATGTTTCTCGCTGGGATTGCTGTACTGGACGCTCTACCTCGTCCTCTATGAGACCACGCCGGGCACCTTCTATGTCTCGGAGATAGTGTGGATTTCCAGCTGCATCTTCCTCTATCTGCTGCAGTACACGCTCGCCAGCCCGGCGGAGAGGGAATACCGCTGCCGGGCGATGTACATAGCGCCGGCGCTGGGCGTGGCGATGTTCGCGATCTACTGCGCTTTCGACACCGAAGTGCCGGCGGACCTGCTGCGCTGCTGCGCCATGAGCGCCATCGCCTGGAACGCCATACGCGGGCTCGGCTTTGGCGGGCGCAGGCGCTTTCACATCGCCGCACTCTGCTTCGTCTGCGCTGAGTACGCGCTCTGGGCCTCGTCCATCGGCTGGCGGGGGGACACGCTGGCGAACCCCTATTTCTGGATAGACTTCGCCCTCACGGGGATACTCATCTCCCTGCTGCCCGCGGCCGGAAAGGGGGCGGGCGCGTGACCTATATAGAGAACGTCTTTGCCTGCATCGCCGCGCCGCTCGTGGTGGCGGCGCTGTGCGCGGGAGGGCGGCACCTGAGGACCTTCGTCTTCGCGCTCGCGGGGATGCTGTCCTGCCTGCTCTCGGCCTATGTGAACACCTTCCTCGCCGCGGTGCTAGACGCCTCGGCGCTGGGCGCCACGGCGGAGATAGCGCCGGTGGTGGAGGAAGTGATGAAAATTCTGCCGCTGCTCTTCTATCTGCTGGTGTTTGAGCCGGAGGCGGGGGAGATAAAGGCCGCCATACTCGTGTCGGCGGTGGGCTTCGCCACCTTTGAGAACGTCTGCTACCTCCTGCAGAACGGGGCGGAGAACCTGGGCTTCCTGCTCATACGCGGCTTCGGCACGGGGGCCATGCACATCGTCTGCGGGGCCATCGTGGGCCACGGGATGGTGTACGTCTGGCCGCGGGGCGCGCTGCGCGCCGCCGGCACCTGCGCCCTGCTGGGCACGGCGGTGGTGTTCCACGGCGTGTACAACCTGCTGGCCGCCTGCGGGGGCCGGGCGCAGTATGTGGCCTATGCGCTGCCGCTGCTGCTCATCGCCGCGGGGTTCGCCGCGCGGAGGGCGCTCCCGGCGCGGCCGGGAGGGGACAAGTGAACAGACCGGCCATGGCCGCCCTGAGGGGCGGCCAGTTTTTTTGGGGAAAGTTTTCGCCGGGGGTGAGAGTTTTCCGGCGGAAATGTACCTAAGTATATAGAGGCTTTGCGATATCGCCGGAAAGGAGGTACGACATGCACGGAACTGCCGCCAGGGTAGAGCTGGTGATACGGCGAGCGCGCGAGCGCGCGCGCCGGCGGGAGAAAAAAGAGCTGCGGGCCCTCGGCGCGCTGTGCCTCGCGCTGTCCGCGGCGCTGATTTGCGCGCTGGGCGCGGCGGGCGGGCCGGAGGCCGCGGCCGTATACGGCGCGAGCGGCGCCATGCTGCTGTATGAGGACGCCGGCGGATATGTGCTGGTGGGGCTGGCATCGTTTTCCGCCGCAGTGCTGATAACCGTGCTGTGCATACGTTCAAGGGACAAATCGAGGAAAAGAGGAAAAACAAAGGAGGAAAAGGAACTATGAAAAAGCGGCTGTTTACCCTGCTGCTGGCGCTGTGCCTGCTCGTCACGCTGCTGCCCACGGGGGCGCTGGCCTATGTGGGCGGCATACGGGAGGCCGGCGGCGCGCAGAGATACGGCTATGTCTCCGGATTGAACCGGCACTATATGGAGAACGACTATCTGCACTTCGAGATATCCGAAGACGGCACCTACATAACGCTGGAGCCGCCGGGCACGCCGGGCGTGCACGGCTACCAGAGCTTGAGTTTCTGGGTGAAGTACTGGGGCCAGGACAAGAAGGAGCTGACGGTGGACTCCGTGGACATCTCCTTTGAGGGCACTCAGAACGACTACAAGATGCGCGCGGTGTACGACCTGGGCAACGACCAATACCGGACGCCGGGCGACGTGCAGATAACCTACACGGCAATCTTCGAGCTCGTGCGGCTGGACGAGGGCAGCACCTCCGCGACGACCACGGGCCTGGAAATCGGCCTTGAAAATGACAGCAGCCAGACCTGGGGCGTATATGTGGATGGCACGTTCGAGGTGGACAGCACGGTGCCCATCGAGGGAATTACCGAGAGCGACGGCGCGCCGATGCAGCTGTGGCTGGAGAACCAGCTTATGGGCTTCCCCAACATGGGCCACGCCACGTATTACAACCGGCCGGCCCAGGCGCCGGTGATGCTGGCCAAGGCCTACAGGAACTATACCGGCAGCGGCTATGAAGACGAGACATTCATCCACAGCACCACCAACATCAGCCAGGGCCTGAGCGAGACCGGGACGCACCCGGACACGAACGACGGAGGCTACTACCTGACCGAGGTTTACATAGACAGCTTCGGGGCCACCAACCCCTTTGTGGCCCTGTCCCAGTTCTATGAGCACCACCACCAGCTGGGACAGTGGATGGAGGGCGTCGAGGGCTTCCCGGAGGAATGCCGCCTGCCAGCGTTCGTCTCCTACACGCCCGGGGAAATCTCCGGCTTCAGCTACGTGACGGCGGTCAACCACATGAACATCATGCTGACCGAGGCGTGGGAGGGCGGCCACTACTACAGGGAGGCAAGCGCCGACATGCTCTGGGGCTACCGCGACGTGATGGCGGTGCCGGAGGAGGACGACGCAATCACGGAGTATGACAAGGTGGACATCCCCGCGAACGCCGACCGGCTGGCCGTCTATCCCGATGGGGATGGCTTCAGGGTCGAGGCGCTGAACGGGAACGCCAGCGTGGGCTCGAACGCCGTGGCGGTGATACGCGGCAGCTTCACGGAGGACGACGCGGGCTACAGCTTCAGCGGCGGCGCGGCGGCGCTGAGCCCCACGGTGACCGCCACCTGGGGCAACGGCGGCACCTTCAAAGTAAACAAGGACGGCACGATAGAGCAGCACGGCGTACACCTGAACGCGCCGACCTTCAAGTTCTACCTGCCGTCGGACGGCAGCAATTTGTCCCTCAGCTTCACGAGTGAGGGCATAAAGATGGACGGCCTGGACAACGGCAACAGCGCCGTGATAAGCGTGGACATCCCCCGGACCAAGACGACGCTGGCCGAGGGCGTGGCCGGAGTGGACGGCGGGCTGCAGTTCAGCGGCCATCTGGCCATCACCACCATATTCGACGGCGGAAACATGGAGATGACGGAGCTGGAGTACGCGCTCAAGCAGGGCGTGTTCAGCGTGGAGGGCGTGAAGGCCGAGGGCAACTTCGTCAAGGCCAGCGTGCTGGGCATAGAGCTGGGCAGCGTGAACGGCAGCATCAACACCTTCGACGAGGTCTACAAGTTCGATGCCAAAATCGACGTGTTCAGCCTGCTGAAGGCCCAGGGATACCTGGAGCTCAAGAGGGCCGACAGCGGCGAGCTGATGCCGAACGACCTCTATTTCGACGTGGCCGTGGCCGGCGGAGTGCCGCTGGTGCCGCCGGCTCCGGTGGTCAAGCTGACCGGCGGCAGCGCGGGATTCTACAACCTGGTGGACACCATAAACGGCGACTGGTACGCCATACCGCCGCTCAAGTTCAGCGGCTCGGTGGACGGGAAGATAGTGAACGTCCTGGATGCCAAAAACGGCAAAATAGTCATAGGCCCCAGCCAGTTTGAGCTCTCCGTGGACAAGATGGGCTTCGTGAACGCCAACTTCGCCGCGTTCAGCGGCGGCGTGGGCATGTACCTGGGCGGTGAGCAGGTGACGGGCAACACAGGCAGGACCTACAACGGCGTCAACCTCTCCGGGCGGCTCTGGCTGGACGTGGATTTGCCCAGCCAGAGCCTGAACTTCCTGAAATTCCGGGGAAATGTGGGCGCGGGCGTCTACGGCGGGCTCAGCGATGACGACTGGCTGCTGGTGCGCGTCTACGGCAACTCCCACACCAGCGCGGAGCTGCAGTTCCCGGACAGCTGGCCGCTGGTGGGCGGCTGGAACATCCTGAGCGCGGGCGTGGACGCGGCCGTGGCCGCCGAGTCGGAGATAGACGTGAGCAGAGGCTTCGACGCGGCCTTCAACAGCCTCTTTGACAACCTGGACGTGCAGGTGGGCCTGGCGGCCACCGGCTCCTTCCTGGGCAGCGACGTGCGCGTCTGGGTCATCCTGCCCGACGTGGCGCAGAACTCGCGCGAGGACGTCAACTGGGGCTGGGACTTCAAGTTCTGGGGCAGCCTGCGCGGGTGGAACTGGGCCGACAAGATGGACATACCGGACAGCCCCGGCACGCTGAGCACGATGAGCGCCGAGGCGGCGGGCAGCCTGATGAGCGCCGACTCCGGCCCCGCCCTGATGGGGCCGAGCGCCAGGGCAAATAGTCAGACCGTGGACATCAGCGACGTCGAGTCCGAAGAGAGCGCCTACATGGTGCTGGCGTTCGACGAGGGCGTGAGCGAGCAGGAGATAAAGAGCAGCCTCAAGGTGACCAGGGACGACGGCAGTGACTTCGCGCTGACCTGGCCGAAGTGGGGCACCTCTGACGGGCAGAACATAATCACCAACAGCGAGGACTGCAACGTGCTGAGCGAGGTGTTTGAGCGCAGCTACGGGAACGGCAGCGACCGGCTGGTGTTCATATACCTGGGCCAGGGCAGCTCCGCCGAGGGCAGCTACACGGCCAGCACGGCCAGCACGGCCGGCGAGGGCGAGGGCGCGGCGGCCGGGCCGGCGTTCGAGCTCGCGGCCGAGAACGGGCTGAAGGTGGAGCCCGCCGACAGTCTGGGCCAGATATCAACGAACAACGACGGAGAAATCAAGGGTACAGTGGAGTATCCGGTGGCTGGCGCCGAGTACGTCCTGCGCACCTACCTGGGCAGGGAGAGCGGCGGCACGGACTACCTGGTGGACGAGAGTGCGATAAGCGGCAACAGCTTTGATGTCACCATCCCCCAAAGAGGCACCGCGGCGCCCACGGGCGACTACTATATGACCTCCTACCTGCTGAGGAAGGTCACGTACACCGACGATAGCGGCCAGCGGGAGAACGGCTACATAGCCATAGACAACACCACCACCACCGATTCCATTCTGAGCTACACCAACACCGAGGCGCCCACCGGCACGCCCGGCAGCGTCACGCTGGCCCCCAACGGCAACGAGACCATGCTGGCCAGCTGGAGCGAGGTCAGCGACGCGGCCGGCTACAAGGTGACCATATACGAGCAGGAGAAGGGCGTTTGGGTCGACTCCGGCTTCGGCTACGAGTACGACGCGGCGCAGTTCCAGGAGGGCGACGAGCACATATCCGGGCTGTCCTACGAAAATGGCACCTACACCATCGACATGGCGGTGACGGCCGGCAACGCCCAGGAGGGCCTGGTGCTGAGAGCCAACGAGAACTACAAAGTGGGCGTGGCGGCCTACAACAGGGATGCAGATGCGAAGCTGCCGAGCGAGGACAACCAGACCATCAAGTACTACGGGCGGGAGACGCAGTCCGACGAGGCGTTCCTGCCGGCGTATAAGCCTCTGGAGCTGGAGATAAGCTATCGGAGGGCCACCGGAGGCGGCACGTGGACGGCCGCCACGCAGGACGACAACGGCATATACAACCTCAGCGCATATCCCTCTTATGACACCGAGGGCGGATACGGCTCGCTGGGCATCTCACTGCCGGCCGGGACGGACACGAGCGTCATAAGAATAACGGGCATGTACTATGACGGCAGCGGCGCGGAGCAGACAATCAGCTTCAGCACCGGCGGGCCTGGCTGGTGGGGCCGCGTCCCCGCGGGATTTGCGGGCAGCATGATGGTGGAGGTGACCGCCAGCGAGACCAAGGAGAGCGGCGGGCAGTCCTACACCGAGACCACCACGCGCTATGTGCTGATAACGGTGGACGACACCGCGCCCATAATCACGCTGGACGACGGCATATTCTACGCGGAGGACGACGGGAGCTTTGAGATAAGCGGCGTCACCGAGCCCGGCGCGAAAGTGGAGGCATCTGTGGGCGGCGAGCCGCTGGAGGCCACGGCGGGGGCCGACGGGCGCTTCACCCTGACTGGCACTCTGCCGGAGGGCAGCGACAGCGCGCTGATGCTGGTGACGGCGACGGACGCCGCGGGCAACGAGAGCTCCGGCGACGACGCGCTGGTGACGCGCAGGCCGGGCGAGGCGGAGGAGCCGGACGAGCCCGATGTGCCCGACGTGCCGGTGGTACCCGTGAACCCGGTGCATCCCACGGAGCCTGACGAGCCCGAGGAGCCGGAGGACGAGGAGCTGCCCTTCATCGACGTGCACGAAAACGACTGGTTCTATGAGCCGGTGGAGTACGTGTACAACAACGGGCTGATGAACGGCGTGAGCGAGCTGTTCTTCGAGCCGAACGGCACTGTGACGCGCGGCATGATAGTCACGATACTGCACCGCCTGGAGGGCGAGCCGGGAGTGGACTACGCCATGAGCTTCACCGACGTGGCGGAGGGGCAGTGGTACGCCGAGGCGGTGCGCTGGGCGGCCAGCGAGGGCATAGTGAACGGCGTGAGCGACACGGCCTTCGCCCCCGACGACCCGGTGACGCGCGAGCAGTTTGCGGCCATACTCTGGCGCTACGCGCAGTACAAGGGCTATGACGTGAGCATAGGCGAGAGCACCAACCTGCTGAGCTATCTCGACTTCGACGAGATAAGCGAGTACGCCATACCGGCCATGCAGTGGGCCGTGGGCGACGGGGTGATGTCCGGGCGCGGCGAGGGCATACTGGCCCCGCAGGGCACGGCCACCCGCGCCGAGGCGGCGGCCATGCTGATGCGCTTCGCGGAGAACGTGGCGGAGTAAACCCAATTTGACGAGGGCCCCGGCGGCACGCCGGGGCCCTTTTTTCGCCCCGCGCGGGGCAAAATGCCGACACGGCCGGCGTGAGATAATGGGTAACAGACATTTGGCCAGGTGTGGTACGATACGCAAAGGGCAGGTGCCCCGCAGTTATCACAGGAGGCATATCATGTCAAAGACTTTGGTTGCTTATTTCTCCCCCACCGGCACCACGGCCAGGGCCGCGCAGAACCTGGCGCGGCTGCTGGGGGCGGACGTCTATGAAATCCGCCCGGCCGAACCCTACACGGGCGCGGACCTGAACTGGACGAACAAACACTCCCGCAGCACGCTGGAGATGCAGGACGCGTCGTCCCGCCCGCAGCTGGCGGACCACGAGGCGGATATAGCGGCATATGACAGGGTGTTTTTGGGCTTCCCCATCTGGTGGGGCACGGCGCCGAGGATAGTGAACAGCTTCCTCGAGGCCTATGACTTCAGCGGCAAGACGATAGTGCCCTTCGCCACCTCCGGAGGCAGCGGCTTCGGCAGGACGGTGGCCACGCTCACCCCCAGCTGCCACGGCGCCATGATAAAGCCCGGCAGGCTGCTCAACGGGGAAATCGCGGAGTCGGAGCTCGTCAAGTGGGCCGAACAGTCCTGAGAGACAAGTGAAAAGCGCGCGAAGAGAGGCGGACCGGCGAGAGCCGGCCCGCTTTTTTTGCGCCCGTGGGCGCGCGCCGCGCGCGGACAGGGCGTTCTATTGGGCGGCGGCGGGGAATAGATTGTCCACATGAGAGGCTTTGACGGATTTGAAGCGGCGGTGGCGGTACTGCCGTGGGACATAAGGCGGCGGGCGCTGGCCCTCTCCCCGGGGGAGAGGGCGGCGGCGGAGGAGCTGCGCCTGAGGGCAGGACAGCCGCCGACGGCGCTCATAGGCGCCGGGGAGCGGAGCCTGGGAGGCCGGGAGGTGACCGGCGAGGACCTCAGCGCCCTGCTGGAGGCGGCCACGCACGGCTCGGCGCACACGGCGCTCGCCGGGGTGAGGGCGGGGTTCGTGCCGCTGCCCGGCGGCTGCCGCCTGGGACTGTGCGGGGAGGCCTCGGTGGCCGAGGGCGGAGTGCTGACGCTCAGGCGGCTGTCCTCGGCGGCGCTGAGGATAGCCGGGGAGTCGCGCGGCTGCGCCGCGGCGCTGGAGCGGGAGCTGCTGCGCGCGGGAGCGCGCGACACGCTCATCGTCTCCCCTCCGGGGGCGGGCAAGACCACGCTGCTGCGCGAGCTGGTGAGGCTGCTCTCCACCGGCGGGCACCGGGTGGCCGTGGCCGACGAGCGCGGCGAGATAGCCGGCATGTGCGCCGGCCGCCCGGCCTTCGACCTGGGGCCGTGCGCGGACGTGATGACCGGCGCGCCGAAAGCGGCCGCCGCGGGGATGCTGATAAGGGCCATGGGGCCGGAGGTGCTGGCAATGGACGAGATAACCTCCGCGGAGGACGTGGAGGCCGCTCTCTTTGCCGCCGGCTGCGGGGTGAAGCTGCTGGCCACGGCCCACGCGGAGGGGGCGGAGTTGCTCCGCCGCCGGCCGCTCTACCGGAGGCTGCTGGACGAGGGGATATTCGAGCTGTGCGTCACGGTGCGCCGCGCGCCGGACGGCAGGAGGGAGTACGCGTTGAGGAGGATGGCGGACATATGAGGGCTTTGGGGGCGGCGCTGGTGGCCCTGGCCTTCCTGGCGGCGGGCCTGGCGCGGGCCTCGGAGCTGCGCCGGAGGGCGGAGCTGCTGAGCGCGCTGGTCTCCGCGCTGGAGATACTGGGCGGGGAGATATCCCGCCTGGCGGGCCTGGACGAGGCGGCCGCGCGGCTCGCGCGCTCCGGCCCGCGGCCGGTCAGGGGGTTCTTCGCCCTCTTCGGCGCGGGGCTGGGGCGCCTGGGAGAGCTGGAGGTGAGCGAGCTCTGGGACGCGGCGGCGCGCTCGCTGCCGCTGAGGGGCGACGAGTACGAGGCTCTGTCCTCCGCCGGGCGCTGCCTGGGGCGCTACGGGGCGGACGAGCAGCTCTCAGCGCTCGCGAGGAGCGCGCAGGAGCTGGCGGCCCTGGCCGGGAGGGCCCGGGAGCAGTCCGAGAGCGGGCGGAGGCTCTATGCCGGCGCGGGGCTGGCCGCCGGGCTGCTGGCGGCCATCGCACTATACTGAGACGGGGGAGAGGACATGCAGGTAGATCTGATATTCAAGGTGGCGGCGGTGGGGATACTGGTGGCGGTGCTGAACATCCTGCTCACGCGCTCCGGGCGGGAGGAACAGGCGCTGATGGTGACCATAACGGGGCTCATCATAGTGCTGCTGCTGGTGGTGCAGAAGATAAACGAGCTCTTCGAGCTCATACGCGAGCTGTTCGCCTTTTGAGATGGATTTGACCTTCAAGGTGGTGGCGGCGGGGGTCTGCGCCGCGCTGCTGGCGCTGGTCGTCAGGCGGCACAACGCCGAGCTGGCGCTCTGCCTGACCCTGGCGGGCTGCGCGGCCGTGCTCGCCGCCGCGCTGGGCCTGGCCGGCGGCTTGAGGGATGCCCTGGAGCGGGCGCGGGAGATGTCCGGGCTCTCCGGCGCGCTGTTCTCGCCGGTGGTGAAGTGCGCGGCCATCGGCGTGGTGTGCCGCATAGGCTCCGACGAGTGCCGCGACGCGGGGAGCTCCGCCCTGGGCTCGGCACTGGAGTTCGCGGGGGCGCTGGCGGCACTGTGGACGGCCCTGCCGCTGCTCTCCGCGCTGCTGGACACGATAGAGGGGGTGACCGGATGAGGGCGGGGGTGTTTGTGGCGTCGGCACTGCTCTGCGCGGCGCTGCTCTGCCG
>CALWYL010000057.1 GCA_944385765.1 uncultured Oscillospiraceae bacterium
TCTTTCCCCCCGCTCCCTCTCACGCCACCGCCCGCCTGAGCGGCCTTATCAGCGACTGCATTATGCTGCCGTAGACGATGCCCTTGGCCACGCACAGCGCCAGGCGGACGGCCAGGGTGCCGAAGACAAAGGCAGCGGAGTAGTAGCCGAATATGTGGCTGTCCACATAGAGGGCGAAGGTGTTGAGCAGCGTGATGGCCAGCTCGCTCACGAGCATGATGAAGGTCGTCTGCCGCCGGTTGAGCACAAAGTGCCTCCGCCGGGCATACGCCCCCACGCTCAGCCCGCAGACCACGTACGGCAGTATCCACAGCAGCGTGGTGGCGTTTATGCCGTAGCCTGAAAAGAGCGCCTGGTAGATAAAGGTGCCAAGGCCCCCGATGAGCATGCCGTCCACAGGGCCGAAGAGCAGCGCGCCTATGTGTATGGGCACGCTCTCAAATGTGAGTTTGAAGTTGCCGCCCAGCTTCAGGGCCACGCTGGCGAGCACAGTGCACATGGCCATGAGCATGGCGTTGAGCGCGAGCTGGCGGGTGGTGAATCTGCCTTTTTTCATGTGGAAAAACACTCCTCTCGTGACTGTTGCCACGAAAGGAGTATTACTGTCCTTTGTGGCAGCGGATGCGGCTGCGGCACCGCGGTTTCCCTTCGTCCGCGGGCGACCTCCCATCCCGCGGCACTTAACGCGCCGAGCCTACTCTGACACAGTTGATAGTTTATTCTGTTTCACTTCCCGGATACATACCGGTGCAGTGAGCGGAAGATTAACCCGCCGGCCGCGTTGCCGGCGGTGATGACGAGCACGGCGAGCGCCGCGTCCGCGCTCCAGCCGCAGAGCCAGAAGTAGAACATGTCCGCCACGCAGTGCTCTGTCCCGGCCAGGATGAACACCATCACGCCAAAAAACAGCGAGAGGTATTTCCCCAGCTGGTGCGGGTTGCTCCTGTAGCCCTCCACGGCTATGTAGATGAAGATATTGCACAGTATGCCCAGCAAAAAGAGGCTCAGAAGCGAGTCGTCCAGCTTCACGGCGCAGAGCTCTTCCGCCCTGGCCGAGATGCCGCCAATGCGGCTGAAACTCACGAGCGCCGCCGTGACGCCCGTCCCCGCCAGATTGCCCAGCCATATAAGAGGCAAATCAAGCGCGAACTGCCTGCCGTTTTCCAGCGCGTAGCACACCTTGCCGGTGAACAGGCTGAGCCCCAGGGTGCAGACCGTGAACAGCCCTATCGTGAAGAGCGCCGCGCCTATAACGCGGTTGTCCAGCGAGAGGAACACCGTGGCGCCGAAGCCTATGCTCATGCCGGCCAGCACGCCGGACATCAGGGTCCTCACAGCTCTCATGGCGCCCTCCTCTCCGCCGCTTCCACGACATGCGCGCACAGAACTGCCGTGGTCACGCTGCCCACGCCGCCGGGCACGGGCGCGATGGCCCTCACCAGGGGCTCCACCTCGCCGAATTTCACATCGCCGCAGAGCCCGCCCTCCGGGGCAGCGTTCACCCCCACGTCTATCACCACCTGCCGGGGATTCACAAAGCCGGCGTCCACCATGCCGGCGCAGCCGGCGGCGGCCACCAGGATTTCCGCCCCGCGGCAGAGCTCCGGCAGTTCCCGGGTCCGCGTGTGGCACATGGTGACTGTGGCGTTTTCCGCCTGCAGCAGCATGGCCACGGGCCTGCCGATTACCAGGCTGCGGCCGATGACCGCCGCCCGCCTGCCGGCGGGGTCTATGCCGTAATAGTGCAGCAGCTCCATCACCGACTGCGCCGTGCAGGGGGCGAAGCCCTCCCCGGAGCCGGTGAACACCCCGGCAAGCGAGCTCGCCGTCATTCCGTCCACGTCCTTCTCCGGCCTCAGCGCTCCGCGCGCCTCCGCCTCGTCCAGGTGCCCGGGCAGGGGGCGGAACATCAGGCAGCCGTGGACGGAGCCGTCGCCGTTTATCTCATCTATGGCCCGCAGCAGCTCTCCGCGCCCCGCGTCCGCGGGCAGCGTGAACAGCCGCGCCGCCACGCCCACCCTCTCGCAGCGCCTGAGGGCGGCGCGCTCATAGGCCACGTCGTCCGGCCTCTCTCCCACGCGCACTATGGCCAGCGTGGGCCTCACGCCGCGCCTCTCGAGGGCCGCGCAGCGCTCCGATAGCTTCTCCGATATGGCGTCGGCCACCGGAGCGCCCCTGAGTATCTCGGCCATCAGCTCAGCCTCCCGGTAATGTTCTCGTATATCTCCTCGGCGGTCCCGCCGTATTCCGCCAGCAGGGAGAGCACCTCCGAGTTCAGCCGCCCCGCCGCCTCCCTGTCCGCCATGCCCTTTGTGTTGATGAGGACATTCAGCGCGGCGGCCCTCATCGCGGCCAGGCACAGCGCGGCGGCGCAGCCGGCGTCGGAAACCGCCAGCGCGCTGCCCTTGGCCGCGTACTCGCCTATGAGCTCCAGCGCCTCGGCGCACCTGCGCATGATTTCCATCGGGGGCCCGGCGGCCCTCAGCAGCGCCCGCTCCATGACCTCCCCGCGCTCCGGCGCGTCCTTGGGTATGGCATAGGCCCGGCTCAGCGGCTCGAAGGCCTCCGCGTCCGCGTCTATCAGCGCGAGGAACTCCCCGCACAGCCTCTCCGCCCTCCCGTTGAGGGCCCTCATCTCTTCCTCGACAGCCGCGTACTTCCTCTTGCCCACGGTGAGGTTCCCCACCATGTTCCCCAGCGCTATCCCCAGGGCCCCGCAGAGCGCCGCCGCGCCTCCGCCGCCCGGCACGGGGGCCTTGGAGGCCAGTTCGGCGAGGAAGTTCTGTATATCCCGTTCCATCAGAACAGCCCGGAAATGACGCCGTTCTCGTCGACGTCTATCTTCTCCGCGGCGGGTATCTTCGGCAGCCCCGGCATCGTCATGATGTCGCCCGTCAGCGCCACTATGAAGCCCGCGCCCGCGCAGACCTTCAGGTTGCGCACCGTGACGGTGAAGCCGCGGGGTGCGCCCAGCAGCGCCGGGTCGTCCGAGAAGCTGTACTGCGTCTTGGCCATGCATATCGGCAGGTCCCCGAAGCCCAGGTCCTCCAGCTGCTTTATCTGCTTGACGGCGTTGCCCACGAGCTGCACTCCGTCGGCGTGATACACCTTGGTGCATATGGCCTTGAGCTTGTCCATGATGCCCATGTCCAGCTCATAGCTCTGGCGGAAATCGTTGGGCTCCTCGCACAGGCGCACGACCTCCTCGGCCAGCGCCCTGCCGCCCTCGCCGCCCTTGGCCCAGACCTCGCTGAGCGCCACGTTGACGCCGAGAGAGCGGCACTTCCTCTCCACCAGGTCCAGCTCCGCCTTCGTGTCCGTGGGGAAGGCGTTTATGGCCACCACGCAGGGCAGTCCGAACACGTCTTTGATGTTCCCCACATGCTGCAGCAGGTTGGGGAGGCCGGCTTCCAGCGCCTCCAGGTTTTCCGCGTTCAGCTCCGCCTTCGGCACACCGCCGTGGTATTTCAGCGCCCTCACCGTGGCCACAACGACCACCGCGCTGGGCCTCAGTCCCGCCATGCGGCACTTGATGTCCAAAAACTTCTCCGCGCCCAGGTCGGCGGCGAAGCCCGCCTCCGTGACCACGTAGTCCGCGCACTTGAGCGCCATTCGCGTGGCGGTTATGGAGTTGCAGCCGTGGGCGATGTTGGCGAAGGGCCCGCCGTGGATGAATACGGGCGTGCCCTCGAGCGTCTGCACGAGGTTCGGCTTGAGCGCGTCCTTCAGCAGGGCGGCCATCGCGCCCTCGGCCTTCAGGTCGTGGGCCGTGACGGGCCTGCCGTCATAGGTATAGCCCACTATGATGCGCGCGAGCCGGGCCTTCAGGTCCATGATGTCGCTGGCCAGGCAGAGCACGGCCATCACCTCGCTGGCGACGGTTATCTCAAACCCGTCCTCGCGTGGCACGCCCTGCATCCGGCCTCCCAGGCCGTCCACTATGTGCCGCAGCTGCCGGTCGTTCATGTCCACCGCGCGCTTCCAGGTTATCTGCTTGGGGTCTATGCCCAGGGAATTGCCCTGCTGTATGTGGTTGTCCAGCATGGCGGCCAGCAGGTTGTTCGCCGCGCCAATCGCGTGGAAGTCGCCGGTGAAGTGCAGGTTGATGTCCTCCATGGGCACCACCTGGGCGTGGCCGCCGCCGGCCGCGCCGCCCTTGATGCCGAACACGGGGCCCAGCGAGGGCTCGCGCAGCGCGCCCATGGAGCGTTTGCCTATCTTGCGCAGGCCGTCGGTCAGGCCGACGCTGGTGGTCGTCTTGCCCTCGCCGGCCGGCGTGGGCGTGATGGCCGTGACCAGGATGAGCTTCCCGTCGGGCTTGTCCGCGCTGTCGCGGAGGAACTTATAGTCCACCTTCGCCTTGTAGTTGCCGTAGAGCTCCAGGTACTCCTCGGGTATTCCCGCGCGCTCGGCGACGGCGCCGATACGCTCTTTCTGGCAGGCCTGGGCTATTTCGATGTCGGTCATGTACTCCATTGGGCATCTCCTTCTCTCAGTTAGCATTCTCCGCGCACGGACAACTAGTATATTATACTGTATCTCCCCCCCATTTTACTAGCCCCCAACTGCCCCCGCCGCCCATTTTTTTCGCCCGACCCCAAAAGGCCGCACAGCCAGGCTGTGCGGCCTTCATCTATTTCCGTTCTCAGTCCCGCATACGGCGGCGGTGTCCGGATTTGCGTGCTTGTCGAGACGCCTCGTCGGCATCTGGAAGGCGTCGCGCCTGAGCGGGGGCGCCAGCTGCGTCCCCCAACCCAAACTCCGGCACCGTCGTCGTCCCGCGCGCCGTCCCTGGGCATGCACACTGTCACCGGCGGCCTGTGCTCTGTCGCAGCGCCTATCCCGTGCGGGCCATGCCCCTGCCCTTCCCCCATTCAGCCGGGGGAATCACACAAGTTCAACCTTTGTCGACACGCCCGCCTCTATGAAATTGGACACCGCGATAAGCCGTATCTTACTGGGCATATCCGTGTCGTGGCAGGCGTAAAACTGCTTTACATGCGCATTTTTCACATACTCCACCGTACCGGCTATCACCTCCTCCGGCGGCTGCTGCAGATGCAGCCCACCGAGGAAGGTGTGGACGCTCTCCGTCCCGGTCACCTTCTTGGCGTACTCCATTATGTTGCAGATGCCCGCGTGGGAGCAGCCGGAGAACACGCTGACCTCGCGGCCGTTCTTGTGCCGGTAGGCGAGCTGGGTGTCGTCGTATACATAGTCGTCCCGCCATTCGCCGTCCACCAGTATCTTGGGCGTCTGGGGGACCCTGCCCTCAAAGTCGTTCAGCCGGGGGATCTTCCCCAGGTAGGCCAGATTGGGCGTCAGCCAGCGGACATTGGGCTCGAACTCCAGCTTGAAATACCTCTCCAGCACGTCCCTGTCCGTGTCAAAGCCGCACTCGCGGTTCTCCTCGTTGATGAACCGCCGCCTGAAGAAGATGTCCTCCCCCGTGACGAGCATCGTCGGCCGGTGCATCACCGCGTTCTCCTGGTAGTACTTTATGAGGTACTTGACACCTCCTGAGTGGTCGCGGTGCGCGTGGGAGATGATCACATAGTCGAGCTGTGTCAGGTCTATACCCATCTTCACCGCATTTTTGATAAACGGGTAAGAGTAGCCCGTGTCGTACAGTATCCTCGTCTGCTCGTCCTCGATATACAGCGAGAAGCCGTGCTCCGCCAGATACCTCGTCCCAAACAGGCTGTTGTTCTCCAGCAGCAGAGTTGCCTTCATGCTTACCTCCTCTCTTTTTAAATGGGGAAGAGCCTCAGCTCTTCCCCAGGTATGGCTTATTCCTCAGTTTTTCCTGTCTGCTCCGCTCCCGCGGCAGCGGCAGCGGCCGCTTTTTCACGTTTTTTCTTCTTCCACTTGTCATAGGCTATGCCCAGGAAAGGCGATATGACCGCCAGCACCACAAACACCGTGCCCAGGGAGAACTCCGTGAAGGCGTTCAGCAGGTTGCCGTTGTAGAAGAGCACCGAGCGCCTGTAGTAGGGCTCTATGAGCTCGCCGAGTATGAAGGCGAGCACCATCGGCATCAGCGGGTAGTCGTTCTCCTTCAGCACGAAGCCGAGCACCGAGAAGGCCAGCAGCATGTAGAGGTCAAACGAGCGGTTGTTCACGGTGAATGCGCCTATGCTGCAGAAGGCCACTATGAGCGGCATCAGCGTGTACTTGGGCACCAGCAGCAGCTGGGCGGTCCAGCGTATGGTGCCGGCCTGCACGACATACATGAAGATATTCGCCACAAACACCGCCACCAGCACGGTCTGGAAGATGTCTAGGTGCTGTGTCACTAGCAGCGGCCCGCAGGAGATGCCCTGTATCATGAACGCGCCGAGTATGACGGCCGTGCTGGGGTCTCCGGGGACGGACAGCGAGAGCATGGGCACCAGTGCGCCGCCGGTGACGGCGTTGTTCGCCGTCTCGGAGGCGATTATGCCGTCCGGGCAGCCGGTGCCGAACTTCTCCGGGTGCTTGCTGAAGCGCTTGGCCTGCGTGTAGCTGAACATGCCGGCCACGGTCGCCCCTATGCCGGGGAGTATGCCGATAATAGTGCCAATTATGGACGAGCGCAGGATGTTGCCGCCCTGCCCCTTCAGGTCGCGCTTGTCGGGGAAATAGAACCACTTCTTCTCATAGTCGATGACGCTGCGGTCCTCCTTCAGGTCGCCCACGGTGACCAGGATCTCCGAGAAGGCGTAGAGCCCGATGACGACCAGGATGATGTCAAACCCGCCGGCCAGGTTCAGGCTGCCCAGGGTGAAGCGCAGCTGGGTGCCGTCTATGGGGCTCATGCCCACGCAGGCCAGCAGCAGACCGATCAGGGTGGTGATGAGGCCCTTTATCATCTTGCCCTCCATGAGGGTGATGACCAGCGTCAGGGCGAACAGCGTCACGCCGAAGTACTCCCAAGGCCCGAACTGGATGGCGAAGCTGGAGAGCAGGGGGGTGAAGAATGTCAGCACCACCGCGCTGAATATGCCGCCTATGAAGCTGACGAAGGTGCCCAGCGCCAGCGCCCTGGCGCCCATGCCCTGTTGGGCCATGGGGTGTCCGTCCAGGACCGTCGCTATTGCCGCGGCCGTGCCCGGTATGTTTATCAGTATGGCGGAGATCAATCCGCCGGACACGCCGCCCATGAAGACGCCCATCAGCAGCGCGCAGGTGTGCGAGATGTTGAGCGAGTAGGTAACGGGCAGGACCAGAGCTATGGCCACCGGTGTGTTCAGCCCGGGTATCGCGCCGAAGACTATGCCCAGCACGACGCCGAGCAGCACGAACAGGTAAAATACGGGGTCGAGCAGTGTTGCTGCCATCACTTCTGCCATGTGTAGTCCACCCCCTTAGAATAGGAACCCGAGAATGCCTTCCGGCACTCCGACGTTCAGTACGCTGGTGAAGAACAGGAACACCGCCGTGTTGAAGGCGGCGAAGAGCACCACCTTCAGCGTTATGGCCTTCGCGCCGCCCAGGGTCTTGTCCCCCGTTGTCTGGTAGTACAGATACAGCGAGGTGCCCGTGAGGAAGAGCGTGGCGTCCACGATGAACCCCAGGGGATCCATCAAAAACACGAACAGCACGAAGGCGATGAAGAACACGCCCCTGCTCCCCTTGAACAGGGTGAACCACTTGAACTTGGGCTTCTCCTTCGTCATCAGTATCTGTATCGCCCTCAGGGCGAGCGCGATGAACAGCAGTATGAGCACCAGCTGCGGGTACATAGCCGGGCCACCCGTCCTGTCGTACTCCGCCACGGAGTACGACAGTGTCTCGTTATAACATAGGACGCCCACTATGCCGATCAAGGCAAGGAATATAAGTTCTCCCATTTTCTCTCCCCTCTCCCGGCATTATCCTCTGGCTGCCACGAAAGTCTCGAAGTCGTCGAACGAGCTCTTCAGCGTCTCGTAATACTCCTCAGTGGGCTTGTAGTCGGCCAGATAGCTCAGCTCGGCGAGCTCCTCGACCATCTCGGGCTCGTTGGCGAAGCACTCGCCCAGCTTGTCGCTCAGGTAGGAGATGATTTCGGGGTCGGTCCCCTTGGGGGCCATGATGCCGAAGTAGGGGATGGTCAGCGCGTAGTCTATGCCCAGTTCCTTAAAGGTGGGCACGTCCGGCAGCTCCTCGAGCCTCTCCTCGGAGAACACGCCGAGGCAGCGGAAGTCGCCGCTCTCTATGTAGGGCAGGGCGGAGGAGACGAAGTCGCTCAGGCAGTCAACGCGTCCGGCGAGCAGCTCGGTCGTCTTGCTCGACTCGTCCACGTCCACCAGATGCACCTGGGAGCCCATGTAGTCCTCCAGGGCCAGCACCACGCCCAGGGCTATGGAGTTGGTGAACGCGCCGTACTTGAACTCGCTGTTGTTCTTCAGCTCCTCCAGCAGGTCGTCGACATCCTGAATGTCGGAGTCGGAGCGCACGCAGATGCACTGCGGGTTGGTGAACAGTCCGGCCACCAGAGAGAAGTCGTCATAGGATAGGTCGAAGGTCCCCAGCGCGTTGTGCAGCGGCATGCTGGAGGCCTGTATGACAAGGCTGTAGCCGTCAGGGTCGCGGTTCATGCACTCCTGCATGCCCACGGCGCCGGAGGCGCCGGTTATGTTGAGGCAGTTGACGTTCACTCCCACATACTCGGAGAGATATTTTGCCACTATCCTGGCGCCCAGGTCGGTCACGCCGCCGGCGGCGAAGGGGATAATGAGCTCGATGTCATCGGAGGGGTACTCCTCGGCCGACTCCTGTCCGCAGGCGGAGAACGCCAGCACCATGGCCAGCGCCAGTATGACGCAGAGTATTTTCCTGATTTTCATCCCTGTTTCCTCCTTAAATAGATAAGTTTAAGACCGCGCTTTTCTCTTTATTATCACAGGAAGGATTTGAACGGTATATTGGGCTCGTTCTCCATTGCGTCGTCGAAGCCGCGGGGATAGCTGTACCTCTTCCTGCCCGCGTCGTCCGGATAGGTGAACTTGCCGCCGACGGCCCAGATGTAGAGGTTGAACTTGTACTCCATCATCTCCTTCTTGTAGTCGTAGAGCAGCTTTATCTCGTGAGGATCGGTGTAGAAGGTGGGCCAGATGTCGTAGTGGACGGGGATCATCACCTTGCAGCCGAGGTTGTCGGCCATGCGGAGCACGTCGGAGGCGGTTATCTTGTCCGAGATGCCCTTGGGGTTCTCGCCGAAAGCCGCTATGGCCACGTCTATGTCATACATCTTGCCGTGCCGCAGCGTATAGTCGGAGAAGTGGGAGTCGCCGCTGTGGTAGAAGCTGCCGCCCGGGGTTTTGATGAGGTAGTTGACCGCCCTCTCGTCCATGTCCCCGGGGAAGCGGCCCACGATGCTGCCCTGCGGCGGCGCGGTCACCAGGGCCGTGCGGTCAAAGGAGTCGAGCACCACTATCTCCACATCCTTGAAGTGCAGCACGTCGCCGGGCTTGACCTCGATTATGCGCTCGTCGGGCACGCCCCAGCCCCTCCACTTGTCGGCGGAGAATTTCGGCCCCACGAAGGGCACTCCGGGGAGCTTGAGCACCGCCGCCGTGCTGTACATGTCCATGTGGTCGGCGTGGTCGTGCGTGGCCATGAAGACGTCTATCTGCTTTATCTGGAAGGGGTCTATCACGTGCGGGATGTTCCGGGGGTTCATGTGTATGCCGTTGCTGCCGGCAATGCGCCCCAGCTGGAAGTTGGGTCCCCTGTGGCCCTCGGGCCACTTGTAATGCGTCGTTTTGGAGACGCCCGAATAGAGGTCGATGCAGATGTTGCAGTTCCCCTCGGACTTTATCCAAATGCCCGTGCAGCCCAGCCACCAGGCGGTGAACGAGCCGGGTCGTACCTCGCACTCCTCGATGTCCTCGATCAGCCAGCGCCCCCACTCGGGGAAGCACTCCTGCAGCCACTGTTCTCTGGTGATGTCGTTCACATTGCGCATTTTCATTCTCCTCACTTTATGAATTCAGTTTTCCGTGATCTCGTACATAAGTATGTCGCCCACGCTGCACGCCGCGTAGATCCTGAACACCCCGTCGGACTCATAGACGTCGATGTTCGCCGTCTCCTCCAGCTCGTCTATCACCGTCACATCCATAGAGAGCCTCGGCCCGGCCTTCGGCTGCAGCGCCACCAGCGCGCCGTTGGCGCTCTTGTAGCCGATGAGTATCGTCCTCCGGCCCAGCATATTTCCGCACCACAGCCCGTGCCCGAAGGCGATGGGGTACTCGTATGCTAGTTCATAGCCCTCTCCGCTCTCGTGATACACCCTGAGCCTGTCTCCGTGGAAGCCCTCTATGGTTATCAGCTCATCCCGCCCGTCGCCGTCTATGTCGAAGGCCCTGATGTCGCTGATCTCCGTATTGAGCAGCTGCCTGACCTTCCACTCACCCTCCGGCTCCGCCGGCGGCGTGACCTCAAAGGCCCCCTCGCAGCCCGTCACCATGGCCACCTGCTTCCCGTTGAAGGGCCCGCAGTACATGCCGTGGTTCTTCCGTATCCCGTGGTATATGCACTTCACCTCGATGGGTCCGCGCACGTCCTCCGGCACCCTGCCCACATACACGCCTCCGGGGTGAGACCAGTCGGTAAAGTCGTCCTTCCTGTCGCACAGCGTCCCGCCGAGCAGCCAGTTCTCGCCCGCCACATCCAGTATGCAGAAGCGGTGCAGGTAGGGCAGCTTGAGCACTTCCCGGCGTTCCCATTCCCCGCTCTGTCCCCTCGTGAGCGCGGACACCACCGCCTCCTGCGCCTGGAACCTCTTGAAGAACCGATGTGTGGCCAGGAATTGCCCCTCCGATATCTGCCGTATGGTCATCGTTCCTCCCGGCCCGTCCCAGAGCCTGTCCACTATCTCCCCCGTAAGGGCGTCGAAACACACGCACCCGCCGGCCGTCTCCGTGCCGCAGGCCACGCGCAGCTGGCCCCCCTCAGTGTAGGTAGTTATGGCATATGGGAACTCCATCTGCCCCACGAGCTTCTTTTTTACCATCATCACGTCCCGCCTCCTTCGCACATATGTGCATGTCCTGTTATTCACAAATGGTCATATTAACAACAACATCTGATAAAATTATATGATCATTTGATAATTTGTCAATATAAAGACTGCACACTTTACCAAAATGCACATTTGTGAATTTTACATTCTGCAATTTTGTTCATTCTTCTCATTTTTCAATTGACTAAACCGGCAGCATCGCTTATAATGGATTTGGGTAAATACCAGCGGTAAAGAGGTGGAGAAATGAACAGCAGCTTAAGAGACAATCTCATGTGCGAGATCGCGAACATGTATTATTTCAAGGACATGACCCAAGCCGACATAGCCAAGCGCCTGTTCATCTCGCGCTCAAACGTGTCCCGGCTGCTCAAGGCCGCCAGGGACAAGGGACTGGTGGAGATAAAGATCCACTACAGCTCCCAGCGCTGCTATTACCTTGAGGAGCTGATAAGTTCCCAGTTCGGCCTGCGGGAGGTGTACATCTACGACCACGGCGCGGCCGCCCAGGATCAGGTGTTCTACTCCCTCTGCTGCCATGTCGCCAACTACCTGCACTCCTACATAAAGGAGTGCTCCGTGATCGGTGTCAGCCGGGGCACGGTCATGGAGGGCGTGTTGAACAACATGTCCCCCTGCGAGCCCCGCTGCGAGGACATCAAGCTGGTGCAGATGCACGGCTGCGAGAGCACGTCGGAGAGCTCCCGCTCCTCCGAGGATCTCATGAGGCGCATGCTGCACCTGTGTGGGGGCACGGCCTATTACCTCAACGCCCCCCTGTATCTCAACAGCCCCGAGCTGCGCGAGCAGCTCGAGCACGAGCCCACCATCCGGCGCACCCTTGAGCTGATATCCCAGGTCGAGCTGGTCGTCACCGGCATCGGCGCCCTCACCGCCGACTGGAGGAACACCTCTTTCCTGGCGAAATACCTCGATGAGACCACCATACTCGAGCTCATCGGCCTCAACTGCGTGGGCCACATATTCGGCCAGTTCTTTGACGTCAACGGGCGGCGCATAGACCACTCCATCAACGACCGCTGCCTGGGTGTGCGTTTTGAAGACATATCGACTATTCCCCGGGTGGTCGCCGCCGTCTACGGAGCCGAGCGCGGCGCCTGTACTCTCGGCGCGCTGCGTGGCGGTCTGGCGTCTGTCCTCTTCGCCGACCGCGCCTGCGCCGAAAAGGTGCTGGAGCTCA
>CALWYL010000058.1 GCA_944385765.1 uncultured Oscillospiraceae bacterium
GGAGAACAACCGCCGCCCCATCTACTCCTGGATAATGAACAACTGCTGGGAGACGAATTTCAAGCTGGACCTCTCCGGCTTCGGCGAGTACTGCTACAGCCTCCGGCTCAGCGGCGCGTCCGACGGCGAGCAGGCCATGGACGAGCTGCGCGAGAGCCGCTTCGACCCCTACGTGGTGGTCACCGAGTGAGCCACCGCGGGGGAACAAATTCACAGGTTTTCCTGTCAAATATGTGCGCGGCCTGGAATCGACAGCGCCGCCGTGCTATAATATGCGTATAAGACACCTGTGGTCTGGAGGTAATAGCATGAAAAAGCGCCTTCTTCCCCTGCTGCTCTCCCTCGCTCTGCTGCTCATGACGGCCGCCTGCGGCCAGGAGGTCGAGACAGAGCCCACTCCCAGCGCGACCGCCGCCCCCACGCCCTCCCCCACCCCCAGCGCCGAACCCATAGCCGAGGAGGAGCTCTCCCCCGTCGTGGTCTCCTTCTCCTACCGCAGCGAGATGCGCGACAAAGACGGCGTGATACTCCTCACCGCCCAGTCCGCCGTGCCCAGCGTCAGCATCGCCGGCAACGAGGAGGCCGCGAGACGCATCGAGGACTCCCTCTCCGAGCAGCTGGTCGTCTCCGAGGAGCGGATGAAGGAGTACCTGGAGCTGGCCGAGGACGACTTCGACCTGCTCACCGACGAGACCCGTCCCCTCTGGGGCGGCTACTTCCTCTACAACACCGCCTTCGCCACCCGCGCCGACAGCCGGATGCTCAGCGTCAAGTGCTCCGTGTTCGACTTTGCCGGCGCCATCCAGGGCGCGTATGACGACAGCGGCGCCACCTTCGACGCCGCCACCGGGGAGCGCCTCAGCGCCTCGGACCTGACGGACGACTACGCCGCGCTGAAGGCCCTGGTGCGCGAGCGCATCATGGCTGATACCGTCAGCGGCAGCTACTTTGACGTGGAGCCCTTTGCCGAGGGCGTGCTGGACGGCGACCAGTGGTACTTCGACGCCGAGGGCCTCACAGTGTTCGCCAACACCTACGAGATAGCCACCTTCAACGAGGGCCAGGTGGAGTTCCGCTTCAGCTACGATGAGCTGGAGGGCTATATCGACGAGCGCTGGCTGCCCGATGACGGCCACGCCGGCACCCTGGCCGTCTCCTTTGAGAACCCCGGCTTTGAGCTCGCCGGCGAGCTGTCGCTCGACAGCGGAGCCGACACCTGGTATATCCTCAGCTCCGCCGAGCTGGACAGCCTCACTCTCAGCCGTGTAGAGATGGCCGAGGACGGCTCCTGGCTCATCGGCGGGGAACTGGCCTCCTACGGCGCCCTGCCCGCCGGCTCCGCCGTCTCCGTCTCCGCCTGGTTCATGGACACGCCCCAGCTGGCCATAACAGCCGGCGAGAACTCCTATCTGATAGCCCAGAGCGGAGAGGACGCCTCTTTGCTGCTCATCCCTGTCGAATTCACGGCCTAAACGTCGAGCGCGCCCCGTCTTCGGCAAAAAAATCCCCCCGGCCATGGCCGGGGGGATTTTTATATTCAGAGGTTCTCGCAGTTGTGCCAGACGTTCTGCACGTCGTCGTTGTCCTCAAACATATCCAGCATGCGCTGCATGTTCTTCAGGTCCTTCTCGTCCGAGAGGGTGATGTAGTTCTGCGGCACCATCTCGGCCTGGGCGGAGAGCAGGCTGTAGCCGTGTCCGGTGAGGTAGTCGGCCACCGCCGCCACGTCGTCCGGGTCGGTGTACACCTGGTAGACCTCGCCGTCGGCCTCCATGTCCGCCGCGCCGGCCTCCAGGGCATCCTCGAGCATCTTGTCCTCATCGATGTCCCCGTCCTCGTTGTTGACCACTATTACGCCCTTCTTGTCGAAGCTCCAGGAAACGCAGCCGGCCTGGCCCATGTTGCCGTTGTTCTTGTCGAAGGCGTGGCGCACGTCGCTGGCCGTGCGGTTGCGGTTGTCGGTCATGGCCTCCACTATCACGGCCACACCGCTGGGCCCGTAGCCCTCGTAGGTTATGGACTCGTAGTTGTCGGTGTTGCCCGCGCCCTGCGCGCGCTCGATGGTGCGCTTGATGTTGTCGTTGGGCATATTGGCCGCCTTGGCCTTGGCGATGACGGCCGCCAGGCGCGAGTTGTTCGCCGGGTCTCCGCTGCCGCCCTCCTTAACCGCCACTATCATCTCCCTGGCGATTTTGGTGAAGGCCTGGGCCCTCTTGGCGTCCTGCGCGCCCTTGGTCTTCTGTATATTATGCCACTTGGAATGTCCAGACATTAAAACAACCCCTTGAGCTTGTGATTTGCCCAAACATTGTAGCACCATTGTGGCATCTGCGCAAGAGCTATATGAGTTTTTTCCCTAAAATGCCCGCTATTTCACAGCCGGTATCAGCAGTACCCTGCCCGGCTCCACCTCCTGGTCGGTCAGGCCGTTGGCCTCGCTTATCAGCTCCGCCGTGGAGTGGTATCTCTTCCCCAGTTCCCAGAGGCTGTCTCCCTCCACGGCTCTCACCGCCGTCACCGAGGGCCGGGACGCGGTGTCCGCCTCTCCGGCGTCGCTGAGCGAGACTATCTGCCGCCCGCTGCCCCTGCGGGCCGCCGCCAGCTCAAAGTCCAGCGAGGCCCTGATTTCCAATCCGCCCGCGGAGAGCGTGGCGAAGCCCTCCGCCGAGGCCACGCGCACCATGGCGGCATACTCCCCCTCGCCCAGCTCGGCCCTGGCCGCCGCGTTGAGCCTGGCCGACACTGAGCAAAGCTCCCCCTCCGGCGAGCGGTAGAGCGCCGTGGCGCTCACGGGGCACCTCAGTTCCCCCTCAGCGCACTCCGGCTCTCCCGTGCGCACCAGCACGCGCAGCACCTCCGCGCACTGGGGCGCGGCCTGCACGCTCTCCCGCGCCTCGGCCCTTATCAGCCGGCGCCGCCTCTCGCACACCAATGCCAGCTCCTCCCGCTCGGCGGAGAGCTCGCGCGTATTGCAGTAGCAGTCCGTCAGCAGGTTCAGCGTCTCGGCGTCGGACACCACGGCCTGCGAGACCAGGTGGTATTCCGCCGTTATCCCCCGCTCTCCCCCCGAGAGGGCCGAGAGGTCCACATATTCCGCCGTCAGCAGCGTGTACACCGTGGCGTCGGGCGAGGAGAGCTCGCTCTCCGTGTCCAGCATCTGCGAGAACTCCGTCTCGAAGCCGGCGGAGCACAGCTCCCCCGTCCCCTCGGCCTCATACAGCACCGCCAGGCGCACGCTGCCGCCCAATACGAGCTTGCTGCCCACGCTCCTCACGCCTCCCGGCACCACCGTCACGGCGTGCCACAGGCACTCCGCCGCCGGCGGCATGCCCTCGAACCTGTATTCGTCCATCAGCGTGAAGGTCTTCTCCTTCACCGCCACCACGGGCACGGCGCTCCTCGTCTCCACCAGCGTCTCGATGCCGGCCTCGCCGGAGCTCTCCACCCCGCAGACGGTCTCCAGCTCCCTCGGCGCATAGCACTCCACGCGCACGCTCAGCACGGCGCGGATGAGCAGCTTCCTGGGGTTTAGTATCCGCGCCTCCATGCCGGTGACGCAGAGCATGCACACGGCGGCGCTGTCCGCCGTCACTCCCGGCGCGTCCAGGCTGAGCGAAAACGGCACGGCGGCGGAGACGCGCCGCGCCGCGCCGCCCCCCTCCGGGGAGTAGAGCACGGTCGCCGCCACGCCCGCCGTGACGCTCACCCGCCCCTCCTGTACCTCCTTGGAGCGGATTATGGCCGTGCCCTCGGCGCAGAGGACGCGCTCCACGTCGGGCATGGTGTCCGGCACCACAGTCTCCACCGCCTCTTCGGCCGGGGCGCAGTATTCAAAAACTCTCTCGCAGCACCCGAGGCGCTCGCGCTTCATTGTCAGCTCCATAGAAATCTCCCCTTGTCCTTATGGTACTGCAAATTTATGACGCGAGCGCCGTTTATATTACCATCTGCACCTGAGCAGCCACGCCCCAAAGCAGATAAGCGCTATGGCCAGGGCAAACCACCAGAAGCCCGGCGGGAGGATGAGCGCCAGGATTATCACCACCCCGGCTATTATCACCAGATACCCCAGCGAGCCGCCCCCACTCCGCCTGCCACGCCTCATCGCATCACCCCCTTTACACAGACTATGCGCCCGCGCGCCATATGTTACCGCCATATGCCTCAGCGCGCAAAAGAGCGCCGCGGGCCATCCCGCGGCGCTCCGTGCCATATTCTTCTCATTGGGGGCTCATCCCCGCCGCCTGGCCCCGCCCGGGGCCGCCATCTGCGAGGATATCTCGTAGAGCCTCTCGTAGCTCCTGTAGCGCTCGGCGGCTATCCGCCCCCCGGCCAGCGCCTCCCTGACGGCGCAGTCCGGCTCTTTCAGGTGCGCGCAGTCGTCGAAGCGGCATTTGCCTATGTACGGCGCGAACTCCGGGAAGCAGTACTGCAGCTCCTCCCGGGGTATGGGCGGCATCTGCTCCACATCGAAGGAGCCGAAGCCCGGCGTGTCCGCCACCAGCGCCCCCGCCACGCGGAAGAGCTCCACGTGCCTCGTGGTGTGCCTCCCGCGCCCCAGCTTCTCGCTTATCTCACCCGTGGGCAGCGCGAGCGAGGGCTCCAGAGCGTTGAGCAGGCTGGACTTCCCCACGCCTGAGTTGCCGGAGAAGGCGCAGATTTTGCCCTCTATGGCCGCTCTCAGCTCCTCTATGCCCTCCCGCTCGGCGGCGCTGGTCACCACCACGCTGTAGCCCGTGTCCGCGTAGAGCGAGGCCAGGCGCCCGGCGTCGCCCCTGTCCGCCTTGTTTATGCAGACTATCACCTCGCAGCCCGCCCGCTCCGCGGTCGCCGCCACGCGGTCTATGAGGAAGGGGTCCGTCTCCGGCTCTGCCGCGGAGGCCACGGCCACCAGCGCGTCTATGTTCGCCACCGCCGGACGTATGAACATGTTTTTCCTCGGCAGTATCTCGTCCACCCTGCCGCGCCCCTGGGCGTCCAGGCTGACTGACACCCGGTCGCCCACCAGCGGCGAGCTGCCGTCAAGGCGGAAACGGCCGCGTGCCCTGCACTCGACCGTCTCCTCTTCGGTTTTCACATAGTAGAAGCCGCTCAGGGCCTTTACGATGAGTCCCTCCATCAGGGCTCTTCCCCGCCGCTCTCCACCGGCTCGTCTATGAAGACATAGCCCGGGTCCTCGCTCTCCTGCGGCTCCTCCGAGGGCGTGGGCGAGGGCGTGGGCGTGGGCTCCGGCCCGCTGGACACCCAGAGGTATATCCTCGAGTGCTCCTCGACCTCCTCATAGGCCGTCACGCTCTGCCTTATGACCGTCCCCGCGTCATAATCGCTGTGCAGGTAGGTGGGCTCGCCGTAGCTCAGCCCGGAGCTCTCCAGCCTCTCCACGGCCGACTCCAGGGACATGCCCACCAGCTGCGGCATGGTCACGGTCTTTATCTCCGGCCCGGCGCTGATGTAGATGTACACCGTGTCCCCGGCCGCGATGCTCTCGCCCGCCGCCGGCTGGGTGCGTATCACATAGTCCTCCGTCACCGTGTCGTTCGCCTCGTACACCGGCTCCACCCTGAACCCGGCGTTCTGCAGCTGAATGGTGGCCTCCTGGTACTGGATATTGGTCACGTCGATGACCTCGGTCTCCACCACGCCGGTGCTCACCGTCAGCGTCACGGCGATTTTCTCCGGCACTATCATCATGCTCCTGTCGGCCTCCGGGTCCTGGGATATCACTTCCCCGTCCGGCACGCTGGGGTCTATGGCCAGCTCGATGCTGAAGGAGAAGATGGAGGTGTAATTGGGGTTGTCTATCACTTCCTGATAGTCCATCCCCACAAAACTCGGCACATTCACCCGCTCCGCCACGCTGAATATGTCCTTCAGCCAGTAGTTCCAGAGGAAGATGAACACGGCTATCATGAACACCAGTACGCCGCACACCCCGGAGAGTATGCTCACCTTGCGCGCCCTGCGGCGCCTCAGCTGGTATTTCTCCTTGGTCATCTCCCCGGCGTTGCCCAGGGGCGTCACGTCGGGGCTTATGTTGAAGTCGTAGAGGTAGCCCTCCTCCGATATCTCCCCGCCCTGCGCCGCGTCGGCCCGGGCGGCGGCCGCCGCCTGCTGCTGGCGGAAGTCCTCCAGGTCGGTCAGCAGCTCCGTAGCGGTCTGATAGCGCGCGTTTATGTCCGCGCTCATGGCCTTCAGCGTTATGCGCTCCAGCTCGTCCGGTATGTCCGGGTTCACATCCCCCGGCGGCACCGGGTTGCCGGCGATGTGCTGCCGGGCTATCTGCTCGGCCGTGTCCCCGTCGTAGGGCCGCGTGCCCGTGAGCATCTCGTACATGACCACGCCCAGCGAATATATGTCGCTGCGCGGGTCCGGCGCCTCGCCGCGCGCCTGCTCGGGCGCTATATAGTGCACCGAGCCCACCGTCTGGTCGCTCTTCTTCTCCTGGGCGCTCTCCAGCGCCGCTATGCCGAAGTCCGCCACCTTGATGGTGCCGTCGCGCAGTATCATGACGTTCTGCGGCTTGATGTCGCGGTGGACTATGCCCTTCTCGTGCGCGTGCTCCAGCGCCTTGGATATCTGCACCGAGAAGTGCAGCGCCTCCTTCCAGCCCAGGGCACCCTTGCGCTTCATGTACTGCATCAGGGTGATGCCGTCGATGAGCTCCATGACGATATACTCCACGCCCTCCGTGTGGCTCACGTCGTACACCGAGACTATATTGGGGTGCGAGAGCATGGCCACGGCCTGCGCCTCGGTCTGGAAGCGCTTGCGGAACTCCTCGTCCCGCGCGAACTCATCCCGCAGTATTTTTATGGCCACATAGCGGTTGAGCCGGTGGCACATGGCCTTGTAGACCACGGCCATGCCGCCCACGCCTATGGGCTCTATTATCTCATATCTGTCGTCGAGCATCCGGCCCAGATATTTGTCCATATTGTCCATGACAGCCTCCCTAAACGCCGGGATTTCATTTGGTAAGCGCGATTATCGTCACATTGTCCCTCGCCCCGCGCTCGAGCGCCATGCCCATCAGCGCGCGGCCCAGGGAGAGCGGGTCGTGGTGCTCCCTGGAGGCGCGGAATATCTCCTGGTCCTCCAGCATGTTCGTCAGCCCGTCCGAGCAGAGGAGCAGCAGGTCTCCCCGCATGAGCCGCGGGGAGAACGAGTCGCTGGGCACGTTCTCGTCCACGCCCAGCGCTCTGGTGATGACGTTCCTCCGCGGGTGGTTGCGCGCCTCGGCGGCGCTTATCTCTCCCCTGTCCACCATATCCTGCACCAGGGAGTGGTCCCTGGTTATCTGTATTATCTTCTTGCGCGTCAGCTTGTACGCGCGGCTGTCGCCCACATTCAGCACGAACACCCGCTCGTCGAACATGACGGCGGAGACCAGCGTAGTCCCCATGCCCGTATACTCCCTGTCGAAGCAGGAGTAGCTGTACACCATGTGGTTCGCCTCGGCGCAGGCCTCCTGCATGGCGCGCGGGACATCCGCTATCTTGAGCTTGGGCGAGCCCAGGCGCTGCTTCAGCACCCCGGCATAGGTCTTGGCCGCCAGGTCGCTGGCTATGTTGCCCGCCTTCTCGCCGCCCATGCCGTCGCAGAGCACGGCCACGAGGCAGTTCCTGCCCTCGACGCGCTCTATGAGGAAGCTGTCCTGGTTGTCCCGCCTGACCTTCCCCCGGTCAGTGATGCCAAAGCTGTTCATCTCTCCGTCCTCAAGCCCTCCCCGCGGCGGCCTTTTTGCGCAGCTGCCCGCAGGAGGCGTCTATGTCCCCGCCCAGGCTGCGCCTGACGGTCACGTTGACCCCGGCGCGCTCGAGCAGTCCCTTGAACCTCTGGAGCCTCTCCGGCGGCGTCGGCTCAAAGCGGCTCTCCTCCACATGGTTGAGCGGTATCAGGTTCACATGCGCCGCCACGCGCTTTGCGTGGGCGGCCAGCAGCCTGGCCTGCCCGTCGGAGTCGTTCACCCCGTCAATCATCGCGTACTCAAAGGATATGCGCCTTCCGGTGGCGGCATAGTACCTCTCGCACGCGTCCATCAGCTGCTCCACGCCCCGGCCCCGGTTTGCGGGCATTATCTGCGAGCGCGTCTCGTCGTCCGGCGCGTGCAGCGATACCGACAAGGTCAATTGTAAATTAAGCTCACCCAGTTTGTCAAATCTTTCTGTGAGCCCGCAGGTGGACAATGATATGTGGCGCATGCCGATGTCCATCCCCCGCGGACAGTTGACCAGTTTCAGGAACTTCATCACGTTGTCGAAGTTGTCCAGCGGCTCCCCAATGCCCATCAGCACTATGTTCGATATCCTCAGCCCCGAGTCGAGCTGGGAGAACATTACCTCCTCCAGCATCTCATACGGCTCCAGCTGGCGCACCAGGCCGCCGATGGTCGAGGCGCAGAAGGCGCAGCCCTGCCGGCAGCCCACCTGCGTGGATATGCACACCGTGTTCCCGTGGTGATAGCGCATGACCACCGTCTCCACGGCGTTGCCGTCAGCCAGCTCCCAGAGGTACTTTATGGTCCCGTCCCTGCGGGACACCTGCTTGCGCAGCACCACTGGCGCGGCCAGGTAATACCTCTCCGCCAGCTTCTCTCTCAGCTGCCGGGGCAGGTTGGTCATCTCGCCGAAGCCCCCCACGCCCCGCGAAAGCCAGGAGAACACCTGCTGGGCCCTGTAGGCCGGCTCCCCCATCGCGCGCAGCTCCCCGGCGAGTTCATCCGGCAGCAGCGACCTTATTGCGATTTTTCCATCAAGCATATATAGAACCCATCCGTCCCGTCCACATCCGGCCAGAGCGTCCGCTCCGCCCTCAGGGTGAATTCACCGGCCCGCTCCAGGAACGCGCGCGTCACGCCGCCGTTCTCCCTCTCCCTCAGCGTGCAGGTGGAGTAGAGCAGCCGCCCTCCCGGCCTCACGCATCCAGAGAGCGCCGAGAGTATCTCCAGCTGTATCGCCGGCAGGCCCTCCAGCTCCTCCGCCGGCTTGTACCTTATCTCCGGCTTCTTGCGTATCACGCCCAGCCCCGAGCAGGGCACATCCGCTATTACGACGTCGAAGGCAGAGTGAAGTTCCACCTCCGGCCTCCTGGCGTCCATGGCCCTCGTCGATATTATGTCAACTCCCAGCCTCGCCGCCCCGTCCTGTATCCTGTGCAGCTTCTTGGGCTGGATGTCGCAGGAGAATATCTCCCCCTCCCCGCGCATGAGCATGGCGGCGGTGAAGCTCTTGCCGCCCGGGGCGGCGCAGGCGTCCAGCACCCGCTCCCCGGGCCGGGGAGCGGCGGCCTCCACGGCCAGCCTCGCCGCCGCGTCCTGGACATAGAAGAGCCCCTCGGCATAGCCCGGCAGACGTCTGACGTCCCCCGGCCTCTCCACCCGCAGCTCGCCCGCGGACATCCCCGGTGACGCCTCATATCCCCGCTCCCGCAGCCGTTGCAGCAGCTCCTCACCGCTTATTTTCAGCGAATTTGCCTGTAAATAAACCGCGGTCTCGCCATTATTTGCCCTCAGCAGCGCCTCGGCCCCCTGGTAGCCCCTGGATTTCACGAACTCCTTAACCAGCCACAGCGGGTGGCTGTACCTGACGCTCAGGTACTCCGCCGTGCCCTCTCCAGGCACCTCTGGCGGGTCGCCGCGGCGTTCGGCAATCCGCCGCAGTACGGCGTTCACCAATCCCGCGGCCCGCCCGGCCCCCAGGGCCCTGCACAGCTCCACGCCCTCGGACACCGCCGCGCTCTGGGGCACGCGGTCGAAAAACAGCAGCTGCAGGGCGGATATCCTCAGGATGTCCAGCACCAGCGGCTCCAGCCTGCCCACCGGCGTGCGGCAAAAATTGCCGATGCAGTGGTCCAGATAGTAGCGGTTCTGCAGCTCGCCGTACACCAGCCGGGCGCAGAGCGCGGCGTCCCTCCCGTCCAGGGAGCGCGCCGCCGCCTCCACGGCCTCCTGGGAAAAGCTGCCCCGCCTGACCGCGCCCAGGGCCCTCACGGCCGCGGCGCGCGCGCCCTCAGCTCTCATCCGCCCTCACCGGGTGTCCCAGCAGCCAGTCGGCGGCGCTCATGCGCCGCTTCCCCGCCTCCTGCAGCTCCGTCAGCCGCACGGTCCTGCCGCCGGCGCAGGCCATCTCCAGGCCGTCCCGGCCCGCGGAGACCACGCGCCCCGGCGGCAGGGAGGTGACGGTGTCGGTGTACTCCGCCGCATATACCTTCAGCGTGCTGCCGTTTATCTCCGCCGTGGCCACCGGCCAGGGCAGGAGGCCGCATATGTGCTTTATGATAAGCCTCGGCTCGTTGTCCCAGTCAATCGGGCAGATGCTCTTGTCCAGCTGCTTGACGTATGTCGCCTCGCCGTGGTCCTGGGGGATTCTCGGCGCCTCTCCGGCGGCGATGTCCCTCAGCGTGCGCACCAGCAGCCGGGCCCCCATCCCCGCCAGGCGGTCGAACAGCTCGCCCGCGGTCTCAAACTCGCCTATCTCCGTGCTCTCCCGGTAGATTATGTCCCCGGCGTCCATGTCGTGCGCCATGTACATGGTGGTCACCCCGGTGACCTCGTCCCCATTGAGCACCGCCCACTGTATGGGGGCCGCCCCCCGGTATTTGGGCAGCAGAGAGCCGTGTACGTTCACCGCGCCATAGGCGGGCACCGCCAGCAGCGCGTCCGGCAGTATCTTGCCATAGGCCACCACGGCGAGGAAGTCCGGCCGCAGCGAGCGCAGCAGCTCCTCCGTCTCCGCCCCGCGGACGCTCTGCGGCTGGTATACCGGTATGCCCCTCTCCAGGGCCAGCTCCTTCACCGGCGAATAGGCCAGCTTCATGCCGCGCCCCTTTGCCCTGTCCGGCTGGGTGAACACGGCCGCCACCTCAAAGTCCTCCGACTCCAGCAGGGCCGAGAGCGAGGCCGCCGCGAAGTCCGGCGTGCCCATAAACACCACGCGGAGGCTCATTGCTCCTCTTCCTCCCGCCAGGAGCCGTTCTCCAGCTCCTCGTCGCTCAGCATCCTCTCCGCCACGTCGGTGAACACCACCCCGTCCAGGTGGTCCAGCTCATGGCAGAAGGCCCTGGCCGTGAGGCCCGTGCCGCTCAGCTCAAAGGTCTTCCCCTCGCGGTCCTGAGCCCTCACGCGCACCTCCATCGGCCGCGTGACCAGCCCCCACTCGCCCGGCAGCGAGAGGCATCCCTCCGGGCCGTTCTGCTCACCGCTGCGCTCGATTATCTCCGGGTTTATGAGCTCCACCACATAGGGCTCCGTGCCCTCCGGCACGTTCGTCTCCAGCACCAGCACCGCGCGGCGCAGTATGCCCACCTGCGGCGCGGCCAGGCCCACGCCGTCCGCCTCCAGCAGCGTCTCGCGCATGTCGTCGAGCAGCGTGTGCAGCCTCTCGTCAAAAGCGGTCACCTGCCTGCACTTCTTGTGCAGCGCCGGCTCGGAGCTGGGAAGTATCTTTCTGGTCGCCATGTTCTCCTCCAATCAGTCCATGGGGTTCGTGTCAGCGTATATGGACACGCCCCTCAGTTCACGTTCCGCCGACAGGCGGATTATTGTGTCCGCCACCTCCCGCCGCAGCCCGCTGCCGGGTGCCGCGCAGAGCGTGACGCGGTATCTGTACTTGTTGTTCACCCTCAGTATGGACAGCGGCGCCGGCCCCAGCACGCGCGATCCCGGCGTGCCGGCCGAGGCGGCGAGCAGCTCCGCGCGCACCCAGGAGGCGCACTTGAGCACCTGGGTCTCGTCCAGCCCCACCATGGTCACGGCCAGCAGCTCCGTGAACGGTGGGCTCTGCTGCAGCCGCCTCAGCTCTATCTCAGAGGCGAAGAAGCTCTCGTAGTCCTGGGCCGCCGCCTGGCGTATCACCTGGTTCTCCGGCGTATAGGTCTGTATGAT
>CALWYL010000059.1 GCA_944385765.1 uncultured Oscillospiraceae bacterium
AAATAGTATTGGGTCTTATCGAAAAACATTTGTCCGCTCAATAAGTTGCCTGCCATCTACCCCTCCTCCTTAACTTAAACAGATTGACTGTTCTATCTCTCTTTACACGCCCATGTTACCACGACTTGCCTCAGTATGCAACAGCAGGAGAGAAAATTAATATTTCAGATACATTACAGCCGGCCATATGACGTGGAAAGGCCCCCCGGTGTTCCGGGGGGCCGGGGGTCATTCGGTGCTGTACTCGTATTTGCCGTATTTGTCCATGTCGTAGGGCGCCTTGGTGATGTCCCGGCGCTCTATCCTGTCGTAGTGCCGGCAGAGGAAGGGCTCGACCACGTGGTAGAGCAGCTTGCCGTCCAGGTCGAAGTAGAATACGGCGAAGAGGCCGGCGTAGAGCGCGGCCAGGCCGCCGGCGGCGGCTATGAGCAGCTTTTTGCCTTTTTTCATCTGCGTTCCCTCCTTACCAGCCGAGCGAGTCGTCGAAGTCCAGCAGCGTGGGGTCCAGCGGCTCCTCGTGCATGACGGTGAACATGTAGTCGTTGACTATGCGGCGTATCTCCGCGCGGGAGACCGTGCGGCTGTCCGGCAGGGCGTGCGGCATCCATATCGCGTGGATGTTCCGCTTGCGGAACTCGTCCTCGAACATGCCGGTGATGCCCTGCATGCCCTTGCACTGAATCTGGTCGTACATCATCACCATGTCGCAGTGGAAGCGCTCCATGTTGTCCCAGAGCTCGAAGATGTGCTTGTACCCGCCGACGGCCATGCGGCGCATGGGCGCCCACTCGTTGTAGAGCGTGAAGTCCTCCATCAGGTGCTCCGGGGTGTCCGTGCGCATGTCTATGTCGAACATCAAACTGTCCATGTTTATCACCGTGTAGAGGCCCCAGCAGTTGTAGGCCCAGGTGCACCAGAAGGAGTAGTAGAGCGGGGCGCAGCTCCAGGCGATGACGCGGTGGCGCGTCTCCGGGAAGCAGTTTATCTTCTTCTCCACGCAGCGGTGGAGTATCTTCTTCACGCGCTTGTCCGTCTGGGCCCAGATGTCGCGCCAGCCGGCCTGGGAGTAGTAGATGCGGTAGAGCGCCTGGGCGCTGCCGCAGATGGGGTAATACGGGCTGTTGGCGGCCACGTCCCACTTCTCGTGCTCAAAGCGGGTGAGCTCGTTGTAGCGCTCGATGTACTTGACAAAGCAGTCGTAGTCGAAGGGCATGCCGGTCTGCTCCTCGATGAACTTCCAGCACTCCTTTATCTCGCGCAGGCAGTGCTCCTGCACCAGCGGGTCGTCGAACTGCATGGGCTGGGGCATGGCGAAGAGCGGGCGGTCGTAGGCCCAGTCCTGGAGTATGCTGGTGCCCACGGAGCCGTCGCAGGCCTCGTTGGAGGTGACGAGGAAGGGGAAGTAGTCCGGCATGTCGTCCAGTATGGAGAGCCCGGCCTCCGCCTGGCACATGGGGCAGGGGTCGCCCGGCAGCCCGATGGACTGCGCGGCGTCGATGTAGTGCAGCACGGTGTGGCAGTTGACGTGGCAGGTGACGAAGTAGGGCACCATCTGCAGCGGCACGTCGTCCATGCGGTCGCGCCAGGGGTAGAAGATGGCCCCGGCCACGGTCTCGTCGTGGGCGGCGGTCTTGTGCCAGAGCTCGTTGCGCTCGCCGCCGTGTATGTTGGCGTCGGCGGAGAACATGCGCATGAACTGCCTTATGGTCTCGCTGGTCATGGCCCTGTAGTGCCAGGCGCTGGCGGCCAGCGCGGGCCCGCGCAGGCCCTCGAAGCCGCGGTCGTACCAGTGCATGACGGTGAGATAGGTCTGGCCCATCCAGCGGTAGCGCCACAGGCCCTTGGCAAAGTTCACCAGCCCGCCGTAGCGCATGATGTCGTAGACCATCATGCCGTAGTTGTAGAGCCATATGCGGTTGAAATAGTACATCGTGTCTTTGATGCCGCGCCACTCGCGGTGCTTATAGAGGCCCGTCTTGGGCTCGTAAAGCTCGCCCAGCTTCCGCTCGCGGTGGGGCTTGCCGTAGACGAAGTCGCGCAGCTTCTTTTTAACGTCCTTCATTCCCATCTTCACTTGCCCTCCTGTATCTTCTTTATCTCGATACTCTCGACAAAGGCCTGGAAGCGAGTGCGCAGCTGGCCGGAGGCGGAGTTGATGTACTCCTTCTCGATGGAGCACACCGGCAGTCCGAAGTCGCGCCCCAGCACGATGGTGGAGATGGTGCGCTCATAGCTCCAGTACTCGCAGAACTTGTTGCTCTCGAGGATGATGCCGTCGGCGTGGTACTCCCGCGCCAGGTCGGCCAGGTACTGCTTGCGGTGGCGCATGACGTGCTGCTCCATGTAGCGGGGGCACATGCTGGTGTCTATGTAGTGGCGGGCAATGGCGTCCAGCGGGCTCTGCCCCTCGGCCACCTCTATCTCCTCCCTGCCCGGCAGCGAGCCGTAGCAGTAGCGGTCGGCCACCACCATGGCCCCGCAGCCCTCTATGAGCTGGGTGAGGCCGGGGTCGTCGCACTCGCTGCCGGAGAGCACCACCTTGCAGCGGAACCAGGGTTTGGGGTCGCTCTCGCGCGTGCGCAGCTCCTCCGCCGTCTCCCGCAGGTAGGGCAGTATCAGGTGCTTGGGACACACCAGCGACACCAGCTGTATCACATGGAACTCATAGCCGGTGATGTTGGGGTTTTCCTCCTTGCGGTGGTCGCCTATCTCCCTTATCAGGCGGCAGACCTCGTTGTGCCGCTCTATCGCCCTCATCAGCGCCTCGTCGGAGGTGTCGATGCCGAAGTGCTCCGACAGCTTGTCGAGGACGTGGGCCTGCAGCTGCTTTTTGTAGTGGAGATAGCTGTTCTCCGTCTTTTTGAATGGCACGTCCATGAACTCGCAGAAGAAACCCGGGTTCTGGATGACGTCCATCATCTGCAGGTGCTCCTGGAAGCGGCAGGTGACGGTGCAGGTCTCGGTGGCCAGCTGCGCGTCCAGGAAGTTGTAGCCCCCCTCCAGCGCGCGCTCCAGGAGGCTCCTGCCGTAGTGGCAGGTGCGGCTGGACATGTAGTAGGTGGCTATGTCCGGCGAGGTGCAGCGCGGGGCGCGCAGCCTGACGCCGAAGCAGCCCTCGAGGTCCAGCAGCACCTCCGGGGTGAAGTAACAGGTGTACCCCAGCGCGCGCCAGCCCTCCGACTTCGCCTGCTTCACGAGGGAGTTATTGGCCTCCTGCAGCAGGTCCTCAAAAAAGATAAGGTGCTTCAAGTCTCTCATCTGATAACCCCCCGGCGCCCGTCGATTTGCCCAGCATAACTGTGCGGGCGCCTCATTCTTATAGTTAATGATACCAAATAGGTCGTTAAGTGTCAAACAAATTCTATCAACACAAGCCTTATTTTTTGTCAGTTTTTCAAATGATGCGCCAGGGCGATGCGTTTAACTGACATTTTCGCGTTATCCTGCGCTTCAGGCGCCACGGGCGCAAAAAATGCCCGCGCGCCGTATCCGGCGCGCGGGCGAAATCCGTATCAGACAGCCGCACTCAGTCCACGAACACATAGCCCGGGTCCTCGGAGGGGCTGGGCAGCGGCTCCTCGTACGGCGGCTCCACCGGCTCGGTTGGTATCTCCGGTGGCGGCTCCGTGGGCGTGGGAGTCGGCGTGGGAGTGGGCGTGGGGTAAACTATGTCCTCCTCGTGGTAGTGGTACTCGCTGTAGGCCTCCAGGTCGCGGCTTATCAGCTCGCCCTCCGCGCTGTAGACATTGCGGTAGGTGGCGGCCTTGTAGCCCGTGGCGGTTTCCGGATACTGGGCGTTGTTGTACACCGCCCAGGTGGAGTAGCTCATCTCCACGTAGCTGCCGTCCACGTCGGTGCCCACGAAGCGCACGGTGACGCTCTTGGCGCTCTCGTCCACGCCGGCCTCGATGCGTATGGGCCACTCGCGGTCGTTGGTGAAGCGGAATTCCGGGCCTCCCCAGCTCACGGTGGCGTCCATGCCGGGGTTTACATAACTCACCGGGAAGTAGTGGCAGCTGCGGGTGTCTATCTGCAGGTTGGAGAGCAGCGCGGCGTAGTAGACCATGGAGGACACCTGGCAGATGCCTCCGCCCACCTCCTGCACCACCTCGCCGCCGGAGTAGGCCCCGGCGGCCTTGTAGCCGCGCTCGGTGGTGCGCTCGCCCAGGGCCTTGTTGTAGTCGAACTGCTCTCCCGGCGCGAGCACGAGGCCGTCTATGCTCTTGGCGGCCAGCACCACGTTGTCTATGCGGTTCTGGGTGCTGCCGTAGAGGTAGGTGACCACGCTGGCCAGCTCGTCACGGAACAGCATCTCCTCCACGTCCTCCGTGCTCAGCTCGGGCTCGGTGACGGTGAGCGGTATGACCACCGTGTCGCCGTAGTCGGCGGCCTCCCAGAGCGAGGCGGCCTCCGCGCGGTCGAAATCGAGCCCGGTGACGGACTCCACCACCTCGCCGGTCTCCGCGTCGTAGTAGGCGTCGGCGGGTTCGCGGTGCACGCTCTCGTAGAGCTCCTCCACGTCCAGCTCCGCCCCGCCGTCCACCGTGACGGCGTACTCCCGCTCGCCGTAGTCGCGCTCGCGCAGGGCCTCCGCCACTATGGAGCAGACCTCGTCCACGTCGATGTCCACGGCCTTAGCGCCCTTTATCACGCTCACGCTGTCCTCGCCTATCTCCAGGCCGGAGCCCATCAGGTCCTCCCTGACGGCCGCCGCGGCCTCCTCCGCGCGCGAGCGTATCAGGGCCTCGTCTGGCGTTATGTCAACCTGGACCTCCGTACCCCTGAGGAGTGAGCGGAGATAGGCGCTCAGGCAGCTGAGGATATTCCCCCCATGGCCGCTCTCGTAGGCGGCCTCCGCCGCGTCCTCCGCGGTGTACTCGGCGCCGGCCTCCGCCGCCGTGACGGTGAGGCTGTTTTCCGCCGGGAAGAGCAGCGTCACCTCTCCCCCGGTGCGCTCCCAGCCGGCGTCGCGCAGAGCCTGCGCCGCCTCCGGGCGGGTGAGTCCACCGAGGTCGATGCCGTCCAGGCTGGTCTTGGGGTATATCGTGTCCATGCGCGAGACGTACACGCCCGCCCCCGCGGCGGCGGCGAGCAGCGCGGCGACGACGGCCAGCGCTATAATCAGCCCCTTGAGTGCCCCGCCGCGCCGCTTCGGCGCCGGGCGCCCGGCGCTCTCCCCGGCTGCGCGCCCTGTACGGGCGGCCTGGGAGGGCGCCCTCTCCGCCGGCCGGGGAGAGCTCTTTTTCTTTTTTGACTTTTTATTGCCGGATACGGCGGCAAAAGAGGCCGTATCCTCCAGATGGCCGGGGGTGTGCTTGCCGCCCGGGCTGCCATACAGCTTCATGCCGGATACCTCCGCTATTTTCTCCCGCGCCTTTTCTCGTACATCTCTCTGAAGAGCTCCTCCTCGCCGGGGGGCAGCTCGGTCTTCTCCTCGGCGTCAAAGGCCTCCTTCATCCAGGGCGTGACGGCCACGCGGCCGCTGGACTGGGACTCCAGCAGCGCCCCTATCAGCAGGTTGGAGAGCAGGAAGCCCGAGGGCGTGAAGTGCCAGTTGCCCGCCTCCTCCCGCACGGCCCAGCCCTTTTGGGCGAAGAGCCGCAGCGTGTCCTCTATGGGCCGGAAATCGGCCATGCAGATGCGCGTGTACTCCTCGGCGGTCACGCCGCGCACGGTGCGCATGCCCAACATGAGATATTCGCTCGAGCGCTCGAGCGAGCTCACGCGCTCGTACTCGTCCACTATCTTCTGGTCCCCCAGCACGCCCACTATGTAGGCGTCCACGTCCCTCGCGTAGCTGAAGCGCGCCCCGCCCACGCAGGAGTGGGCCGCCGCGCCGAAGCCCAGGTAGTCCTTCAGCGTCCAGTAGCCCAGGTTGTGCCGGCTCTCGTAGCCCTTTATGGCGAAGTTCGACACCTCGTACTGCGCGTAGCCGTAATGGGCCAGCGCATCCACGGCGTAGAGGTACATGTCCGCCTGCTCGTCGTCCGAGGGCAGGAAGGGCGAGCCCAGGTATTTGTACATGGGCGTGCCCTTCTCCAGCGTCAGGCCGTAGCAGGATATGTGCTCCGGGCGCAGGTCTATGGCGCGCATCAGCGTGTCCTCCCAGTCGGATTTGGTCTGGCTGGGCAGGCCGTATATGAGGTCTATGTTCAGGTTGTCAAATCCGGCCTCGCGGGCCGCCCGCACGGCCTGCTCCACCTGCAGCCAGTTGTGCCGCCGGCCGATGAGCTTCAGTATGTCGTTGTTGGCGCACTGGGCGCCCAGGGATATGCGGTTGAAGCCCTCCCTGCGCAGCAGCTTGAGGTCCTTCAGCCTGGCGCTGTCCGGGTTGGCCTCCAGCGTCACCTCGGCGTCGCGCCGCACGCGCCCGCTGTTCTTCAGCTCGGTCCAGAGCTCCGCCAGGCGGGAGGCGCCGTAGTAGCTGGGCGTGCCGCCGCCGAAGTAGACCGTGTCCACCTCATAGCTCTTGAGCGCGCCGTAGCTCTCCCTTATATGCGCGACCAGCGCGTCCTGGTACTTGGGCATGAGCCTGTCGCAGCCGGCCAGGGAGTAAAAGTCGCAGTAGCCGCACTTGGAGGCGCAGAACGGTATGTGGATGTAGATGCCGAGGCTCCTGTCCATAGTTTACCCCACTTTTTCGTCTCTTTTAAAACAGCGAGCAGACCTGTTCGGCGTAGAGCGCCGGGTCCGGCAGCTCCTCGCCGGCAATCAGCAGCGCCTGGGAGTGCAGTATCTCCACCAGCTTGGCGGCGCGCTCCCTGTCCGACTTCACGGCCTCCTCCAGGGCCTTGAAGGCCTGGCTGTCGGCATTGAGCTCCAGCACGCGCCTGGCCTTGGGCGGCTCCAGGCCCGTGTCGGGCATCTTGCGGAAATAGCGCTCCATCTCCAGCGTCACGCTGCCCTCGGTGGTCAGGCACACAGGCGCGGAGACCAGCTTGTGCGAGAGGCGCACCACGGCCACGCGCTCGCCCAGAGTCTCCTTCACGAAGTCCAGGACTTCCCGTGACTCCTCCTCGCGCTTTTCTATGTCCGCCTTCTCCTCGTCCGTCTCCAGGCCCAGGTCGTCGGTGACTATGTTGCAGAAGGGCTTGTCCGCGTGCTTGCCCAGCTGCTGGACGATGTACTCGTCCACCTCCTCTGTCATGCAGAGCAGCTCGTAGCCGCGGGAGCGCACCAGCTCGGCCTGGGGCAGGCGCAGGCTGCGCTGTATGGAGTCACCCACGGCGTAGTATATCTTCTCCTGCCCGGCGGGCATGGCGTCCGTGTACTCCTGCAGCGTGCGCGTGGTGTTCTCGTCCACATTATATATAAGGAGGTCGCGCAGCGACTCCACATTCTGCCCATAGTTGGCCACCGCCCCATAGCGCAGCTGGCGGCCGTAGTTGCGGTAGAACTGCTCGTATTTCGGCCGGTCGTTCTTGAGCATCTTCGTGAGCTCGTTCTTGATGCGCTTGTTGAGGTTCTGGGCTATTATGCGCAGCTGCCTGTCGTGCTGGAGCATCTCGCGGGAGATGTTCAGCGAGAGGTCCGGCGAGTCCACGATTCCGCGCACGAAGTAGAAGCTCTCCGCCAGCAGGTCGGGGCAGCGCTCCATAATCATCACTCCGGAGCTGTAGAGCTGCAGCCCGGGCTCGTAGTCGGAGCTCATGAACTCCAGCAGCTGCTTTCCGGGGATGAACAGCAGCGCTTTGTAGCTCACCTGGCCCTCGGCGTTGACGCGTATCAGCGCGGCCGGGTCCGTGGTGTCGTGGAAGCGCTCCTTGTAGAAGTTCACGCAGTCCTCGTCGGAGACCTCGCTCTTCGAGCGCTGCCATATGGGCACCATGCTGTTGACGGTCTCCCGCTCTGTGGTGGTCACCGTCTCGTATTTGGGGCTGCCGTCCTCGTTCTTCTCGCCCGTCTCTTTGAAGTCGCTCCTGGTCACGTCCATCTGTATGGGCCAGCGGATGTAGTCGGAGTACTTCTTGATGAGGCGCATGAGCTTCCAGGTCTGCAGGTAGTCGCCGTAGCTCTCGTTCTCGTCGTCGGGCTTGATGTGCATTATCACGTCGGTGCCCACGCCGTCGCGCCCGCACTCGGTGATGGTGTAGCCGTCGGCCCCCTCGCTCTCCCACCTGTAGGCGGTGTCTGAGCCGTAGGCGCGGGATATGACCGTCACCTTGTCGGAGACCATGAAGGCGCTGTAAAATCCCACGCCGAACTGGCCGATGATGTCCACGTCCGCGCCGGACTCGCTGGTCTTGTCCAGCTCGCCCTTGAAGGCCATGGAGCCGCTCTTTGCTATGACGCCCAGATTCTGCTCAAGTTCCCCGCTTGTCATGCCTATGCCGTTGTCGGACACGGTTATGGTCCTGGCCTGCTCGTCCACGGAGACGAGGATGCGGAAGTCGTCGCGCGTCATGCCCACCTTGTCGTCGGTGAGCGAGAGGTAGCAGAGCTTGTCGATGGCGTCGGAGGCGTTGGAGATGATCTCGCGCAGGAATATCTCCTTGTGCGTGTAGATGGAGTTGATCATCAAATCAAGCAGCCTCTTGGATTCAGCTTTAAACTGCTTTTTGGACATTTATGTGATTCCTCCTAAGAAAAATATACTGCCAAACCCCTTGGGGGTAATGTAGTATTATAACACGATTTCGCAGCTTTTCAATACGGGCATGGTAAATTCCCCGTTTCCCGCCGCGGAGCGATTTTTATTGCCTGCGCCGGCCGGACGTTATATAATAGTGGCACATCACGCGAAAGCGGGGGAGATAAATGCCCACATCCTGGCATCGCACGCCGGAGGAGCTGCACAACATATATGTGTCCAACACCGAGGCCTTTTACCGCGTCGCCGGCCGCTCCACGGCGTCCGAGCTGGACGGCTTCATGCTCAAGTGCGCCCTGGGGCTCTGGAAGAGGGCCGGCGCCGTGACCCAGGAGCACGTGGAGGCGGCGAACCAGCTCTACTCCCGCGGCCGCAGGGCCGGGGAGTGGCTGCTCTGGGACCTCACCTCCGCCGTCTGCTCGGCCGGCGACGCCCTGCCGCCCATGTTCTTCTGGAGCCTGGCCGAGCGTGACCGCCGCGAGGGGCGCGACAGCTCGCGCGTGTTCGTGCGCATGGTGACCAATATCCTGCTGCACCTGGCCGCGGTGGACGACGACGTGTCCATGGCCGAGGCCGAGTACATCACCGACGTCTCGGACCGGCTGAGCGCCGTCTGCGACTCCACCTGGGTGAAGCCCTCCAAGAACGCGCTCAACGCCTCAGACTTCGTCACCAGCGGCGAGCCCTCCTTCATCGACAAGCACCCCCCGTCCGCGTCCGCAGCGCCGGAGGCGGGCAGCGCGGCGGCCTCCGGCGCCGGCGCGGCGGACTCCGCGGCCGGGGCTGAGCCCAGGCCCTCTCTGGAGGAGCTCACGGCGGAGCTGGACGCGCTCATCGGGCTGGAGGAGGTCAAGCGCGACGTCAAGAGCATGGTGAACCTCATCAAGGTGCGCCGGCTGCGGGAGGAAAACGGCCTCCCTGTGGCGCCCATGAGCCTGCATCTGGTCTTTACCGGCAACCCCGGCACGGGCAAGACCACCGTCGCCCGGCTGCTGGGCGGGCTCTACGCCGCCATCGGGGTGCTGGAGAAGGGCCAGCTGGTGGAGGTGGACCGCTCCGGCCTGGTGGCCGGCTACGTGGGACAGACCGCCCTCAAGACCCAGGAAGTGATAAAGAGCGCCCTCGGCGGGGTGCTGTTCATCGACGAGGCCTATTCCCTGGCCGCCGGCGGGGAGAACGACTTCGGCCGCGAGGCCATAGACACCCTGCTCAAGGCCATGGAGGACCACCGGGACGAGCTGGTGGTAATCGTCGCCGGCTACGACGCCCCCATGGAGAAGTTCCTCTCCTCCAACCCGGGGCTGGAGTCGCGCTTCAACAAATACATCCACTTCCCCGACTACACGGGAGAGGAGCTGATGCAGATGTTCCTCCTCCAGTGCAAAAAGAACGGCTACGCCCTCTCCGGGGAGGCGGACGCAAAGGCCCGGGCCATGTTCGACGAGCTCTATCAGAGGCGCAGCGGCAACTTCGGCAATGGGCGCACGGTGCGCAACCTCTTTGAGGACGCCGTGGTGCGCCAGTCCAACCGCGTGGCCGCCATGGAAGCCCCCGGCCGGGAGGAACTCATGACCTTCCTGCCCCAAGACCTTGACACGGAGGACGAGAGATGAATTACGACGCGCTGAGGGAGTGCGAGCTCTTTCTTTTGGACATGGACGGCACGCTCTATCTGGGGGACGAGGTGTTCCCCGGGGCGATAGATTTCATCCGCACGCTGGAGGCCACAGGCAGGGAGTACATCTACCTGACCAACAACTCCTCCCGCGCCGGCATTGATTATGTAAACCGCTTGCGCGGCCTCGGCTTCCCCTGTGAGATGCGGAACGTCTTTACCTCCGGCATGGCCACCGGCATGTATCTCACCGACAACTATCCCGGGGTGGGCGTCTATCCCGTGGGCACGCCGGCCTTTGAGCGCGAGCTGGAGAGCTACGGCGTGCGCCTGAGCGACGGCGGGGATGTGGGCTGCGTCTGCGTGGGTTTCGACACCACCCTCACCTATGCCAAGCTGGACCGGGCGGTGCATTTTCTCCGCCGCGGCGCCGCCTTCGTGGCCGCCAACCCGGACTGGGTCTGCCCCATGCCGGCGGACGAGGTGCTGCCCGACTGCGGCAGCATCTGCGCCCTGCTCACGGCCGCCTCCGGTGCAAAGCCCTTCTACATAGGCAAGCCAAACCGCAGTATGGTTGACATAATATCAAAAATGACCGGAGTGCCCAACCGGCGCATCTGCTGTGTGGGCGACAGGCTCTACACGGACATAGCCGTGGCGGTGAACGCGGGCGCCCAGTCCGTGCTGGTGATGAGCGGCGAGACCACGCCGGACATCCTCGCGGAGAGCGAGACGAAGCCCGGCTGGGTGATGGCCGACGTGGCGGAGCTGGGCCGCTGCCTCTCTTAAATATTATGTAAACCTGATTCCGCATAAGAGGCGGGAGGGCTCCGCCCTCCCGCCTCTTGAGCTCACTCGGAGTAGTTCTTGAAGTAGTTCTG
>CALWYL010000060.1 GCA_944385765.1 uncultured Oscillospiraceae bacterium
GTGGTGCGTTGTGTGAGGGAGGCCGGGAAAGGGCGGTGGGGGGCGGAGGGGGGGGAGGGGAGAGACTGTTGGGGGTGGGGCGAAGGGGGGCGGGGGGTCGAATGTCGGCTGAAGGGCACAAATTGTGGTCTTGGAGCAAATTATGGCTTGTATGCCACAGCCCGTTGTGGTAGACTGTGCAGATAGAAGCTGATACGGCACTCAATGGGGGTGTTCTCATATGAAAAAGCCTGTGGCCGCGGCGGCGGCCGGCGCCGCGGCGGCGCTGGCCGGGGCGGTGGCGGTGAGGACAATGAGGTTCAAGCCCGGCCCGGAGCCGGACGCGCCGACGACGCCGGACAGAGTACGGATAGACGGACAAAAGGCGGTCGACGACCTGGCGGCGATGATACGCTGCCGCACGGTGTCAAACCGGGACCACTCCGCGGAGAATGAGGGGGAATTCGAGCGGTTCCGGGGGCTGCTGAGGGAGCGGTTCCCGGCGGTACACGGGAACTGCAGCTTGCAGCGCGTGGGGCGCTGCGGGCTCTTGTACCACTGGAAGGGCACAGAGGGCGGGCCGGCCACGGTGCTGATGGCGCACTACGACGTGGTGCCCGCGGAGGAGAGCGGCTGGACCCACCCGCCATTCGGCGGCGTGGTGGAGGACGGGGTACTCTATGGGCGCGGGGCGCTGGACACCAAGGTGACGCTCTGCGGCTGCCTGGAGGCGGCGGAGCAGCTCATCGGCAGCGGCTTCACGCCGCGGAGGGACGTCTACTTCGCCTTCTCCGGCGAGGAGGAGATAGCCGGGCCCTCGGCAGCGGACATAGTCTGTGAGCTAGAGCGCCGGGGCGTGGAGCCCTCGCTGGTGCTCGACGAGGGGGGAGCCGTGGTGCAGGGGGTGTTCCCCGGACTGAAACGGCCCTGCGCGCTCATAGGCACGGCCGAGAAAGGCCAGATGCAGCTGGAACTCAGCATGAAGAGCTCCGGAGGGCATGCCTCCGCTCCGCCGCGGCACACAATTGCCGGCGAGCTGGCGAGGGCGGCGGCGCGAATAGAGGCGCATCCCTTCCCGTTCAGGCTCACGCCCCCGGCGGCGGAGCTGCTGGACACGCTGGGGCGGCACTCCACCTGGCCGGTGAGGCTGGTTATGGCCAACCTGTGGCTGTTCAAGCCGCTGCTGAGCCTGGCCACGGCCCTGATGGGCGGCGAGCTCAACGCCCTGGTGCGCACCACCTGCGCCGTGACCCAGATGAGCGGCAGCCCGGCGAGCAACGTCCTGCCGCCGGAGGCCAGCGTGGGGTTGAATGTGCGCATGATATGTTCCGACAGCGCCGAGAGCGCCGAGCGGCGCATACACTCCGTAATAAGGAACAGGGACATCCGCCTGCGCCGGGGGCCCTGTGCGGAGCCGTCCCCCGTCTCCGAGACGGGGGAGTGCGAGGGCTGGCTGCGGCTGACGGACGCCGTGCGCCGCACCTGGCCGGAGGCCATAGTCTCGCCCTACCTGATGCTCGCCGCCTCCGACTCGCGCCACTACGGGCGCATCAGCCGCCGGGTCTACCGCTTCTGCCCGCTGGAGCTCACCGGCGCCGAGCGCGCGGGCATACACGGCAACGACGAGCACATCCCCGCACACAAGATAGTCAAGTGCGCGGAGTTCTACGCGCGGCTGCTGAGTTCATGCTAGGGAGTCGGGGACTTGAGAGCTAGAGGTTACCGCCGCCCCTGCCCACGGGGCGCGGCGCTGGCCCTGGGCACGGCGATAATGCTGGTAATCGGCGTCATCTACGCCTGGAGCATATACTCCCAGCCCTTCAGCGAGGGCTTTGGCTGGACGAGTGCGCAGCTGGGGCTGTGCTTCACCGTGATGCTGGGCTGCTTCTGCCTGGGCGGGATTGCGGGAGGGGCGGCCGCGGCGCGGCTGGGCGTGGGCTTCTCCATGCCTGCCGGCGGCGTGCTGGGCTGCCTGGGATTTGGGCTGTGCATGTTTTTGCGCCCGGAGCGGCTGTGGCTGCTCTATCTGGCCCTGGCCGTGGCCGGATTGGGCGTGGGCTTTATATATAACGGCGTGCTCTCCGCGGTGGTGCCGCGCTACGGTGAGCGGAGGGGCTTCGCCTCCGGCGTGCTGCTGATGGGCTACGGCTCGAGCAGCCTGCTGCTGGGCTCCCTGGCCTCCAGGCTGATTGTCTCGCCGGACTTCGGCTGGCACCTGACCTACCTGCTGACCGGGGCGCTGATACTCGCCGCCGGCGCGGCGGGGGGAGCGCTGCTGAGGCCGCCGGCCGCCCGCGCGGCGGAGAGCGGCGCTTTGCCGGAGCGGGCGCCGGGGCTGACGCCAAGGCAGATGCTGCGCACGAGCCGCTTCTGGCTGTTTTTCGCCGCCGCCACCATCGGTACGGCCTTCGGCTCTGGGCTCATCGCCCACGGGAATTATCTCTTCCTGGAGGCCGGCGCCTCCGGGGAGACCGCCGCATTGGGCGTGGGCCTGGTGGCGGTGATGAACGGCCTGGGGCGGGTGCTCTTCGGCACTCTGCACGACCGCCTCGGCTTCCGCGTCTCGCTGCTGACGGACGCCGCCGTCTATATAGCGGCGGGCCTCGGCGCGGCCCTGGCCCTGAGGGGTGGCGCGGACTGGGCGCTGATAGCCGCCATGATGGCCATCGGGGCCTGCTACGGCGCGGTGCCCACTATCTCGGCCTCCGTGGCCGGGGACTTCTTCGGCCAGGCGCACTACGGGCGAAATTTAAGTTATGTAAACCTCAATATACTTCTGGCCTCGCCGGCCTCGGCGGTGATAGGGGCCATGGAGACGGCCTCAGGCTCGTACACGGACGCCATATTCGTGTTCACTGGCCTGGAACTGGTGGCTGTGCTCCTGCTGGCGCTGCTCAGCCGCACCAGGCCGGTCATATGAGATGGAAACGGGGGAGACGGATTTGCAGGAGAATATCTGGGATGTAGTGATAGTTGGCGGGGGCCCCGCGGGGCTGACGGCCGCCATATATGCCGCCCGCGCGGGCAAGAGCGTGCTGGTGCTGGAGAAGAACGGCTTCGGGGGGCAGATAGCCTGGTCGCCGCGGGTGGAGAATTTCCCGGGGACCGCGGCCGTGAGCGGCGCCGAGTTCTCCGACCGGCTGCTGGGCCAGGCCCTGGACCTGGGCGCCGAGGCGGACCTCAGCGAGGCCACGGGGCTTTCCCGCGAGGGCGGGCTCTGGCGCGTGGAGACGCCGGAGGGCGCGCGCCTGGCGCGCGCGGTGATACTGGCCACCGGCGCGAGACACCGCAAACTGGGCGTGGAGCGCGAGGACGAGCTCGCCGGCAGCGGAGTCTGCTACTGCGCCGTGTGCGACGGGGCCTTCTACAAGGGCCGGCCGGTGGCCGTGGCCGGCGGGGGAGACGCCGCGCTGCAGGACGCGCTGCTGCTCTCGAATTACTGCTCACAAGTTTACATAATACATAGGCGCGGCAAGTTCAGGGCGGAGGAGGCGAATGTGCGCGCGCTCGCCGCCAGAGGGAACGTCACGGCGCTGATGGACAGCCGGGTGACGGCCCTGCTGGGCGCGGATGAGCTCAGCGGACTGCGGGTGGAGAACACCGCGGACGGCTCCGTGAGGGAGCTATATGTGGACGCGCTGTTCGTGGCCGTGGGCTCAGAGCCCGACAGCGCGCCCTTTGCCGCCGTGGCGCCGGTGGACGGCCGGGGCTGGTTTGCCGCGGGGGAGGACTGCCTCTCCGGCGTGCCGGGAGTTCTGGTGGCCGGGGACTGCCGGGCCAAGGGCGTGAGGCAGCTGACCACCGCCGTGGGCGACGGGGCCTGCGCGGCCGTGGCAGCCTGCCGCTATGTGGACGAGAACAGTTGACATAACAAATTCGGCGCGCGAGAAGCGGGCGGCAAATGGGCTGCCTGTCTCGGAATAAGTTTACATAATACATATAAAGGGCGCAAAAAAAGCGGGGAGAGCGTGGCTCTCCCCGCTGTGCTATTGGGGACGTGTCGTTCAGCTGTGCTGGCGCTGATGGCGGCGCAGGCTCTCCACCCCGAGCTTGAGCGCGGGCATGACGGCGGAGAGGCTGGCGGCGGCGCCGTCCGGGCTGCCGGGGAGGTTGACTATCAGCGTGGCGCCGCGCAGACCGGCTATGCCGCGGCTGAGGGCGGCGATGGGGGAGCGCAGATTATTGGCGGCGCGCATGGCCTCGGGTATGCCGGGCACCAGGCGGTTTATCACGGCCTCGGTGGCCTCGGGCGTGACGTCGTAGCGGGAGCAGCCGGTGCCGCCGGTGGTGAGCACCAGGCAGGAGCCGAGATCGTAGGCACAGCGGACGATCTCACCCTTTATGCGGTCAAAGTCTGAGGGCACGGAGGAGATGCTGATGACCTGCCAGCCGTCGCTCTCCAGGAGGCCCTTCAGCGCGAGGGCCACCTCCTCCGAGCCGCCGTCGAACACGGTGTCATCCTCGACGCGGATGACCGCTGCTGTGTATTCCATATGCAAAAATCCCCTTTTTATCTGTATTTTACGCGGCTCAAACAGTTTTCCAAGGGGATTATATCAGAGAGGACGGCGAGAAACAAGCCCGCTAAAGTTGAGATCGTGCATTTGCCGGCGGTGGGGAGGCCTGATTGAATTGATTTTTGCAACATGCACAAAAATTCAATCTGGTATTGACAAATCTCACAAAGGCAAATATAATGCCCTCATTGAAAGAGCAACGGTGTTCTGTCAAGGCAGTTCAACCGCGCTCTTTTTCTTTTTTGAAAAGACGCGCAGAAGGGAGAAAGGGAAATGGGCAAGTATACGCGGGAAGATATCATACGCACGGTGAGGGAGCAGGGGGTGGAGTTCATCCGCCTGCAGTTCACGGACATCTTCGGCCAGCTGAAGAATGTCTCCATCACCGGCAGCCAGGTGGAGAAGGCGCTGGATAACCAGGTGACGATTGACGGCAGCTCGATCGAGGGTTTCACCCGCATACACGAGTCTGACCAGTATCTGCACCCGGACATGGACTCCTTCTCCATCATCCCCTGGGAGAGGAACGGCGGCAAGTCGGCCCGGCTGATATGCGACGTCTACAACCCCAATGGCACGCCCTTTGTGGGCGACCCGCGCCATGTGCTCAAGTCGGTCCTGGACAGGGCGGCGGACATGGGCTACACCTTCAATGTGGGGCCGGAGTGCGAGTTCTTCCTCTTCGAGGTGGACGCGGAGGGCAAGCCGACCAACAAGACGGGCGACGAGGCGGGCTATTTTGACCTGGGCCCCGTGGACCACGGCGAGACGACCAGGCGCGACATCTGCCGCGCGCTGGAGACCATGGGCTTCGAGATAGAGGCCAGCCACCACGAGGTGGCGGGCGGACAGCACGAGATAGACTTTAAGTACGCCGACGCGCTGACGGCGGCGGACAACATCGTGACCTTCCGCATGGTGGTGAAGACGCTGGCACAGCGCAACGGGCTGCACGCCACCTTCATGCCCAAGCCCATATACGGCGCCGCGGGCAACGGCATGCACACCAACATGTCCCTCTTCAAGGACGGCAGGAACGTGTTCTTTGACCCGCAGGACGAGCGCTCCCTCTCGCGCGAGGCCTACAGCTTCATCGCCGGGCTGCTGGCCCACGTCAAGGGGATGACCGCCGTGACCAACCCGCTGGTGAACAGCTATAAGCGCCTGGTGCCCGGCTACGAGGCGCCCTGCTACCTGGCATGGAGCGCCTCCAACCGCTCGGCGCTGATACGCATCCCCGCCGCGCGCGGGCAGGGCACACGCGTGGAGCTGCGCAGCCCCGACCCCTCCTGCAACCCCTACCTGGCGCTGGCCGTCTGCCTGGCGGCCGGGCTGGACGGCATCGAGCGGGGGCTCACTCCGCCGGCGGAGATTACGGAGAACATCTTCGCCATGGATGCCGCCACCCGTCTGGCCAACGGCATAGAGAACCTGCCCGGCTCGCTGGAGGAGGCCGTCTACGCCCTGGAGAGCGACGAGCTGATGGCCGCCACGCTGGGCGAGCACGTGTTCCCCCGCTACGTGGAGGGCAAGCTGCGCGAGTGGGACGAATACCGCATGCAGGTTTCGGGCTGGGAACTCGAGAAATATATGATAAGGTATTGATATGTGTTCTATAATCGGATTTACAAGACGCACTGTGCCCGAGGACTCCGCGCTGGGCGGCTTCGCCCGCACGGCCTCGCGCGGGCCGGACATGAGCTTTTTCCGCGAGGTGGGCGAGGGCTGGCTGGGCTTCCACCGGCTGGCCATCATGGGCCTCACGCCGGAGGGCATGCAGCCCTTTGAGCTGGGGGGCAGCTACCTCGTGTGCAACGGGGAGCTCTACGGCTTCCGGCCCATAAAAACCGAGCTCATCAGCATGGGCTACCGCTTCAAAAGCGGCTCGGACTGCGAGATACTGCTGCCCATGTACCGCGAGTACGGCACGGATATGTTCAACATGCTGGACGCCGAGTTCGCGCTGATACTCTACGACGCCTCCACCGGCAGCTTCCTGGCCGCCCGCGACCCCTTGGGCATCCGCCCGCTCTATTACGGCGCCCTGCCGGAGGGCGGCATGGCCTTCGCCAGCGAGCCGCGGAACCTGGTGGGCATCTGCCCGGAGATAAGGCCCTTCCCGCCCGGATGCTGGTGGCGGGACGGCGAGTTCCACCGCTACTGCGACCTGAGCACGGTGGACGGCTGCTGCGCCGACGACGAGGAGACGGCCTGCCGCCATATCCGCGAGCTGCTGATACAGGCCGTGGACAAGAGGCTGGACTCGGACGCGCCGCTGGGGTTCCTGCTCAGCGGGGGGCTGGACTCCAGCCTGGTCTGCTCCATAGCCTCCCGGCTGAGCCCCAGGCCCATAAGGACCTTTGCGATAGGCATGGACACGGACGCCATCGACCTCAAATACGCCCGGCGGGCGGCCGAATTCCTGGGCGCTGAGCACACCGAGGTCATCATGACGCGCCAGGAGGTGCTCGACACCCTGGAGACGCTCATACGCATCCTGGGCACCTATGACATCACCACCATCCGCGCCTCCATGGGCATGTACCTCTGCTGCAAGGCCATACACGAGACGACGGACGTGCGCGTGCTGCTCACGGGCGAGGTGAGCGACGAGCTCTTTGGCTACAAGTACACGGATTTCGCCCCCTCGCCGGAGGAGTTCCAGCGCGAGGCCAAAAAGCGTCTGGACGAGATACACACATACGACGTGCTGAGGGCCGACCGCTGCATCAGCGCGAACAGCCTGGAGGCCCGGGTGCCCTTCGGGGACATCTTCTTCTCCCGCTATGTGATGACGCTGGACCCGGCGCTGAAGATGAACCGCAAGGGCATAGGCAAATTCCTGCTGCGGCACGCCTTCGAGCGGGGTGACTGGCTGCCGGATGAGCTGCTCTGGCGGCAGAAGGCCGCCTTCTCCGACGCGGTGGGCCACTCCCTGGCGGACGACCTGAAGGACTACGCCGCGGGGCTCTACAGCGACGCGGAGTTCGCGCGGCGCAGCGAAAAGTACGGGCACGCGCGCCCCTTCACCAAGGAGGCGCTGCTCTACCGGGAGATATTCGAGAAGTACTACCCCGGGCAGGCGCGCATGGTTCCCGGATTCTGGATGCCCAACAGGAGCTGGCCGGGCTGCGACGTGGACGACCCAAGTGCCCGCGTGCTGTCCAACTATGGCGACAGCGGCGTATAAAAATCGCCGGGCAACACTTTTGTAACAGCTTCCGGCTTGTCCGCGTAACAATTTCACCTTATTATAATACCTGCAAGGATGCTTCTTCGTTTTCGACTCCTCAAACCTATGCGCCGCCCGGAGAGGGCGGCGCGCTTTTTTAGTGAAATGTAAAATTTTGTGTCTTGGGCGAGAATCCAATTGACATTGGCATGACATTGTGATAACATTAACCCGAGTAGACTCAACGGCGTACGCCGTTCGCAATTCATCTTAAAAGAGATGAATTGATGGGGGTTTATATCTTTACGAAAAGAGGAATCGGCATGAAAAGACGCATATTTGCGACGTTGCTGGCGTTCTGCCTGGTTGCGTCTCTCTGCGTGGTGGGGGCCGCGGCGGACGGAGACGTAAGTACGGCAGCTGAATTCAAGACGGCACTGGAAAACGGCGGGGAGGTCACGCTGACAGGTGACATCACTATCAGCGAGAAAATGGATATTGTCGTCACGCAGCCGGTGACCTTGAACCTAAACGGTAATACGGTAAACAAGACGTATAGCGAGTATAGCGAGATGAATCACTACTTCATCGTGATTAAAAACGGCGGTTCCCTTACAATCAACGATACCAGCGGCGGAAAGCTTGAAGCCACAGGGAGCTGGGGATACGGTATCCAATTACAGAGTGGAGGCACACTGATAGTCAACGGCGGCACTCTTGAGGCGAATCAGGAAGTAATTGATGTCGACGACGGTTCCTCAAATGTTAAAGTTGAAATCAATGGTGGCGTAATTCGTAATACTCAATCTGATTCAGCAATAAATATCAGGGAAGGCGCCGTGGTTGATATCACTGGCGGAGAAATAATCGCGCCTGGTAATGAGGCAATCTTTATAAATAGCTATGGTGTTAGTCCTAAATTGAATATCTCCGGCGGTAAGCTCACCAGCGGAGAGTGGACGATATATGCCAGCCAGGGCGCAGATGTGACAATAAGCGGAGACGCCGTGCTGACGACGACAGGACATACGGGCTCCATCTTTATGGACGGCAGCACGTACTATCCCTCCACCCTCAAGATTGAGGGCGGCACGATTGAGGGCGATTACGTCGCCGTGGATGTTGAGGGCTATTCCCAGGTGACTATGACCGGGGGAAGCATTACGACAGAGCGCAGCTCGGCAATGGAGCTTTCGGAGAATGCCACAGCGGAGATTTCCGGCGGCACGTTGACAACAACCGCTTCTTCCGCCGCCGCTCTTGAAGTCACGGGGGATAGCGCCACGGCAGCGATTTCCGGCGGCACGTTCACCGGAGGCGGAACAAACAAGACCGCCCTGTCCGGCTCGACGGAACAGGTCACGGTTACGGGCGGCACCTTTAGCAGCAGTGTTGATAGTTATATCCCCACCGACTCGGCGCTGACGCAGAATCCTGAGACGGGCAAGGTGGAGACTGACCCTAAGGTAGACCCGGTCGCCAAAATCAACGGCGTCCCATATGCCACGCTTCAGGACGCCGTGGACGCGGCCAATGGCACAGAGGGCACGACTACTATAAATCTGGTCAGGAACGCGACCGGTAAGGGCGTTGTAGTTCAATCCGGCAGCGATATAGTGTTTGACCTTGGCGGTTTCACCTATACGGTCAACGAGGGCGTCGGCTCCGAAGGGACTGAGACAAACTGCTTCCAGCTTTTGAAGGATAGCAATATAACCATCAGGAACGGCAGCATAGTCCCCGACGTCGGCGCTAATTTGGCGATTGTTATCCAGAACTACAGCAACCTCACGCTTGAAGGCGTGGTCCTCGACGGCAGGCCGCTGCGCGACACTGCCGGCAAGGAATATACACTCTCCAACAACAACGGAAAGATAAACATCAACGCCGGAACGGTCATCTATTCCAACGGCGGAGACGGCGACATGGCCATGGATGTCTGCTGGGCGGAATACTATGAGGATGGCGCGCGTGTCACTGTGAATGAGGGCGTCGTAATCAATGGCGATGTTGAGCTGGGCCTCTGGGGAAAGAAATCCTACGATGACAACCAGAGTGTGCTCACCATGAACGGCGGCACGATAACCGGCGAGGTCACAATAATGGTGGAAGACTCTGTTTATGACTCCACCGAGGAGGCCATAGAGGCGGTAAAGACCAACGTGACCATCAATGGCGGTACCTACGGCGGCAGCGTGGACGCCTACATAGACAATCCCAACGAGGCTGGCGCCAAGGTGACCGCCAACGGGCAGCACAGCTATTATAAGACCCTTGAGCAGGCCCAGCAGGCTGCCTCAGGGAACCCGGATGCTGTTGTGACTGACCTGAGCTTCAAGCCGGCTTCCGGAGAGCACTATACGGTAACACTCAACTATAACGATGGCCGCAGCCCGTTACAGTCTGTGCTCGTGGCCCCCGGTGGTGAGTATGAACTGCCCATCCTGAAGCGCAGCGGCTATGAGTTCCACGGCTGGAGGAGCGGGAACCGCGTGTTTGACGGCGGCGAGACGGTGCCCGTGTACAACAACATGACCTTCACGGCCCTGTGGAGTATGATAGAGATACCGGACACCTACGCCATCAGCGTGAACGGCACGGCGAACGGCGAGGTGGACGTGAGCCTGAACAACGCCTCGGCGGGCAGCGTCATCACGATAACGGCGACGCCGGACGAGGGCTACCGCGTGGGCGCCGTCACGGTCAGCGGCCCGGATGGGCGCGTGGACGTGGAGCGCGTGGACGCAACTACCTACACCTTTGTGATGCCGGCGGGCGGCGTGGAGATAGACGTGAGCTTCGTGGAGGATGCGGCGCTCTCCGAGCCGTTCACGGACGTGAGCGAGGGGCATTGGTTCTATGAGTACGTGGCCTACGTGTACACTCA
>CALWYL010000061.1 GCA_944385765.1 uncultured Oscillospiraceae bacterium
AGCGCGGGGGAGACGAATGAGGACGGGACCGTCACGGGCGGGACCATCACCTCCGAGGTCAACGGCATCGTCAAGACCATCAACGTCACCGCCGGCGGCAACACCGACCCCGCCACGGCGATAATGAGCATAGAGGTGCCCGACAGGGGCTACACCGTGTCCATCAGCGTCACCGCCGACCAGGCCAGCAAGGTCACCGTGGGGGACAGCGCCCAGATACAGACCGGCTACTGGGGCGGCTCGGACCTGCAGGGCAAGCTGCTGGGCATCCGCAACAACCCCCAGGACCGCCAGAGCCGCATGCTCATCTTCGAGGTGACGGGCGAGAGCGTGGAGAGCGGGACCAGCGTCTCCGTCTCCATCGGCCAGAGGAGCCAGAACTATGACCTCATAGTGCCCAACAGCGCCGTGCGCTCCGACTCCAACGGCAGCTTCGTGCTGCTGATGATGTCCAAGCCCAGCCCCCTGGGGACCCGCTATCAGGCCCAGCGCGTGGACGTGCAGGTGGTGGCCAGCGACGACGTGAACAGCGCCGTCACCGGCGGCATAGCGGCCTATGACTACGTGATAACCAACTCCACGGCCCCCATAGAGGACGGCATGTATGTCCGCCTCTCCGACAACGGCTGAGCCATGGCCGCGAGGAGAAAGGGCCGCGGCCTGAGAGGGCTGAGAAGGGGACAGATAATATTCCTGGCCGTGTTGCTGCTGCTCACCGCCGCCACCGGCGCGCTGGCGGGCGTATACGCCTCCAAGGCGGGGGACATGCTCTCCCAGCAGGCGGCGGAGCGGTTCCGCGGGCCGAGCGAGACGCGCTTTGTGCAGGTGTCCGCCTTCTTCCCGGTGGACAAGGGGACGGGGCGCGAGGCCATATACAACTTCCGCAACTCCATAGACGCGCCGCTCTCCGAGATAGGCGTGGAGGCGCCGCAGGGCGGCAGCCTGTGGACGGACGCCTACTGCGCCACGGGGCAGATAGCCGTCGAGGGGCCCAAGGGCTCCGCCACGGCGCAGACGGTGGCCGTGGGCGGGGACTGGTTCGCCTTCCACCCGCTGACGCTGCGCTCGGGGACCTATATATACGAGGACGACCTGATGCACGACCGCGTGGTGCTGGACGAGACGCTCGCCTGGCAGCTCTTCGGCGGCGTGGACCTCGCGGGACAGGAGGTCAGGATAGGCGGGCAGAAGTTCATCGTGGCGGGCGTGGTCTCGCGCGAGGACGACTCCGCCTCCCGGCGGGCCTATCCAGGCGGCGCGGGGATGTTCATGCACTACGACGTGTTCTCCGCCCTCACCGGCGGCGGCTCCGGGGGCGGCTCCGGCGAGGAGGCGCCCAGCGCGGCGCCGGAGGCGGAGATAAGCTGCTATGAGCTGGTCTGCGCCGAACCGCTGACGGGCTACACCCTGTCCATTGTGAAGGAGGCCTTCGCGGACGCGGTGGCGGTGCAGAACACCGGCCGCTTCTCCGTCTCGTCCGAGCTGAAGGTGCTCGGGGGCTTCGGGGAGAGGAGCATGCTGCAGACGGCCATCGTCTATCCCTACTGGGAGAACGCAGCGCGGCTGACGGAGGACATACTGGCGGCGCTGCTGGTGGCGATAATCGCCTTTGGGCTGTTCCCCGCGCTCTGCCTGGCCTGGTTCGTCATTTACAACCTGCGCCGCGGCTGGATGAGGCTGCGCGACGACTGGTTCCCCGGCTTCAAGGACCGCACGGAGGACAAGATAACCGCCCACGGGCGGAGGCGCCTGGAGGAGAAGCAGCGCCGGCGGGAGCGCCGGGGCGCGCATGAGGCCCCCAGGGGCCGCGCGAGGCGCGGGCGGGAAAAGTGAACAAAAAGCAGACAGGTCTGTGAGCGGGGAGCTCACAGACCTGTTTTTTCACGCGGGGAGGGCCTCACCAGCGGTTCTGCACCCTCTCGGCGAAGCCGGGGAAGTCGCGCACGCGCAGCTTGGTGCCGTCGTCCAGCACGGCCGTGCCGCTGAAGAGGCCGAACACCTGGTGCTGGTCGCTCTTGATGAGCTTGACGTCGGCGCAGGAGGCGCGGTCCATCACGGGGTGGAAGTCCATCTCAAAGCGGCTGTCGTCACTGGTGAAGGTCCATTTTGACATGTAGTCCAGGCCGCCGGCGCGCCGGGGGATGTTGAAGCTGACGCGGCTCAGCTTGTGCAGCCGCCCGGCGTAGAAGAGGGCGTTCTCCGTGGCGGCGGAGGTGTCGCCGAAGCCGTAGCCGATGTTCCAGCCGAAGGGGACGCCGTCCACCTTGCCGCTGGCGCTGCCCCAGTACCAGGTGTTGCGGTAGGTCCAGACGCCGCGGCCCCAGTCGAGCACGGCGAAGGCCGTGTCCGGCTCGAAGATGTATTCCCGGCGGCGGGCAAACACCCGGCCGGAGGCCCTCAGGCAGTTTATCTTCTGGTTGAAGTAGAAGTGGCCGCGCTTTTTGAAGGGGGTGCACATGACTATGCTCTCATCGGGCTCGTCGGTGAGCAGGATGCGGCCGTCGATGGGGCCCGAGCCGGCGAAGTCCTCCATGCGGAAGGTGAGCAGCCGGCCGTCGGGCGTGTGGAAAAAGGAGATGGAGTAGCCGCGGCCGGAGACGGAGACGTCGCCGTAGGCCGAGCTCTCCGGCAGGTGCCGGCGGCCCATGGGCAGGGCGCACATGGGGGAGACGGTCTGCTGCCAGTTGTCTTCAAAGTCCAGGAAGGAGATGGAGTCCAGGCCCATGTAGCCGTTGTCGTCCACCGTGAGGGCCACGGCGAAGCGGCCGTTGTTCACCAGGTAGTAGTCCCACTCCTTTATCCTGTGGGCGCCGGCCCTGATGTCCGCGCGGCTGTACGCGGGCAGCATCCGCCGGGCAAAGCCCGGCTCGGCGATGTTGCCGTTCTTGTCCAGCAGGCGGCGGGGGGCGGTTATCTCGTGCTGTCTCATGCCTCACGCTCCTTTTTGACCAGGCGGATATCGCGCCCATAGAAGTGCAGACAGGTGTATTCGCCCTCCAGCCTGGAGGCGATCTGCCCGCCATAGCGCCGGCGGAGCTCCTCAAAGCCCAAATTGGTGCTGATTATGGTGGTGCGGCGCTCAGTCAGGCGGGTGTTTATCAGCTGGTAGAGGGCGGCCACCGAGAAGGAGGTGGTCATCTCCGTGCCCAGGTCGTCGAGAATCATCAAATCGCAGCTGAGATAGTTGCGCACGCGCCCGGCGGCGGCGTCGGCCTCCGCGGCGTCGCGCGAGAAGCGCTGCTGCTCGAACCGGGCGAGGGCGGAGGAGGTGCTGTCGTAGGCCACGGAGAAGCCCGCCGCGGCGACCACCCTGGCTATGCAGGCGGACATGAAGGTCTTGCCCAGGCCGGTGCCGCCCATGAAGAGCAGGCTGTCCGCCCCGGGGGCGAAGCCGCGGGCGTATTCGGCGCAGGTGTCGCGCATCACGGTCATGTACTCGCGCGCGCTGGCGCCCAGGGCGGGGTCAATCTCCGCGCCGTAGAGCGAGGGGTCGAAGCGCTCGAAGCACTCGTCGCCCGTGCGCAGCAGCGCGCCCAGCTCGGCCGTGAGCTCGCGGTTATAGAGCTTCTTCAAGCACTCGCAGACGCCGCCGGAGGCGAGGCCTGTGTCGCGGCAGACGGGGCAGTCGCAGAGCTCATCGGTGTAGTCCGCCGGCAGGCCCAGCTCGCTGAGCCGCTCCGCCCGCTCGGACTGCAGCAGCAGGTTCTCCCGCTCCAGGCGGGCCAGGTCCGCGGACACGTCCCCGCCGTGGCTGATGGCGAGGCCCATGAGGGCTATCATCTGGGAGCGCAGTTCGCGGTCTATCTCCCGCACCCGGGGGGAGCGGGCGTAGACCTGCTCCAGTCGGCGGCGCTGCTCCGCTGCGTTCGCCTGCCGGCGCTGCTCCAGCCGCTCGCGCGCCCGGGCGAGCAGCTTGCCGTTATACTCCATTTAACTCACCTGCCGTCCTTGTTTTTCACCCGCTCATAGAGCTTCCTCACCCGCTCCAGTTCGCCGCCCTGGGGCTGGGCGGGGGAGGCGGCGCCGCGCGCGCCGCCGCTCCGGCGGCCGTCGCCGGACTCTATCTCCTCCGGGCTGTGCAGGCCCTTGGAGTGCCAGCTGAGGATAATCTTGTTCATGTACTGCCACTTGAGCTGGCCCGTGTTGGCCAGGGTGCGGTCCAGCGCCAGCTCTATGGCCTCCGCGCCGAAGCCCATGGCGAGCCAGCTCTCCACATATTTGCGCTCGCTGGCCGTGTAGTCCCGGTCGCGCAGGCCGAACACCCGGCGCAGTGAGGCGGCGGCCTCCCGGCGGCGGGAGAGCTCGCGCATGTACTCCTCGGCCTGCTCCAGGGTCATTATCTCCCGCTCGCCCCAGAGATAGGCCTCCCGCTCTATCTGCTTCATGGTGGGCACCCGGCCGGGGCCGTAGCGCCGGCGGGCCTCCTCCGCGCAGTGGTGCAGCAGCACCAGCAGCACGTCCGTGGGCAGGCCCACATAGTCGTAGACGCCGAAGAGGGTCTTGGTCTCCTGGGTGGAGAGGGTGTGCCCCAGGACGCTCTCCGCCTCCGCCAGGATGCAGCGGAAGGCGGGGTCCTCCCGCGAGCGGCGCACCACGTCCTCCGCCGTGTACTCCGGCAGCTCGCCGGAGGGCAGGGGCGCGCCGCCGCTCACCAGGCCCAGGGCGCGCAGCCGCTCGGCCGCCGCGCGCAGCCGCTCGGGGCGCATGTTGAGCGCGCGGCAGAGCTCGCTCTCCGGGCCGGAGCCGCGCCGTATGAGGTATATGTACAGCAGCGCGCAGTCCGCATCGCCGGAGGCGATGAGCCTGTCCGCGTCGGCGGCGCGCATCGAGCAGACGGCCGCGCTGAGGTTGTTGTCTCTCTCTTGCATATGGGGCCTCTCCCGGGTGAGATGGGCGCCGCGTCGGCGGCGCCGGCATGGGGTGTATACAGGGCAAGTATATCATTTTTTTTGACTTGTAGCAAGGGGGAGAGCTGTGGTATACTATAGGGTGCATTACTATAGATAACCGATTGGCGGGAGGAAGAATGCCTGAGTTGCTGGCCTCGGCGCCGTCGGCAGAGGCCGTTGTGGCGGCCGTGCAGGCGGGGGCCGACGCGATATATATAAGATTCACCGGCTCGGGGGCCAGGGGCTTCACGGAGGCGGGGCTGCGCAGCGCCGTGCGCTACTGCCGGGTGCGCGGCTGCCGGGTGTACGCCGAGCTGGACACGCTGGTGGCCGACCGGGAGGCCGGCGCCGCGGCGGAGCTGGCGCGGCGCGTCTGCGCCATGGGCGCGCACGCGCTGATAGCCCAGGACCTGGGGTTCATACGCATAGCCCGCGCGGCCGCGCCGGACATGCCCGTGTTCGCCGGGGAGCGGCTGGGCGTGCACAACGCCGCCGGGCTGGAGGCCATGAGGCAGCTGGGCGTCTCCCGGGTGTTTTTGCCCCGGGAGCTGGCGCTGGACGAGATAGCCGCCCTGGCCGCCAGGCCGCAGATGGAGCTCGCCGTCTGCCTGCAGGACGAGCTGTGCGCCGCCATCGCCGGGCAGTGCGCCCTCTCCGCCCTCGGCGGGGGGCCTTGCGCCGACCGCGGCGGCTGCGGCGGGGAGTGCCGGGGGCAGTTCAGCCTGGGCGGGCGCATGGACGACCACCCGCTGAGCCTCTCCGACATGCGCTGCGTGGAGCAGCTGCCGAGACTGGCCGCCATGGGCGTGGAGTGCGTATACCTGGGGCGCGGCGTGGAGAGGCCGGAGCAGATAGCTCGGCTGACCACGGTGCTCAGGCGGTGCATAGCCGAGGGGCGGGGCCCGGCGCAGAACGAGCTGGAGGGCCTGGACGCCGTCTACGGGGGCAGGCGCTTCACTGAGGGCTATATCTCCGGCGCGGAGCTGGGGGAGATGCTGGGCAGGCGCGACGGGGGCGGCCGCGAGGCCGAGAGGGCCATGGCCGCCGTCAGGCGCGGTTACGCCAACTCCGAAGTGCGGCGGGTGCATGTGGACTTCTACGCCATCATACAGCGGGGCAAGGCGCTGCGCCTGGCGGTGCAGGACACGGACGGGAACCGGGCGCTCTGGAACGGCCCCGCGCCATTGCCGGCCAGGCAGGCGCAGGTGACGGAGGCGGAGGTGGACGCCTTTTTGCGCAAGACGGGGCGCACGCCCTATATATGCGACAGGGTGCACGCGCTGGTGGGCGAGGGACTGGCCCTGCCGCAGGGCGTGATGGCCGAGGGCAAGCGGGCGCTGATACGCTCGCTGACCGAGAAGCGCGAAAAGGCCCCCCAGAGGCGCACCTCGCGCATACCGCCGCCGGCCGAGGGGGCCCGCAGGCAGGGCAGCCCGGCGCTGATATTCGAGACGCTCTCCGCCGAACAGCTGACGGAGGAGCTGGCGGAGCTGAGGCCGGACTACCTGTATGTGCCGGCGGAGCTCATCGCCGCCGAGGGCGGCAGGCTGGAGCCCTTCATCCGCCGGGGGGTGCCCATAGCGGCGGTGCTGCCGCGCGTGATACACGACCGCGAGCTGGCCGGCGCGGCCGCGCTGCTCAAGTCCGCCAGGGCCCTGGGCGTGAACGAGGCGCTGGTGTCGAACCTGGGGCACGTGGCGCTCTGCCGGCTGGCCGGCATGGAGGCCCGCGGGGACTTCGGGCTGAACATCTTCAATTCCTACGCCCTGGAGCTGGCCAGGGACGCGATGCTGCGCTCCGCCACCGCGTCTTTCGAGCTCCGGCTGGAGCAGATAGCGGAGATGACCATGCCGCTGGACGTGGAGCTCATCGCCTACGGCAGGCTGCCGGCGATGCTCACCGAGCGGTGCATCATAAAACAGAGCGCGCAGCGCTGCGTGTGCTCCACGCCCTGCCGGCTCTCCGACGAGCGCGGAGGGGTGATGCCGGTGCTGCGCGAGGGCGGATGCCGCAACGCGGTGTACTCCGCCAACAAGGTGTTTTTGGCCGACCGGGCGGAGGAGCTGGGCAGGGCCGGCGTGTGGGCGCTGAGGCTGCTGTTCACCAACGAGAGCCCCCGGGAGTGCGTGGAGGTGGCCAAGGCCTTTTTGGGCGAGAGCCGCTACAGGCCCAACGGGTCCACGCGCGGGCTGTATGTGAGGGGTGTTTGATAAAATGGCGATAATTCTGGCCTCCGGCTCGCCCAGGAGGCGCGAGCTGCTGGAGATGCTGGGCGCGAGGGATATGCTCGTCATACCGGCCAAGGGGGACGAGGTGCCGCCCCGCGGCGCGGGCCCCGGGGACACGGTGAAGGCCCTCTCGCGCGCCAAAACGCTGGAGGTGGCGGAACATCGGCCCGCCGGGGACGTCATAATAGGAGCGGACACCATCGTCTGGCTCGACGGGCGCGTGCTGGGCAAGCCGCACTCGGAGCGGGAGGCGGCGGAGATGCTGAATGAGCTCTCCGGCCGCGCGCACGAGGTGTGGACCGGCGTGTGCATCGCGCGCGGCGGCGAGGTGCTCTGCGAGGCCGAGCGCACCGAGGTCCGCTTCCGCGAGCTGAGCGGGAGGGAGATAGCGGCGTATATCGCCACGGGTGAGCCGATGGACAAGGCCGGGGCCTACGGGGCCCAGGGCCTGGGGGCGCTGTTCGTGGAGCGGATAGACGGCGACTTTTTCAACGTCATGGGCCTGCCGCTCTGCCGGCTGGGCCGCATGCTGAAAAAACTGGGCGTGGAGCTGCTGTGAAGAGTTTTCTGAAGAAAAACGGCATAAAGCTGCTGGCCTCCCTGCTGGCCGTGGCGCTGCTGGCCGCCGCGGGGATCTGGCTGGCCCGCGGGGGCTCCGACGCCATCGTGGGCGGGGTGGCCGCGGCCAGGGCCCCGCTGGTCTCGGCCGCGGAGAAGTTCTCCGGCTGGCTGAACGGGATGTACGTCTACCTCTACGACTACGACCGGCTGCAGGCGGAGAACGACGCGCTGCGCACGCAGATAGCCGACGCGCTGGAGGAGGCCCGCTCGGGCATGGACGCCGTGGAGGAGAACGTGCGCCTCTCGCGGCTGCGCGTCCTGGCCGAGGCGCACCCGGACTACGTCTTTGAGTCCGCGCGCGTGGTGGCCTGGGGCACGGAGAACTGGACGGACAGCTTCACCGTGGCCAAGGGCACGGAGCAGGGGCTGGTGGAGGGCAACTGCGTGATAACCGAGGACGGGTATCTCGTGGGCCAGGTGTCCGAGGTGGGCGAGAACTGGGCCACGGTGGACACCCTGGTGGACGTGGACACCAGCATAGGCGCGCTGGTGGGCGAGGACGGGGCGGAGGCCATGCTGCTGGGCGACTACTCGCTGATGCATCTGCGCCAGGCCCGCCTGGCCTACCCCACGGAGGGCTCGCAGCTCTTCCTGGAGGAGCACATCTACACCTCGGGCAGCGGCGGGCTGATACCGGAGGGCATAGTCATCGGCACCATAACCTCCATCCAGTCCGAGGCCGGGGGGCAGACCGAGTACGGCATAGTCACGCCGGCGGTGGACCTGGACGACCTGGTGCAGGTGTTCATAGTAAAGGACTTCGAGCGGGAGGAATGACCGCGGGAGGCGGCTGAGTGAAGGAATATCTGAAGAAAAATGGCATAAGGCTGGCCGTGGTGCTGGTGGCGCTGGTGCTGGCCATCTCGGTGGCGGCGGGCACGGGCTACGGCCGCGCCGGTTTCCTCACCAACGCCGTGGGCGCCGTCAGGGAGCCGGTGCGCAAGGCGGCGGCCTCCGTGTCCGAGTGGCTGACGGGGCTCTCCGGGTATTTCGGCGAGTACGAGGAGCTGCTGGCGGAGAACGAGCGGCTGCGCGCGGAGCTGGCCGAGGCCCGCGACCAGGCGCAGGCCTATTCCGACCAGGCGGCGGAGAACCGCCGGCTGAGGCAGGCGCTGGGCCTGGAGCAGCGGGGGGCCGACTACACGCTGGAGTCGGCGAAAATCGTCACCTGGAGCGCCTCCAACTGGGGCAGCAGCTTCACCCTCAGCAAGGGGGGCTCGGACGGCATAGAGCCCGGAGACTGCGTGATAACGGAGTACGGCGCCGTGGTGGGCACGGTGACGGAGGTGGGCTCGGGCTGGTCCACGGTGACCACGGTGATAGACGCCACCGGCAGCCTGGGCGCGCTGGTGGGCGTGGACAGGCACGCGGCGCTGCTGGAGGGCGACTTCTCCATGATGCGCAGGGGGCAGGCCTATCTCACGGGCTTTACCGCCGGCGCCGCGCCGGAGGTGGGCGACGAGGTGCTGACCTCCGGCTCCGAGGGCGGAGTGCCCCAGGGCGCAAACATCGGCACGGTGACAGAGGTGGGCGAGCGCGGCGACGGGAGCACCTATGTGGTGGTGACCCCGGCGGCGGACCTCTGGTCGCTCTCCCAGGTGTTCATAATCGAGGAATTTTCCGTGGCCGAATGAGCCGCGCTGGAGGATAGGTATGCTCTGGGACCTGATAAACTGGCAAAAGCTCAAGAGGGCTCTGCTGTATGCCATATATATGGCGCTCGTGCTGCTGGTGCAGGACGCGCTGTTCTCGCACATATCCATACTGGGCGTGAGGGTCATGCTCGTGCCGGCCGCCGCCGTGGCCGTGGGCATGTTCGAGGGCGGCGTCTGGGGGGCGGTGTTCTCCCTGGCGCTGGGCTTCCTGGCGGACATGAGCTACGGGAACACGGCGCTGTTCGTGGCGCTCTTCCCCTGCATAGGCTTCGTCTCCGGCGCGCTCTCACGCTGGCTGGTGAACAGGCGGTTTTTCGCCTATCTGTGCATGGCGCTGTTCTTCCTCGCGCTGACGGCGCTCTTCCAGATGGCCGAGCTGCTGCTGATGGGGCAGAACGCGGCCGAGCTGGCCTGGGTGGGGCTGTGGCAGACGCTGTTCTCGCTGCCCTTCGCCGCCGTGCTGTATTTCCCCTGCAAGTCCATAGCCGGGGCGCGTGACAAGAAAGGATGAGATATGAGGACCGTTAAGAGCTCAAGGATGGCGGTTTTTGCCCTGCTGATAATAGTCATGACGGCGGTGTGCGTGGGCGCGCTCTACAAGCTGCAGATTATCGAGGGGGCGGAGGCCTTTGAGGAGAGCCAGAACGACCAGAGCCGGGAGAGGATGGTCACCGCGGCCCGCGGGAACATACTCGACCGCTACGGCCGGCAGATGGTGACCAACCGCGAGTGCTACAACCTGAAGATAAACACCGACAAGCTCTTCTCCGACGACGTGGAGGACCCCAACGCCGTCATACTGGAGATGGTGCGCATAGTGGAGGAGTCCGGCAACGAGTACATCGACGACCTGCCCATCACGGAAGAGCCGCCCTACGAGTACACGGAGGATATGACGGCCCTGCAG
>CALWYL010000062.1 GCA_944385765.1 uncultured Oscillospiraceae bacterium
GGACCATTTTTACGGAGGATTGAAATGACCACTTCCGAGAAGGTAGCTTATCTGAAGGGCCTGGCCAAGGGGCTGGGCGTGGACAAGAAGTCCAAGGAGGGGCAGCTGCTCGAGGCCATCATCGACGTGCTCGACGAGATAGCCGGAGATATAGAGGAGCTGGAGGCCAACTCCTGGGATTTGGGGGAGGCCATTGACCAGGTAAGCGACGACCTCTCCGACCTGGAGGACTATGTCTATGACTCCGAGGACGAGGACTGGGACGACGAGGACGAGGGGGACGACGAGTGCTGCTGCGGCTGCGGCGAGGAGCCCATGTTCTACGAGGTCACCTGCCCCGCCTGCAACAACACCATCACCATCGACGAGGACATCCTCGATCTGGGCTCCATCCAGTGCCCCAACTGCGGCGAGACGCTGGAGTTCGAGCGCATAGAGACCGACGACGAGGATGAGGACGAGGACGAAGGCAAGGACGAGTGAGCAAACGCCGAGGGCGCCCGGGAGCGAAGTTCCCGGGCGCCCTTTTTCAATGGCGCGAGCAAGACATTCTCCACAAAAACGGCGGCCCAAATATGTAATAAAAGGACATTGACAGGGCTGAGCGCGCGGGAATATAATATGACTGTAAAAATTGGCGAAAGTGGCTCCCGTTTCCGCCGCAGGGCGGCAACAGCAGAGGACGGGGGCCGTTGTTGTACACAGGCGTTGAAACGTTAAAATTAACCCCCCACGGGCCCTGCAGGGCCCGTGGGGGAGAGAGTATGTGCCGCTATGAGGAAAGTGAGCATAAAGGACGTGGCCCGGGAGGCGGGGGTCTCCGCCACCACCGTGTCCTATATCCTTAATGACAACAGAAACGTGACCATCACACCGGAGACCCGCGCCAGGGTGCTCGACGCGGCGGACAGGCTGAAGTATGTGCCCAGCCAGGCCGCCAAGACGCTGGGTTCGAGCCGGGTCATGGGCAGGGCGCGGTCGAAGATGATAGGCGTGGTCATCCCGCAGACGGAGGACAGCGCGGAGAACGAGTATATTATGCTCAGCAACCCCTTCTACAGCGCCTTTCTCAGCGCCGTGGAGTTCGAGATGCGCCAGGCCGGCTACCACGTGCTGGTCACGGGCACGAACAGGGGGCAGAGCTACGTCGACGTGGTGAAGAGCCGGGCGCTGGACGGGGTGATGATTATCGGCATGTACCCCTCGGAGGACATAGAGGAGTACAGGCGCTTCAACATCCCCACTGTGCTGGTGGACTGCTACGGCAGCGCGGGGGAGGGCTTCTTCAGCGTGCGCACGGACGACCGCCTGGGCGGCCGCCTGGCGGCCGGCCATCTGCTGGGGATGGGCCACAGGCGCATCGCCTTCGTCTCCGGCGAGATAAGGGAGGACGGCGTGAACTACATGCGCTTCCTGGGCTACCGGGACGCGCTGGAGGAATACGGCGTGGATTTCGACGGCTCGCTGGTGTTTGACGGCTACGTGGGCTTTGGGCACGGCGCCGAGGCGGCGGCGGACATAGCGGCGGCCAACCGGGGCGGGGGACGGGCAATCACGGCGGCCTTCGCCACCTCCGACATCGCGGCCATCGGCCTGATGAAGGGCCTGAGCGAGAGGGGGCTCTCCGTGCCGGGAGATGTGTCGGTCATAGGCTTTGACGACATAGACTACGCGGGCATGTATGTCCCGGGGCTGACGACAGTGAGGCAGAACATCGTGGAAAAGGGCCGCGTGGCGGCCGGGCTGATGATAGACGCCCTGAATGGCCGGGGAGCACCGGGCGAGACCGTGATACCCATGCAGCTGGTCGAGCGGGACTCGGTCAGGCGGCTGACGGAGGGCGGGGAGGACATATGAGGTACAAGCACATTCCGGGGGGACTGTTCCCCCATTTCGACTGCGGCTTTGAGCGGAGGCCATACTTCGCCGAGCCGGGCGGCTGGCTCAATGTGGGCTGCCGGGTGGACGAGGGCGCGGAGAGGGTGGCCCTGGAGCTCTTCTCCGAGGAGGGGTGGCGCCTGGTGGCCGGGGAGCTGGCGGACACGAACGAGCTGGGACAGAAGTACTTCAAATTCAGCTTTACCGCCCCGGAGACGGGCGGGGAGTTCCGCTACCGCTTTGTCTCCGAAAAGGGGGAGCGGAGCGAGTGCTATGTTTGCCCGCTGAGCCGCAAGCTGCGTCTGCGGCCGCGGCACAGCCGGAGCGGCGCCGGCGCCTGGGAAGCTGTCTATGGAACGGATACATTGGAGATTGGGTTGAAAATCGAGCTGTTCCCGTGTATCCGTTTGATTTTTACCAATAATTTAAACGTTAAAATTGATGAAACACGCGCTGCACCGCAACCGTCCGGGGGGAAATACGAGTTCCGCCCGGAGGAGGGGCGGATATGCGTGTACGGGGGAGGGCGGAGGCTCTTCGCCGTGGACGAGGAGATAGAGCTGAGGGCCGCGGGCGGCAGAGCCCTGGAGCTGGACTTCTCGCTGCAGCTGCCGGGCCGGGCGGTGTACGGCCTGGGGGAGAAGTACGACAGGGTGAACCAGGCGGGGCTGAAGCCGCTGAACTACGTGGTGGAGCAGTACGCCAACCAGGGGGACAAGAGCTATTTCCCGGTGCCCTTCATGTTCACCGACGGAGGCGTGAGCTTCCTCCAGAGGGGCTTTTCGCGCTCGCAGTTCGCCCTCGAGGCGGACACTGTGGGGGAGACGCTGACGGCGCGCGTCTCCTGCCGCTGCCCGGAGGGGGACAGGCTCTACGAGGCGGTGCTCAATGAGGGCAGCCCGGCGGAGCTCATACGGGCGTACACGGACGAGACGGGCAGCCCGGCCCTGCCGCCGGACTGGGCCTTCGGGCCGTGGATATCGTCCAATGGCTGGAACAGCCAGCGCGAGGCCGAGGAGCAGCTGGAGAAGCTGGCGGAGACCTCGATACCCGCCACGGTGATGGTGCTGGAGGCCTGGAGCGACGAGGAGACGTTTTACATCTGGAACGACGCGGAGTATGAGCCGCGGGAGGACGGCGGGGCCTTCAGATACGAGGACTTCCGCTTCCGGGAGGACGGCAGGTGGCCGGACCCCATGGCCTTTGTGCGGAAGTTGGAGCGCCAGGGACTCAAGCTGGTGCTGTGGCAGATACCCGTGGTAAAGTATGAGCGGGCGCGGCACGGCCGGCAGCTGGACCTGGACGAGCGCTACGCCGTGGAAAACGGCCTGTGCCTGAAAAATGCCGACGGCAGCCCCTACCGGATTACGGAGATGTGGTTCGGCAACTCGCTGATGCCGGACTTCGCCAATCCGCAGACCCGCCGCTGGTGGTTTGAAAAGCGGCGCTATCTGACCGAGCAGCTGCATGTGGCGGGCTTCAAGACGGACGGGGGCGAGTTCCTCTTCGAGCCGGGGGCCCACAGCTGCGACGGGCGCAGGGGATACGAGCTGCACAACGAGTACCCCCTGCTGTACGAGGGGGCGTACCACGACTTCATGGAGGAGACGCTGGGCAGGGGGAAGGGGCTGACCTTCAGCCGCGCGGGCTTTACGGGCGCGCAGCGCTACCCCGCCCACTGGGCGGGCGACCAGTTGTCCACCTTCTCCGAACTGAGGGGGCAGCTGACGGCCGGGCTCTCGCTGGGGCTGACGGGTGTGCCCTTCTGGGGCTTCGACATCGGCGGCTTCGCCGGGGACTTCCCCAGCACGGAGCTGTACCTGCGGGCGGCGGCGCTGGCGGCCTTCGCGCCCATCATGCAGTTTCACTCCGAGCCGAGATACGGGCAGTACTACATGACGGAGCGGGAGCACTGGAACAACGACCGCAGCCCCTGGAATATGGCCGAGGCCAACAGGGACTGGCGCATAATCCCCATCTACCGGCTCTTTGCCAACCTGAGGATGAACCTGCTGCCCTACATACTGCGGGAGGCGCGGCACAGCAGCCGCACCTCGCGCCCGCTGATGGCGCACCTGGTCTACGACTTCCTGGAGACCGACGGCGGGGCCGTGCTGGACATAGAGGACGAGTACATGTTCGGCCGCGCGCTGCTGGTGGCGCCCATAACGGCGGAGGGGGAGTGGGGGCGGGAGATATACCTGCCCCGCGGCCGCTGGCTGGACCTCTGGACGGGAGAGCCGTTTGAGGGAGGGCGGCGCATAACGCGCGAGTGCGGCCTGGACAGGATACCCGTCTTTGTGCGCCACGGCTCGGTGCTGCCGGTGAACCTCAACCGCGCCATGTGCATGGGCACCACCGGCGTCGAGGGGAGCGTGAGCGGCGCGGTGGGGGAATATGAGAACTTCTGCCTGCTGGCCTACGGCGGCTGGGGGGAGGACGAGGTGGACGACACCGCGGCCGGGCGCTTCCGCCTGCGCTGGAGCGGTGGGGAGCCGGCGCTGGAGGGGGAGCCGAAAATCCCGGTGTCGGTGTTCGCCATGGAGCAGGGGCTGCCCTGCCCGCGGTGCGGGGACAGAGTGGAGGGCAGCTTCTTCGGGAGGAAGAGGGCCGGCGTGAGGCTCGGCCGGACATTTTAGGAGGTAGACGTGTCAGAATACTGGGTTACTGGAAATGAATTCGTGTCCCTGCCCACCATAAGGCAGGGGGACGGGGCCATAGAGGGGCTGAGCTTCCTCCACATGGGGGCCAAGGGCATGATAGAGCTCCGCGGCGGAGAGGGCGGGCCGCTGATAGCGCCCTTTGTGGAGCTGGACGGCCGCCCTGTGGAGCTGGAGGGGCTGAAATGGGGGCGGCTGCACAGCTGGGTGCCCCGCTTCGAGGCCGGCTGCGGCGGCTGCCGCCTGGAGGGCACGCTGCTCGCCCCGATAGGCGAGCGGGGCTTTGGCTATCATCTGAGGCTGAGCGCCGGGGAGGCCGGCGCGGAATACGCCCTGGGCCTGCGCGGCTGCTGGGCGGAGGCGCTGCACTCGGTGAACGAGAGCAAGGCGATAGAGGCGGAGAAACACGCCTACAGGAGCGCCTGGAACCACAGCTTCGTGCTGGACATGCGCCCGGGGCTCTCGCTCTTTGCCTTCGCGCCCATCTTTACCGAGGACCCGGCGAACTGCCCGGTGCGCGACCGCTTCTGCACGCGCGGGGACGAGGTGCGCTATTCCATCGAGCTGCCGGGGAGGCTGGCTGCCGGGGAGAGCGCGGAGCTCTGCGTGTGGTTCGGCCTGGGCTTTGAGGAGGTCTCCGCCGCCACCTCGGCCAAGGAGATGCTGCGCCAGGGCTACGGGGCGGAGCTCAGGAAGACCCTGGACTGGCTCGCGCAGCGCGAGCGCACCGTGGGAGACGCCGCCCTGGACGAGACGCTGAACCTCAACATGTTCTTCAGCTACTTCTTCGCCGGGGGGCTGACGCTGGACAGCGAGGAGTTCGCCCTGGTCACCTCCCGCAGCCCGCGCTACTATGTCAGCGCGGCCTATTGGGACAGGGACAGCCTGCTCTGGAGCTTCCCGGCCATACTTCTGGCGGACGCGGGCACGGCCGCCGAGATGCTGCGCTACGTGTTCACCCGGCAGATAAGGAACGTGGGGCTGCACAGCCGCTACATAGACGGCACGCTGCTGGAGCCGGGCTTTGAGCTCGACGAGCTCTGCGCGCCGGTGATAGCCCTGGGCGGCTATGTGGAGCGGACGGGCGACCGCGACATACTCCGCGAGGACTGCGTGCGCCGGGGGATGGAGCGCATACTGCGGACGCTGGGCACAAAGCGCGCGCCGGACACCGCGCTCTATGAGAGCTTCCTCCAGCCGACGGACGACATGTGCAGCCACCCCTACATCTGCTATGACAACGTGCTGGTCTGGTATGCCCTGCGGAAGGCGGACGAGCTGTTCCCCGGGGCCTGGCCGGGCCTGTCGGAGGAGGCCGGGCGCGTGCGGGAGGCCATCTACAAACACTGCGTGAAAGAGAAGGACGGACGGGAGATATTCGCCTGGTCGGTGGACCTCAAGGGGGGCTGGGACGTGTACGACGAGCCGCCGGGGAGCCTGTTGCTGCTGCCGCACTACGGCTTTTGCAGCACGGAGGACGAAATCTGGCGCAACACGGCGGCGGAGATAAGGCGGGAGGACTACCGCTACTCCTTTGCCGGCTGCCCCATAGCGGAGATAGGCTGCGCGCACGCGCCACACCCCTGGGTGCTGAGCATAGCCAACAGCCTGCTCTCCGACAGGCGCGAGAGCGCGAGGGAGCACCTGTCCCGCTGCGCCATGGACAACGGCATAGCCTGCGAGAGCGTGGACGAGTACACCGGGGAGAGCCGCACGGGCGAGGCCTTCGCCACCTGCGCCGGCTTCCTCGCCTACGCCATTGACAGCGCCCTGGGGGGCAGAAAGCGGGTGGCGGAGTGAGGATACTTCCCTGGGTGATTGAGACGGACGGGGACGCCGGCGAGGGGAGGGAGTTTCGCGAGAGCATCTTCTCCCTGGGCAACGGCTACATGGGCACCAGGGGCTTCAGGCCCGAGCAGCCCGGGGAGCACATGGCCTGGCGCTCCACCTTCATAGCCGGTTTCTTCGAGTACATACGGCCGGGGATAACGGACATGGTCAACCAGCCGGACTTCTCCTCGGCGGAGCTGAGGCTCAACGGCGCGCCGGTGACTGAGCTGGAGCTCCGGGGCCGCCGCCAGCGCCTGCACATGGACTGCGCCCTGGCGGAGTGGGAGTACAGCGTCCCCATGGGCGGCGGCGCGGTGCATGTGAGGGTGGAGAAGTTCCTCAGCATGGCCAACAGACATACGGCGGCCATGCGCTTCACCCTGAGGGCGGAGGGCGCCGCCGCGGACTGCTCGCTGTCGCTGGGGCTGGACGGGGCCGTGCGCAACCTGCCCATCGCGGACAACCAGATGCAGGAGAACACCGAGTTTGCCCGCATCTGGGGCGAGGTGAGGGCGGAGGCCACGGCGGCCGGCGGCCGGCTTCACGCCAGCACCTCCGTGAGCTCCCGTGCGACGGCCATGGCCTTCGCCGCGCGCTGCACGGGAGAGGCGGAGCGCTCCGACGAGCTGCGCGGGGAATATGTGGGCAGCCGGTTTGACATCCATCTGCGGCCGGGGGAGAGCGCGGCGGTGGAGAAGCTGGTGTCCGTGGCCTGCTTCCGCGACGGCGCGGAGCCGGACGCCCTGGCCGGCGAGGCCCTGGACTACGCGCGACAGCGCGGCTTCGAGGGCATGCTGGAGGACACGCGCCGGGCCTGGGCCGGCATCTGGCGGGATGTGGACATAGAGCTGACCGGCTGCGACGAGTGGCAGGGGGCGCTGAGGTACAACATCCTGCAGCTGGTGCAGTCCGCCCCGGAGGGCGACGGCCGGGCGAGCATCGGCGCCCGGGGGCTGACTCACGGGCGGTACAAGGGCTGCTACTTCTGGGACGCGGACATATTCATGCTGCCCATGTTCGCCTGCATGCGCCCGCGCGCCGCCCGCAGCCTGCTGGAATACCGCTACAACACCCTGGGCGACGCCGTGGAGAGCGCGCGGCGCTTCTCCGCAAAGGGGGCCAGATACTCCTGGATGTCGGCCGACACCGGCTTTGAGCAGTGCGAGACCTGGGACACCGGCTGCTGCGAGGTGCACATCACGGCGGATGTGGCCTACGCCATAGGCGCCTACTGCGCCCAGACGGGGGACGTGGAGTTCCTCCGCGACTGCGGCTGTGAGATGCTGGTGCAGACGGCCAGGTACTGGACGGACCGCTTCAGCTACTGCCCGGAGGAGGACAGATACCATCTGCTGTTCGTCAAGGGGCCGGACGAGTACTGCGGCGTCACCTCGGACGACTTCTACTCCGTGCGCATGGCCGCGCACAACCTGCGCCTGGCGGCGGAGGCGGTGGAGCTGGTGAAAAGCCGCTTTCCCCAGAGCTGGGAGCGGCTCGAGGCCCGGCTGGGCGTGTGTCCCGGGGAGGCGGAGAGCTGGCTGGAGCTGGCGGGAAAGACCGCGCAGCTCTACGACGGGGAGAGGGGGCTCTGGCTGCAGGACGCCACCTTTGAGTACCTGGAGCCGCTGGACATAAAAGCGCACAAGACGGGGGACGTGCCGCTCTACCGCAGCATCAGCTTCGACCGGCTGCAGCGCTACAAGGTGCTCAAGCAGCCCGCTGTGCTGATGTACATGGCGCTGATGCCGGGGGAGTTCAGCCGGGATGAGCTGCGCCGCGCCTGGGACTACTACGAGCCGAAGACCCTGCACGACTCCACGCTGAGCTACGGCATACACGCCCTGCTGGCGGCCAGGCTGGGCCTGGAGGACAGGGCGGTGAGCTACTTTGAGAAGTCGCTGTTCCTGGATTTGAGGGACGTGATGTCGAATACCGGGAGCGAGGGCGTGCACACGGCCTCCCTGGGGGCCACCTGGCAGGCGATGGTGTTCGGCTTCTGCGGACTCTCGCAGCGCGGCGGCAGGCCGGTGTGCGAGCCGAATCTGCCCGCCCGCGTAGACTCCGTGAAGTTCCATCTGCGCTGCCATGGCCGGAGATACAGGGTGGAAATCTCACATGAGAGGGTAGAAATTACGGAAGTTTGAGAATTTTAACGTTAAAATTATAACCGAAATTGATTCTCCCCCTGTGCGGCCGCGCATGCGGGGAGGGTTGATGCATAAAAAATTGTCAAGCGAGGAGGAAGAAAAAATGAACAACTGGAAGAAACTCTTGGCCCTGGGCCTGTCGCTCATCATGCTGCTGGGACTGATGTCCGCCTGCGGCGCGGGGAACACCGAGACCAGCGAGCCGCCGGAGGAGTCCGGCGGGCCGGCGCCCTCGGAGCCGTCCGGCGAGGAGCCCTCGGACGGGGACATCTACGCGCTCGAGGGCTCGGTGACGATAGCGTACCCCGAGGGGGAGACGGCGGAAATCCAGCCCGTGCTGGAGGCCTTCCGCGCCCAGTACCCCAACATAGAGGTCATAGAGGAGCCCTTTGCCGGCTCGGAGGCCGGGGCCTTCAACGAGTACCTGGCCCAGCAGGCGGCCGCCGGCAGCATGCCAGACCTCATGTGGCTCGACTGGAACGACTTCGCCCCCGAGGTGGCCAGCGGCTATGTCTACGACATCACGGAGCTGTTCTATTCCGACCCCGAGTCCGAGTACGTGCCCTCCGGCATGACGGACCCCTACACCTACGGCGGGAAGCTCTATGCCCTGCCCTGCCAGATGAACGCCATGGGCATCACCATCAACCTGGACATGCTCGAGGAGCTGAACATAGAAAAGCCCAGCTAC
>CALWYL010000063.1 GCA_944385765.1 uncultured Oscillospiraceae bacterium
AAAGCTGGCGCGCTACCAGCTGCGCAACACCCGGAAAGGGAGTTAATTATACTATATCCCAACTTTTTATGCAACCTTTTCTTCATTGATGTTTTCGACGGAATGTGATATCATCTCCTGAGGGAGCGTGAGAGCCTTGAGAATGAGAAAGAAACCCAACCTTATACCGCGCATGGAGCAGTGCGCCGCCGTGCTGGAGAGCGCGCCGGAGGAGCGCCGCGGGCGCTGGCTGAGCGACTTTCCGGCCTTTTCCCAGCTGCACCTGGAACTCGGCTGCGGCAAAGGGCGCTTCACCGCCGAGATGGCGGCGCAGCACCCGGACATACTCTTTGCCGCCGTGGAGAAGGTGCCGGACGCCATGGTGGTGGCCATGGAGCGCGTCTGCGCGCGCGAGCTGGGCAATGTGCGGTTCCTGGACCGCGACGCCGCCAATTTGCTGGAGATGTTCGCCCCCGGCGAGGTCTCGCGCATTTACATAAACTTCCCGGACCCCTGGCCGAAGAAGAAGCAGTTCAAGCGGCGGCTCACCGCGCCCTCCTTCCAGAAGCTGTACGCAGAGGTGCTCGTCCCGGGCGGGGAAATCTGGTTCAAGACGGACAACCTGCCGCTCTTCGAGTGGAGCGTGGAGGAGCTGCGCGCGGGCGGCTGGGAGCTGCGCGAGGTGACGAACGACCTGCACGGGCAGGGAATCTCGGGCGTGATGACCGACTATGAGGCCAAATTCCACGCCCAGGGCGTGAAGATAAACCGGCTGGTGGCCGTAAAACGGGAGGGGACGCTGTGCGGCTGATATCCTGGAACGTGAACGGCCTGCGCGCCGTGATGAAAAAGGGCTTCGAGGAGGCCTTCTGGGGCCTGGAGGCCGACATCTTCTGCCTGCAGGAGACCAAGCTGCAGTCCGGGCAGATACAGCTGGACCTGCCGGGCTATGAGCAGTATTGGTGCTACGCCGAGCGCAAGGGCTACTCCGGCACGGCCGTGTTCACAAAACCCGAGCCGCTCTCCGTGAGCTACAACCTCGGGTACCCCGAGCACGACGCGGAGGGGCGGGTGATAACGCTCGAGTTTGAGGAGTTTTATCTAGTGTGCGTCTACACGCCCAACTCCCAGGACGAGCTGCGCCGGCTGGACTACCGCATGGCCTGGGAGGACGCCTTCAGGGAGCACCTGGTGGCGCTGGACCGCAAAAAGCCGGTCCTGGTATGCGGCGACATGAATGTGGCGCACGAGGAGATAGACCTCAAAAACCCCAAGACCAACCACTTCAACCCCGGGTTCACCGACCAGGAGCGCGCCAAGATGACGGAGCTGCTGGGCGCCGGCTTCACCGACACCTTCCGCCATCTCTACCCGGACCTGGAGGGCGCCTACTCCTGGTGGAGCTACCGGGCCAATGCCAGAGAGCGGAACGTGGGCTGGCGCATAGACTACTTCCTCTGCTCCGACCGGGTGGCGGGGAAGATACAGAAGGCCTTCATCTGCCCCGAGATAACGGGCAGCGACCACTGCCCCGTGGGGCTGGACATAGCATGGTGAGCATAGGCGGCGTGGAGCTGGGCGGGCGCGCCGTGCTGGCGCCCATGGCGGGCGTGACGGACGCGGCCTTCCGCTCCGAGTGCCTGGGGCGGGGCGCGGCGCTGGTGTACACGGAGATGGTCAGCGCCAAGGCGCTCTGCTACGGCGACAAAAAGACCGCCGCGCTGCTGCACATCTTCCCCGGGGAGGGGCCCACGGCGGCGCAGATTTTCGGGCATGAGCCGCAGTTCATGGCGGAGGGCGCGCGCAGGGCGCGGGAAATCTCCGGCGCGGACATCATCGACATAAACATGGGCTGCCCCGTGGGGAAGATAGTCAAATCCGGCGACGGCTCCGCCCTGATGCGCTCGCCTGAGCTGGCGGGGGAGATTATCTCCGCCGTGGCCGCGGCAGTGGACGTGCCGGTGACGGTGAAGTTCCGCAAGGGCTGGGACGGCGGAGAGGTGAACGCCGTGGAGTTCGCCCGGGTATGCGAGGCCGCCGGGGCGGCGGCCATAGCCGTCCACGGGCGCACCCGCGTGCAGATGTACGCCGGGCGGGCGGACTGGGACATCATCCGGGAGGTGAAGCGGGCGGTGTCCATTCCCGTGATAGCCAACGGGGACGTGGCCTCCGGGGCTGACGCGGCGCACATACTGCGCTACACCGGGGCGGACGCCTGCATGATAGGGCGCGGCTCGTTCGGGGACCCCTGGATATTCGCCGCGGCCAACGCGGCCATAGCCGGGGAGCCGGAGCTGCCCAGGCCGCCGCTGGCAGAGCGGCTGGACACGGCGCGGCGCATAGTGGAGCGCTCCGCGGAACACAAGGGCGAGCGCCTGGCCTGCATAGAGGCCCGGGGGCACCTGCCGTGGTTCCTGCACGGGGTGCCGCACTCGGCGGACTACAAGCGCGAGCTCACCCGCGTCTCCACCCTGGAGGACGTGGACGCGGCCATACGGCGGATAAAGAGGGAGCTGAAGCTCTAGCGGAAGGGAGGCGAGGCCATGACCAGGGACGAGGAGCTGAACATCATAAACAGGGTGCGCGGCGGCGACACCGAAGCCTTCGAGCAGCTGGTGCTGGAGCACCAGAACAAGGTCTACAGCCTCGCGCTGCGCATGCTGGGAAACGAGGAGGACGCGCGCGACATGGCGCAGGAGGCCTTCGTCAGGGCCTACACCTCCCTGGCCGGCTTCCGGGGGGACAGCAAATTCTCCGTGTGGCTCTACCGGCTGACCAGCAACATCTGCATCGACTTCCTGCGCAGCCGCCAGCGGCACCAGACCGTGTCCCTCACCTACGACACGGAGGACTCCGAGGGCGGCCAGCTGGAGATACCGGACGAGCGGTTCACGCCCGAGGCCGGCCTGGAGCGCTCCGAGCTGCGCTCCGCCGTGCTGCGGGGGCTGGACTCGCTGAGCCCCGAGTTCAGGAACATACTCCTGCTGCGGGAGATAGACGGCCTGAGCTATGGGGAGATAAGCCGGGCGCTGGACCTGGAGGAGGGCACGGTGAAGTCGCGCATCTTCCGCGCCAGAAAAAAGCTGACGGAATTTTTGCTGAGAGACGGGAACATTCCGGATAAGGCGCCGTCTCAAAGCCGGAAGGGAGGTGTGGACGCATGAGAGACTGCGGCGAATATCAGGAACTGATAAGCCTCATGCTCGACGGAGAGCTGACGGAGCCTCAGAAGACCGGGCTTCTCCGCCATCTGGAGCAATGTGAGGACTGCCGCCGGGTCTATTCCGCGTTCAAGGCCATCTCCCTTTCCCTCTCGCAGGAGGAAGAGGCCCCGGCCTCGCTGGCCGGAGGCGTCATGGACGCCATAAGGGGCGGGAACGTGGTGTCCATGCCCGCGCCGGAAGAGGGCAAAAAGCCGGCCCGCCGCGTACGCTGGCGCCGGGCGGCCGCCCTGGCCGCCTGCCTGGCCCTGGTGCTCGCGGGGGCGGCCTCGCTGCCCGCGCTGCTCGGCGGAAACGCCGCTGAGACGGAGGGCTCTGAGCCCGCCGTGTTCGGCATGATGGGCAACAGCACCGCCGGAGATGCGGCCGAGGCCGCGGAGAGCGCCGGGGAGGCCGCCCCGGAGGAGGGGCGCGTGAACCCCGCCGGGGGGCCGGCCTGCACGGACGAGAGCACCCTGCCGCCGGAGAACGCGGCGGCGGGCGAGAACCTCGCGGTGTCCCCGCAGCCCTCTGATTGCAGCCGCGCGGCGGAGGTCACCTCGGCCCGGGTCTACTCCGACGGGGAGTTGATACTCTCCCTGGAGGAGGCAGAGGCGCCCGAACTGGCCTCGCTGCTGGAGTACGCCGGCCCCTATGGCGGGGAGACGCCGTCCGAGGGCGGCTTCGCGGTCAGCCTCTGCGCCGGCGGGCAGGAGTATGAGCTGGAGGTGTACGTGGTCGGCGGAGGCCTGGCCTGCAGCTGCCCCGCCGGGGCGTATACGGCCGCCGGCAGCGCGGACGATTTCCTGGAGACCGTCGAGGGCTGACGGACCTGAGTTTATCTCTCCCCCTTTTGCGCCGAAACCGGGCACAAAAGGGGGATTTTTCCGCAATATTTTGGGGAAATTGCGCTTGAAACGACCTGATCACTGTGTTATAATTATCTAACGCAGCCTGCGCGGCGTCTGCTTTGCCGCGCAAATATTCCGTGTTTATTGCGCGCATTCACTTCTCAGGGAGATAGAAACAGGTGGGGTAATTCGTGAAACAGGTCAAGGTATCGAATAACGTAATACGCCGGCTGCCCAGGTATCTGCGCAAGCTCGACGAGCTCAAGGCCGCGGGGGTGGACCGCATCTCCTCCGGCGAGCTGGGCAGGCAGATGGGGCTCACCTCCTCGCAGATAAGGCAGGACTTCAGCTGCTTCGGCGAGTTTGGGCAGCAGGGCTACGGCTACAACGTGACTGCGCTCAGGGGCGAGATAGCCGCCATACTGGGCACCAACAGGCACTTCTCCGCCGTGCTGGTCGGCGTGGGCAACATAGGCCGCGCGCTGATAGAGAACTTCTGCTTTGAGCAGTACGGCTTCCACATAGTCTCGGCCTACGACGTGAGGCCCGAGCTCGTGGGGACGGACATAGGCGGGATAGCCGTCCACGACATCTCCGAGCTGCCGCAGGCCTTTGAGAGGGGCCCGGTGGACGTGGCGGTGCTGTCCGTGCCCAAGATAATGGCCAACCGCGCGGCCAACGAGCTGGTGGAGCTCGGCGTCCGCTCCATCTGGAACTTCACAAATGTGGAGCTGGACGTGGGCGGCGACGTGATAGTGGAGAACATACACTTCTCCGACAGCCTGCTGGCCCTCGGCTACTACCTGGCGGAGAGCATCGACGCCAAGGCCGCGGCCGAGGCGAAAAACAACAAGTGAGGTAAGTCCCTTGCGCAGACGTCTACTGGTATTTTTCCTCGCCGCCGCCCTGCTGGGCTGCGGCTGCGCCGCCTCGGCGGCAGGCGGGGCGGACGACCCGCTGGTGTCCCTGGACTACGCCCAAAGCTGGGCCGAGGGCCTGGTGGAGGAGGCGGCGGAGGCCGCCCGCGCGGCCTTTGACGAGGCCTTCGGGGACGCCGAGGCCGTGCCGGCCTCCGGCTCCCGCCAGGTGCGGCTCAGCGCCGGACAGGCCGTCAGGCTCAGGGAGGGCGCCTCGGTCACTCTCACCTCCGGCTCGGCCCGCGTGGCGCTCAACGCCGGCGCGCTGGTCAACGCCACCGTGGGCGGGGAGGCCGTCACCGGGAAGCTCAACGCCCGCCAGCTCTATATAGCCTGCGAGAACTGCGACGCCACCATAACCGCCTCCGCGGCCAGCACGCTGGACATCTCCGGCGGATACGAGACCGTGCACACCCAGCTCAGCTTCACCGACGTGCCGCAGAACGCCTGGTTCTACAGCTACGTCTACGACGCGGTCGAGCTGGGGCTGGTGGACGGCATGGACGCGAAGACCTTCGCGCCCGACGGCAGCTTCACCGTGGCCCAGGCCGTGAAAATAGCGGCCTGCATGCACCAGCTCTACCACGAGGGCGCGGTCACGCTGCAAAACGGCGACCCCTGGTACACCAGCTATGTGGACTACGGCGTGCAAAACGGCGTGGCCCCCCAGGACTACGCCTCGCTGAGCGAGAGCGAGCTCAACGCGGCCATCAGCCGCCGCGACTATGTGGCGCTCTTCTATAACGCCCTGCCGGCGGCGGAATACGCGGCTGTAAACTCCGTGCCCGACGGGTCCATACCGGATGTGGACGCCGCGGACCCCTCGGCGGCGCAGATATACGCCTTCTACCGCGCCGGAATCCTCAACGGCTCGGACGGCGAGGGCAGCTTCCTGCCGGACAGCGGCATCAAGCGCTCGGAGGTCGCGGCCATAGTGGTGAGGATGTTCGACAAGTCGGAGCGCATATCGGTAACACTGAACTGAAGAGAGAGCCGGCCGCGGCCGGCTCTCTCTTATCACGCGGGAGGTCGTGGGGCATCATGGACGATACGATAGCGGCGATAGCCACCGGCATGGCGGTGACGGCCATAGGCATAGTGCGCGTCTCCGGGCCGCGGGCGATAGAGGCGGCGGAGCGGGTGTTCAGCCCCGCGGACGGCCGTCCCCTGGGCGACCACCGGGCGCGGCAGCTGGTCTACGGCGAGCTGCGCGGGGCAGACGGGGCCGCCATAGACCTCTGCCTGGCCACCGTCAGCCGCGCGCCGCACAGCTACACGGGTGAGGACACGGCGGAGCTGCAGTGCCACGGCTCCCCGGCCGTGCTGCGCGCGGCGCTGGAGGCGCTGTTCGCCGCCGGGGCCCGCCAGGCACTGGCCGGTGAGTTCACGCGGAGGGCGTTCTTGAACGGCAGGCTCGACCTGGTGCAGGCCGAAGCCGTGATAGACATCATCGAGTCCGAGACGGCCGGCGGCGCGCGAAACGCCGTTGGCCAGCTGGGAGGGGCCATGAGCCGCCGGGTGGAGGGCGTGTACTCCGCGCTGCTGGACCTGCAGGCGCATTTCGGCGCCGTGCTCGACTACCCTGACGAGGACATAGAGCCCTTTGAGGCCGAGGAGTGCCGGGGAACTCTGCGCCGCGCGCTCTCGGAGCTGGAGGAGCTGCTGGGCACCTTTGAGCGGGGGAAGGTGATGCGCAGCGGCCTGCCGGCGGTGCTGGTGGGGAGGCCCAATGCCGGCAAGAGCTCCCTGCTGAACGCCCTCCTGGGCTATGAGCGGGCCATAGTCACCGCCAGCCCGGGCACCACGCGCGACACTATAGAGGAGAAGGCCCTGCTGGGCGGCGTGCTCGTGAGGCTGACGGACACGGCCGGGCTGCGCAGTGCGGAGGGGGAGGCCGAGCGCCTGGGAGTGCGCCGCGCGCTGGAGGCGGCGGAGAGCGCGGACTTGGCCCTGGCCGTGTACGACGGCTCGCAGCCGCTCGCGGAGGCCGACGGGGAGACCTGGGCCGCCGCCAGCCGTGCCCGCCATGCCATAGCCGTGATAAACAAGTGCGACCTGCCCCGGCGGCTGTTCCCGGACGAGCTCCCGCGCGGCTTCGACGCCGTGGTGGAGCTCAGCGCGCGCACGCGCGAGGGACTGGACTCGCTCGCGCGCGAGGTGGCGAGGCTCTTCCCCGAGCCGGCGGCCCCGGCGGGGGAGATACTGACCAACGCCCGCCAGGCCGAGGCGGTCCGCCGGGCGGCGGAGGCGCTGCGCGCGGCGCTGGAGGCGGCGGAGAGCGGCCTCACGCCGGACGCCGTGCTCACGGAGGCCGAGGAGGCCCTCCAGGCCCTGGGCGAGCTCACGGGCCGCACCGTGCGCGACGACGTGGTGGACCGCATATTCGAGAGGTTTTGTGTGGGCAAATGAACAGCCGCCCCCGGCTCAGCCGGGGGCGGTTCTTTTTTTACCTTCAGTTGAAGGGGTTCTCCGTGGGGTAAGGCAGGCCCTTCGGCTGGTTATAGGCGATGTCCCGCACGCCCAGGAGCCTCATCACCTCGAAGAGGGCGCGGCCGTGGTGCCCGAAGGCCACGGCGCCGTGGTGCGGGTAGCGCTTTTCCAGCAGCACATGGCGGTAGAAGCGGCCCATCTCGCTTATGGCGAACACGCCGATGCCGCCGAAGCTGCGCGTGGCCACGGGCAGCACCTCGCCCTCGGCTATGTAGGCGCGGAGCACGCCCTCGCTGTCGCACTGCAGGCGGTAGAAGGTTATCTCGCCGGGGGCTATGTCGCCCTCCAGGGTGCCCCGGGTGAAGTCGGGCTCGCTGCCGGCGGGCTCCAGCAGGCGGTGCTGTATGAGCTGGTATTTGACGGCCCGCTCGGCGCAGAGCTTGCAGCTCGGCGTGTTGCCGCAGTGGAAGCCCATGAAGGTGTCGCTGAGCTCATAGGGGAATCTGCCGGCTATTTCGCTCCGGTAGAGGTCGGCGGGGACGGAGTTGTTGATGTCCAGCAGCGTCACCGTGTCCTCGCTGACGCACATGCCGATGTACTCGCTGAGCGCGCCGTATATGTCCACCTCGCAGCTCACGGGGATGCCGCGGCTGGCCAGGCGGCTGTTGACATAGCAGGGCTCAAAGCCGAACTCCTCCGGGAAGGCGGGCCAGCACTTGTCGGCGAAGGCCACGTATTCGCGCGAGCCGCGGTGCTGCTCCGCCCAGTCGAGCAGCGTGAGCTCGAACTGCGCCAGGCGCTCGCTCAAATCCGGGTAGTAGCGGCCCTCGCCCATCTCCCGGGCCATGTCGGCGCAGACCCCGGGGATGCGGCTGTCGCCCGCGTGGGCCCTGTAGGCCACCAGCAGGTCCAGCTCGCTGTTCTCCTCCACCTCCACGCCCAGCTCGTAGAGGCCCTTGATGGGCGCGTTGCAGGCGAAGAAGTCCTGCGGCCGGGGGCCGAAGGTGATTATCTTCAGCCGGCTGAGGCCGATGAGCGCGCGGGCTATGGGCCGGAACTCGGCTATCATCCGGGCCACATCCGCCGCCGTGCCCACGGGATACGCGGGTATCCAGGCCCTCAGATGGCGCATGCCCAGGTTGTAGGAGCAGTTGAGCATGCCGCAGTAGGCGTCTCCGCGGCCGTCTATGAGGTCGCCGCCGCTCTCCTCGGCGGCAGCGGCGTACATCACGGGGCCGTCGAAGTGCCGGGCGATAAGCGTCTCCGGCGTCTCGGGGCCGAAGTTGCCGAGGAACACCACCAGGGCGTTGCAGCCGGCGGATTTCACCTCGTCCACGGCGCGGAGCATGTCGCGCTCGTTCTCCACGGTGGTCCTGCACTCGTAGATGTCCATCCCCCGCGCGGCGCACTCCGCGCACACGGCCGCGCGGCGGCGCTCGGAGAGGGAGATGATGAAGCAGTCGCGGCTGACGGCGATGATGCCGAGCTTGACTTCCGGAATGTTGGTGAGCATTGTTTGATACACCTCAATTTGAATAAAATGTGTGGATGTCGCTCTCGATGTCTG
>CALWYL010000064.1 GCA_944385765.1 uncultured Oscillospiraceae bacterium
GGCCCGCGAGTTCGGCGCGGAGGGCGTGATAGTGGAGAGCATGAAGTTCTGCGAGTACTGGGGCTATGAGCGCGCGCAGGACGCCATGTGGCTCACCGAGGGCTACGAGGTGCCGGGACCGCTGCCCGTGTGCCAGATAGAGCGCGACTACACCACGGCGGCGGCCGGGCAGCTGCGCACGCGCTTCCAGGCCTTTGTGGAGTCGCTGGAGATAAAGCGCATCCAGGGCGCGCTGGGCGGAAAGGAGGCGGCGGAGTGAAAAAACGCCCGTTCAAAGAGCGGTACCCCACGCTCAGGAGCTTCCTGAAGGGCGATGGGGCGTGCCACTATATAGGCGACCGCTATATCGAGGGGACCAATATATACGACAGGCGCGAGTGGCGCGGCGTGGCGGATACGGCCTATGACTTCGGCTGGTGGCTGCTCACCTGGGGCAAGATGGCCGCGCTGGTCATGCACAACCCGCTGCGCATGGCGCGGGCCTTCTGGAACTACCGCTGGCTGAGCGCCTATCTGGCCGCGCCGCACATGGTGGACAAGTGGATTGCCGGCGACCGGGGGCTGACGCTCCGCTGCGACCGGCACGCGCTCAACGCCATGATAAGCGACACCATAGATATCATCTGGACCATGGTCCGCGCAGACCGCAAGCTGGGCAAGACCAGGTGGACCGACAGGACCATACCCTTCGACTACACCCTGCCGAGGCACATCATGTGCGGCTTCCCCGGCTACGCCTCGGTGAACATCAACCAGCAGTGCGCGTTCATGCTGCCGCTGATGATAAAGCAGATGGGGGCCTACTACATAGACCAGTCGGTGTCCGTGGGCATACCGCAGGACATGTGCACCCTGCCCCTGGTGGAGGTGGGCGTGGCCGTGGAGCACGAGTATCCCGACCTGGGCAGCTGCTGGCTGTGCACCAACAACCCCTGCGACGCCAACATGATGGACAACGCGGCCATGTACCGCGAGCTCTCCGACAACGGGCGCAAGGCGGTGCACGCCTTCGTCACGCCGCTGATGTACGACGACCCCACGACCAAGGAGCTGGCCGTGCACGAGGTGTATTCGGCCATCGAGTTCCTGGAAGAGCAGCTGGGGCAGAAATTCGACTGGGAGGCCTTTAAAGCCGGCATTGAGCGCGTAAACCAGGTGACGCGCGAGGAGCTGGAGCGCTGGGACATCTACGCCACCACCAACGTGATAGGCCTCAACGCCGTGTGCCAGGGCTTCTTCCGCATATACTTCTACCAGCAGAGCGCCAACAGGCACTTCGAGCGCGAGAGCGCGAAGATACTCAGGCTGTTCTACAAGGGCGTGGAGAAGGGCGTGAACACCGTGCCCCACGCGCGGCACCGGGCCGTGGCCTGGAGCTGCGGCTCCACATATAACTGCCAGGTGGCCAATTGGCTCTACACCTGCTGGGGCATAGCCGTGGTGATAAACATGGACTCCCTCACCGGGCACAACCTGGTGGACACGGAGGACCGGGACACCATGATGAGCGACGTGGCCGACTGGTACTGCCGCACGCCCATGCGCACCCACACCGTGGGCGGAAACCGGCACATACTGCAGGTGTTTGAGACGGCGCGCAAGTTCAACTGCGACATGATAGTCATGTACGACGACATCGGCTGCAAGGGCATGGCCGGCTGCCAGGGGCTGATAGAGGAGGAGTTCCGCCGGCACAGCGACGAGTTCAAGATATGCTGGCTGCCGCACGCGCTGATGGACCACCGCACCGTGCCCCCCGCGGAGGCGCGCAAGGCGGTGAACGACTACATGCGCACCGTCCTCGGCGAGGAGCCCCTGGACCCCACGCTCGAGGTATTCGACGACGACGCCGGCTGGTAAGGAGGGAGCATGAAAATCTTCTGGAAGGTAATCGCCGGCCTTTTGGCCCTGCTGGCCGGCCTCTTTGCCGTATACTATTATAATCTGGACATGAAGCTCATGCGCGGCGTGGTAATCCCCCTGCTGAACCGGCACTACGACGCGCGCAAGATAGAGCACGAAATCTAGGAGGGCGCATATGGCGGTGAATGTGAACATCATCCCCCGCGCGCTCACTCCGGAGGAGCTGGAGGCCAGGCGGCGGGGAGAGTACGACAGCTTTGCCAACTATCTGGTGTTCTGCCCCCGGTGCGGGCACATGGTAAAGACGAACATGTACGTCATGAGGGCCGAGGCCTATATAGACGAGCTGGGGGACACGCCCTGCCCGGGCTGCGGGGCGCGGGACTGGGCCCTGGGCTACCCGGCGAACAGCAGGACGGGCTTCGTGAGATTTGAATAGCCCGGCGCCCCGGCGGGGCACCGCCGGGGCGTTTTTTGCGCCCGGAGGCGCGGGGGCAACCGGCGGTTGCGGAAGTTCCAGCTTTGCCCGCTTGCGGCGCAACCGGCCATCTGCTATGCTTGGGGCACAAATACATGGAGGTGGGGCATGAAGCTGCACGAGAAGATACTGTACTGCCGGAAGAGGGCGGGCCTCTCGCAGGAGGCGCTGGCGGAGAGCGTGGGCGTCTCGCGCCAGGCGGTCTCCAAGTGGGAGACGGGCGAGTCGGTGCCCGAGACGGGGAAGCTCGCCGCGCTCGCCGCGGCGCTGGGGGTGAGCGTGGACTGGCTGCTCTCCGAAGATGAGCCGGAGCGGCCGCGCTACGAGTACGGCGGCGGCGCGCATCCCGGGGACGGCGGAGAGCGGGGCGAGCCGCCGCGCGACTGGACTGAGAGCCTGCCGCGGCTGCTGCGCAGAGCGGCGCGCCGCTGGGGCTGGCTGGCGGGCGTCTATCTGGCGCTGTGCGGGCTGCCCCCGGTGGTCATAGGCGCCCTGGCCTCCGGCATATCCGGCAGGATGCTCGAGAGCTTCGGCGGCCTGGGGCCCGGCTCGGGGGCGTTCGGGAGCACGATACAGGTGGACGGGGTGAACATACCCCTGGAGGGCACGTCCTTCGGCTCGGTGGAGTTCACCAACCCCGTGGCCATGCTGGGCGACGCGATGGTGGTCATAGGCGTGCTGCTGATGGCCGCCGGGGCGATACTGGCCCTGGTGCTGAAGAAAAGGAGCGAAAAATAGGCGCCGCCCCCGCCGGGTTCCCCGGCGGGGGCGTGTTCTGCATCGCTCAGCGGCGGGGCTCTATCACGTAGGAGCTGAGGGAGGGGCGGCAGCCGTTGCGCTCGTAGAAGCCCTCCAGCCCCGGCTGCGCGCCAAAATAGAGCATGGTGGGCGTGTGCTCGCGCGCCAGGCGCAGCAGGGCGCTGCCTATGCCCCGCCGCCGGTACTCCGGCAGCACCAGCAGCTCCGTGATGGTGCCGAAAAAGCAGCCGTCCGTCAGAATGCGCAGGCAGCCGACCAGGGCGCCGCCCTCGCGGGCCGTGAGGTTGATGGTGCGCGAGAGCGCGGCGCGGGTCCGCTGCAAATCGTAGTCCGCGGGCCAGACGCGGCCGGCAAAGGCGATGAATTCCGCGGCGTCCAGGCCGCTCTCCCCCACTGTGTACTCCATGCAGTTCCCCTCCCGGTGTTTTTGACGAGTATACCACGCCCGGGCGGGGAGGGCAAGGCAAAGGCCCCCCCGCCGGGGAGGCCTTTCAACTTTATATAAATAAGGATATCCGAAACGGGGGGTCAGAAGATGGGCACCACGGCGCCGCTGTAGGTGCTCTCGATGAACTCGCGGCAGGTCTCGCTGGTGAGGGCGGTAATCAGGGCCTGTATCTTCTCGCTGTCCTCGTCGCCGGCGCGGCAGGCCACGATGTTGGCGTAGGTCTGCGCGGCGTCGCTCTCGGCGTCCTCGCTGGCCAGGGCGTCATTGCCGGTGAGGCCGGCCTGCAGGGCGTAGTTGCCGTTGATGATGCCGAAGGCCACGTCGGGCAGGGAGTTGGGGATGTTCTCCGCGGCCATCTCCAGTATGTCGAGGTTCAGCGGGTTGTCCACGATGTCGAGTATGGTGGCGTTGCTGCTGGCGTTGATGCCCTCGGCGAGGGTTATGTAGCCCAGCTCCTGCAGTATGAGCAGGGCGCGGGTCTCGTTGGAGCCGTCGTTGGGGATGGCGATGATGTCGCCCTCGGCGAGCTCGTCGAGGCTGGACTTGCTGCCCGGGTAGATGCCCATGGGCTCGTAGTGGATGGCGGCGGCGTTGGCCAGGTCGTAGCCGTGGTCGGCGTTGAAGGTGGTCAGATAGGGGCCGTGCTGGAAGTAGTTGGCGTCCAGGCTGCCGTCGTTGAGAGACTCGTTGGGCAGCACGTAGTCGGTGTACTCCACTATCTCCAGCTCGTAGCCCAGCTCCTCGACCTCGCCGCGGACGGCCTCGAGAATCTCGGCGTGGGGGGTGATGGAGGCGCCGACCTTGATGACTTTGTCCTCCTGGCTGCCGCAGCCGGCGAGGGCGCCGAGGCAGAGGACGGCCGCGAGGGCCAGTGCGATGAACTTTTTCATGTTTTTGCTCTCCTTTTCCATATTTTTATGAGTATGGGGGACTATTTGATGCGCCGGTCGCTGAGGCGCGAGCCGCGGGTGCCTAGCTCCTGGATGACCTGCACGAAGAGCACGATGACCACAATCATCACGAACTCCACGGCGTAGTCGGAGCGGTAGTGGCCGTAGTTTATGGCTATCGCGCCCAGGCCTCCGCCGCCGTTTATGCTGGCCATGGCGCTGTAGCCGAGAATCGTGGTGGCCGAGAGGGCCGCGCCGTTTATCAGCCCCGGCTTGGCCTCCGGCAGGAGGACCTTGGTGATTATCTGCCAGTTGCTCGCGCCCATGGAGAGGGACGCCTCGATGACGCCCCGGTCCACCTCCTTTGCCGAGGACTCGACCATGCGGGCCACGAAGGGGAAGGCGGAGATGGTCAGGGGGACTATGGTGGCCACGGAGCCCACCGTGGTGCCCATGACCAGGCGGGTGAAGGGGTTGAGGAAGAACAGCAGCAGTATGAAGGGCACGCTGCGCAGGAAGTTGACCACCGCGCCCAGCACCATGTTGAACGTCCGCATGGGGTGTATGCCGTCCTTGGCGGTGACCACCAGGATGAGGCCCAGGGGCAGGCCTATCACATAGGCGAAGAAGGTGGTGGCCGCCACCATGTAGAAGCTCTCCCAGAGCGCCTGGGGGACGAGCGGGAGTATCTGTTCCCAATCCATGTCACTGAGCCTCCTTGGTAAAACTTATCTGCTGGTCCCTCAGCCAGCGCTTCATCTTCTCCGCCGTATCCGCGTCGCCGGGCAGCTGGAGCACGGTGTGGCCGTAGAGCCGGCCCTCTATGCTGCGGGTGTCCGCGTAGACGATGCTCACGGGGGCGCCGCAGGAGAGAATCATGTCGGCAATCACCGGGCGGTCGGTGGTGGAGCCGTCGAAGGCCAGGCGGATGAGCTCGCCCCGGCACTCGTCTATGCTGCCCGCGCCCTCGGACTCCGAGAAGCCCTCCAGCTTGCCGCTGCGGCTGGGCAGAACCAGGCGCTTGGCCGCCTCGGTCCGCGGGTGGAGGAACACCTCCTCCACGCTGCCCTCCTCGGCGATGCGGCTCTCGGCGATGATGGCCACCCGGGAGCAGATGCGCTCCACCACGCGCATCTCGTGCGTTATCACCACCACGGTGACGCCCAGGCTGCGGTTGAGCTCCTTGAGCAGCTCGAGGATGCTCTCCGTGGTCTTGGGGTCCAGGGCGCTGGTGGCCTCGTCGCAGAGCAGCACCTTGGGGTTCGGCGCCAGCGCGCGGGCGATGGCCACGCGCTGCTTCATGCCGCCGGAGAGCTGCGAGGGATAGGCCCCCTCCCGGCCCTCCAGGCCGACGGTCCTCAGCAGGGAGCGGGCCCGCTCGTCCGCCTCCGCCTTCGGCACGTGGGAGAGCTCCAGGGGAAAGCGCACGTTCTCCAGCGCCGTGCGCTGCATGAGCAGGTTGAAGCCCTGGAAAATCATGCCTATATTGCGCCTCGCCTCTCGCAGTTCCCTGGCGGAGAGGCGGGTCATGTCCGCGCCGGAGACGACCACGCTGCCGGAGCTGGGGCGCTCGAGCAGGTTTATGCAGCGCACCAGCGTGCTCTTGCCCGCGCCGGAGAGGCCGATGACGCCGAAAATCTCCCCCGCCTCTATGTCCAGGGAGACGTCGTCCAGCGCTGTCACCGCCGCCGGCCCGGAGCCGAAGGTCTTTGTGAGGTTCCTTATCTCTATCAAAGCCAAATCTGAAACACCTCTTGGGTAAAAAATAAAGCCCCTGACACAACATCTCGTGTGTCAGGGGCGCGAAAAGCGCGTTACCACCCTGTTTCGCCCTCTCCTCGCGGCAGAGGGCCTCGTGAGGTACCATCATACCCCCGCGCTGTAACGGGCGCCCCCGTCGCGGACTAACTGCTGCTCGCCCGCGCGACTCCGGAACCATGTTCACCCGGGCTTTCCGCGCCTCGCTCGCACCAACGGAGGCTCTCTGTGCCGTATCTCCCGGGATACTCTTTCCTTCACTGTCTTTGGGTATGGGATTGTAAAATCAGGATACTCCAGCCGCGGGGGGAAAGTCAATTGGATAAGAGCACAAAAAATACGGCGCAGCGCGGCGAAAAACTGGCCGATACAATGAAAAAAGCGCCTTGCAGAGGGGCGGGGGAACTAAAAATTAATAATTCCGGCCTTGACCTGCCGTGGTATACTAATTATAATTAGTGCGGATTTTTGCAGTCACTTTCGGAGGTGGCCGTTATAGACAGGCAGAAATATATCAAGGAGCTGACCAAGCTCCTCTCCGGCATGGCCCCGGCGGACCGCGAGGCGGTGTTGCGTGGGGTGAGCGCGCGCTTTGCGGAGCGCGGCGACGACGACGCGGTGATAAGAGAGCTCGGCAGCCCCACGTTCGCGGCTGTCCAGGTCCTGCGCGGCTATACGCCGCCGGACCCCGAGGAGCACCCGGAGGCCTATATAGTTGAACAGCCGGCCCCGGAGGCGGAGACGCCCCCGGAGTCGGAGACGGCGGCTGAGCCGCCGGAACAGGGGCCCGCCCCCGGGAGCGAGGCCGTCCCCCAGCCGGAGACGGCGCCGGCGCGGGAGGAGGAGCCCGTCCCGGAGCAGACGGAAGCGGATACGGCGGAGGAGAACGCCGCTGAGGAGAGCGCCGCCGGGGAGGGCCCGGAGCCGGAGGGCGAGATGCCGCCGGAGGAGCCGGACGCGGCCGACGAGGCCGGGGAGGCAGCGCCGCCCGAGGAGGGGCCCGCCGCGGAGCCGGCGCCGGCTGAGGACGGGGCGCCGGAGGATTTCCCGGACATAGAGGCCATATTAGAGGAGGCGGAGGAGGCCGCGGCGGCCTCCGAGCTGCCGCCGCCGGAGCCGGAGGGCGCGGAGGCGGGCGCAGCGCCCGAACAACCGCCCGAGGGGCTGGGGGTGCCCGTCTGGGGCCCGCCCCGGCCGCGGGCCAAGCCCGCGCTGCTGGCGCTCTATGTGCTGGGGGCGGTGGTGCTGGGCCTGCCGGTCACGGTGCTCATCACCGCGGCGGCGCTGGCCGTGCTGCTGCTCGCCGGAGGCGTGCTCTACGCCGGGGGGCTGTCCATATCCTTCTGCTTTTTGGGCCTGACCGTGGTGGCGGACATACTCATGTGCGCCGGCGCGGGGCTGGTGCTGGTGGGCATGGGCCTGCCGCTGGCCTGCCTGGCCGTGTGGATATTCGTGCGGGGGGCTGTCGGCTTTGTCAACCTGCTGATAAGAAAAGGCGGAGACTGGTGCTATGACCACGGGGAGGTGACCGGACAATGAAGAGAGCGTGGAGCGTGGTGTTCGCGGTCGCGCTGCTGGCCCTGGCCATGGGCGGCGTGGTGTTCGGCCTGTCCCTGCTGATGGACGCCGACCTCGTCCGCGTGGCCGACGCCGTGTTCGCCAAATACGACCTGGCCAAGGTCATCGTGGCCGCCCGCGAGACCCTGGGAGGAATACGCGGGGTATTACCGTTCTGAGAAAGGGAGGCTTTCGGCCGCGCCGGCGGCCCACATAATAAAAAATGAAGAAGAGAGTTACCAGGAAACAGAACAACAGCCGCAACTGCTTCGTCTGCGGCGTGATGAACGACATGGGCCTCAAGGCCGCCTTCTATGAGCTGGAGGACGGCACGCTGGCCGCGCTGATAAGCCCGCTGCCGCAGCACCAGAGCTATCCCCAGCGCGTCCACGGCGGCGTCATCACCGCCATGCTCGACGAGACCATCGGCCGCGCCATCAACATCACGGAGCCCGACACCTGGGGGGTGACCGGCGATATCAGCATCCGCTTCAAAAAACCCGTGCCCTACGGCGAGCAGCTGCTGGTCACCGGGCGAATCACCCGCAACACCCGCCTCATCTTCGACGGCGAGGGAGAGCTCTATTCGGCCGACGGCACGCTCTGCGCCACGGGCAAGGCGCGCTATGTCAAGCAGCCGCTGAATGTGATAGGCGACCTGGAATCCAACGGGGATTTCTGGCGCTGCTTCCCCTCGGAGGACGACCCGGAGGAGATAGATATACCCTGAACGACAACCAGATATGGTACTTTGCCGCGCCCTGGATACAAGATGAAGTGTATTCAGGGCGCGGCGAAAAAAATCTCGAAAAAAGTGAAAAAAGTTGTTGACAAACGGAGCCGGGGGTGGTATATTAATCAAGCGCTCGAGAGACGGCACTGTGAAAGATGCACAAAACTCGACGCGAGTGCACCTTGTAAATTAAACAATGTAAGGAAAGCTTATGCAAGATAAGCACCAGAGAGGGTTCTGGAGCTGC
>CALWYL010000065.1 GCA_944385765.1 uncultured Oscillospiraceae bacterium
CCGGCCGATTATATTGAAGCATATAAGCCGGGTGTTGTAAAGGGGAGCGGGCCAAAATGCGGCGGGGCCGGGGCCCGCGGCATGGCGAGCCGCGGCTGGTACTGGAATCGCGGCCGGGGCTGTGCTATAATATTAAAAAATATAAAAACGCGGGGAGCTGGGCGGCATGAAAAAATACATCCCGGCCGCGGTGATATTCGCGGCGTTCGAGACGGCGGCCATATCGCTGTGGCTCACAAAGGACAACGCGTTTTACCTCTTCAACTTCAGCTACATAGGCTGTGTCATCGCCCTGGGCATAGTGCTGTACGCCCGGGCGTACAGACACGCCCGGCGCGCCGTGCAGCTCCTTGTGGGGCTGTACATGCTCGTGTATCTGGGCCTGATCTGCAGCGAAAACATGCAGATTGAGGGGTTCTGGTACTATCTCTTCACCGGCGTCTTTGAGGCGGCGACCATACACTACGCCGTGGCGAAGATTTTCGGGCCCCTCATTTTCGGGAGAGGCTGGTGCGGCTACGCCTGCTGGACGGCGATGGTGCTGGACTTTCTGCCATACAAGGTGCCCGCGAGCCACGAGCGGCGGAAAATCGGGTGGATACGCTACCTGGCCTTCGCCGCCTCCCTCGCCTTCGTCGCCGCGCTGTTCCTGGCCCATGTGGGGAATCTGGAGCGGATAATGTTTTGGGCGTTTGTGTGGGGCAACGCGCTGTATTACGCGCTGGGCGTGGCGCTGGCCTTCACCTTCCGCGACAACAGGGCGTTTTGCAAGTACATATGCCCGGTCACGGTCTTTTTGAAGCCCATGAGCTACTTCTCGCTCTTCCGCGTGACCTGTGACAAGGGGAAGTGCGTCTCCTGCGGCAGGTGCGCGCAGGTGTGTCCGATGGACGTGGACGTGACGGACAACTCCCGCTCCCGCAAAAACGCCACGGAGTGCATCCTGTGCATGGAGTGCGCCAGGGCCTGCCCCAGGGGGGCGCTGTAGGGGCCGGGAGGCGGAAAAGCGCGGCGATTAAGGCGCCCGCGCGGTGGAAATCCGTGCTGGGCAGACCTTACCAACATAAAATGCGGACAACAGGAGGATGCATATGGACCCATTGAAAATCAACACGGTGAAGCTCTCGGAGGACGGCTCCGCGCTTGTGATAATCGACCAGACGCTGCTGCCGGGGGAGCTCAAATACCTCTCGCTGACAAAGACGGAGGAGGTCTGGGAGGCCATACGCGCGCTGCGCGTGCGCGGGGCGCCGGCCATCGGCGTGGCCGCCGGCTTTGGGGCCTATCTGGCGGCGAAACACGCGCCGGCGGGGCAGGCGGAGCGGAGCTTTTACGCCGCCTGCGACTACCTGGCCACCTCGCGGCCCACGGCTGTCAACCTCTTCTACGCCCTGGAGCGCATGAGGGCGGCCATGGGGCGGCTCTCCGGCGGGCCGGAGGGGGAGATTGTCGCCGGGCTGCGCGCGGAGGCGCAGGCCATCATGGACGACGACCTGGAGATGTCCCGCCGCATGGGCGAGCACGGCATGGCGCTGATAAAGCCCGGCATGGGCATACTCACACACTGCAACGCCGGCGCCCTGGCCACCTCCGGCCTGGGCTGCGGGCTGGCGCCCGTATACGCCGCGCTGGACGCCGGCGTGGAAGGGCTGCGGCTCTACTGCGACGAGACGCGGCCGCTGCTGCAGGGCGCGAGGCTGACGGCCTTCGAGGGCGTGACCCTGGGGCTGGAGACCACTCTGCTCTGCGACGACATGGCCAGTGCGCTCATGAGAGAGGGCAAGGTTGACATAATAATTGTGGGCTGCGACCGAGTGGCCGCCAACGGCGACACGGCCAACAAGATAGGCACCAGCGGCGTGGCCATAATGGCCAGGCATTACGGCGTGCCCTTCTATGTCTGCGGGCCCAGCTCGAGCATAGACATGTCGCTCCCCTGCGGCGCGCAGATACCGATAGAGCACCGCGCGGCGGAGGAGGTCACGGAGCTCTGGTACGCCCGCCGCATGGCTCCGGAGGGCGTGAAGGTGTACAACCCGGCCTTCGACGTGACGGACGCGGAGCTCATAAGCGGGATAATCACCGAGTACGGCATAGCCAGGGCGCCGTATGAGGAGGCCTTCAGGAGGTGGGGGCTGTGAGCGCGAGAGAACAGGTGGTGGAGGCCGCCAGGAGCTTTTCCGCTGCCGGACTGACCATAGCCACCTGGGGCAACATCAGCCTGCGGAGCGGGGAGAGCGTGTTCATCACGCCCAGCGGGATGGACTACGCCGCGCTGCTGCCGGAGGACATAACCGAGGTGGCGCTCGCCGACGGGCGCGTGCTCTCCGGCGAGCGCAGGCCCAGCACGGAGACGGCGCTGCACCTGGCGGTATACGCCGCCAGGCCGGAGGCCGGCGCCATAGTGCACACGCACGCCGTGGAGAGCACTGCCTTCGCCGTCACCGGGCGCACTGTGCCGGTGGTGACGGACGAGGCGGCCCAGGTGCTGCGCGGGGAGGTGCGCACGGCGGAGTACGCCCTGCCGGGCACGGCGGAGCTGGCCGCCAACTGCGTCTCCGCCCTGGGGGAGAGCTCCATGGCCTGCCTGCTGCGCGCGCATGGGGCCGTGTGCCTGGGGGAGAGCCTGCAAAGGGCCCTGCTCTGCGCCCGGGTGCTGGAGCAGACCTGCGAGATATACCGCCTGGCGCTCTCGCTGGGCGGGCCGGCGGAGGCCTTCCCTCAGGAGCGTATCGAAAAGATGACCGTCTTTTTACAAAAAAGTTACGGACAGAAACAATACTGATTTTTTGCCCCGCACCCCTTGACAAAAGGGAGAGAGCACTATATATTGTGTAACAGACGCTCACAGTATCGCAAGATGTACGATACGCGGTGGGCGCCTGTGCACGAATGCGGACAAGAGGAAAGACAAGATGACGATTTCTGGAATGCAGAAGCTCACGCTGCTGGACTATCCGGGCAAGGTGGCCTGCACAATTTTTACAGCCGGCTGCGACCTGCGCTGCCCCTTCTGCCACAACGCGTCCCTGGCCCTGCCCGGGCGGGAGAGGGATGTGCTGGACACGGAGGAGCTCTTCGCCTTCCTGCGGAAGCGGCGCGGGGTGCTCGACGGGGTGGCCGTCACCGGCGGCGAGCCGCTGCTGCACCCGGACATGCCGGAGCTGCTGCTGAGGATAAAGGAGCTGGGCTACGCCGTGAAGCTGGACACCAACGGCACATTCCCCGCCAGACTGCGCGAGGTGGTGGAAAAGGGCCTGGTGGACCGGGTGGCCATGGACATCAAGGCCCCGCCGGAGAAGTACGCCGCCGTCACCGGCGTGCCGGGTCTGGACCTGGCGCCCATACGCGAGAGCGCGGCATACCTGATGATTTGCGGGATGGACTATGAGTTCCGCACCACGGCCGTCAGGGGGCTGCATGAGCCGAGAGACTTCGCCTCCATAGGCGAGTGGATAAAGGGCGCGAGGGAGTACTACATCCAGGCCTTCCGCGACTCCGGCGACCTGATAGACGGCGCGGGGCTCTCGGCTTTCACCGAGGGGGAGATGAAAATCTTCGCGGACATAGTGAGGCCCTGGGTGCCGGCCGTGCGATTGAGAGGTATATAGGCCCCAAGGGCTTTTGATATAAGGAGGCGGCCCCGGTGCGGCCGGGGGCGCCCGAAAATACAGGAGGAGAGGAAATGTACAGGGTCAAGAAGAGGGACGGGGAGCTCGTAGAGTTCAACATCGGCAAGATAAGCGCCGCCATAAAGAAGGCCTTCGAGGCCACGGGCACCGACTACAACGACAGCGTGATAGATTTCCTGGCGCTGAAGGTCACCGCCGATTTCCAGGGCAAGATAGAGGACGGGGCCGTCACGGTGGAGGACATACAGGACAGCGTGGAGGCCGTGCTCTCCCGCGGGGGCTACGAGCACGTGGCCAAGGCCTACATACTCTACCGCCGCCAGCGCGAGAAGCTGCGCAACATGAAGAACACCTACCTCGACTACAAGAGCGTGGTGGACAGCTATCTGAGCGCCTCCGACTGGCGCGTGAAGGAGAACAGCACCGTCAACTACTCCGTGGGCGGGCTCATACTCTCCAACTCCGGCGCCATCACCGCCAACTACTGGCTGAGCGAGGTCTATGACGACGAGATTGCCAATGCGCACAAGAACTGCGACCTGCATCTGCACGACCTCTCCATGCTCACCGGCTACTGCGCCGGCTGGAGCCTCAAGCAGCTGATTCAGGAGGGCCTGGGCGGCATACCCGGCAAGATAACCTCCTCCCCGGCCAGCCACCTTTCCACCCTCTGCAACCAGATGGTCAACTTCCTCGGCATAATGCAGAACGAGTGGGCCGGGGCGCAGGCCTTCTCCAGCTTCGACACCTATCTGGCCCCCTTTGTCAAGGTGGACAACCTCAGCTACAAAGAGGTCAAGCAGTGCATCCAGAGCTTTGTCTACGGCGTGAACACGCCCTCCCGCTGGGGTACCCAGGCGCCGTTTTCCAACATCACCCTCGACTGGACCGTGCCCAATGACCTGAAGGACCAGAAGGCCATAGTGGGCGGCCGGGAGATGGACTTCACCTACGGCGACTGCAAGGCCGAGATGGACATGGTGAACAAGGCCTTCATCGACATCATGATAGAGGGCGACGCCAACGGCCGCGGCTTCCAGTACCCCATACCCACCTACTCCATCACCAAGGACTTCGACTGGTCCCCCACGGAGAACAACCGCCTGCTCTTTGAGATGACCGCCAAGTACGGCACGCCCTATTTCTCCAACTACATCAACTCCGACATGGAGCCCAGCGACGTGCGCAGCATGTGCTGCCGTCTGAGGCTCGACCTGCGCGAGCTCAGACGCAAGTCCGGCGGCTACTTCGGCTCCGGAGAGAGCACCGGCTCCATAGGCGTGGTCACGCTGAACATGCCGCGCCTGGCCTATCTCAGCAAGGACGAGGCCGACTTCAACCGCCGGCTGGACAAGCTGATGGACATCGCCGCCCGCAGCCTGAAGATAAAGCGCGATGTGGTCACCAAGCTGATGAACGAGGGGCTCTACCCCTACACCCGCCGCTACCTCGGCACATTTGACAACCACTTCTCCACCATCGGCCTGGTGGGCATGAACGAGGCGGGGCTCAACGCCAAGTGGGTGCGCGCCGACATGACCAACGAGAGCTGCCAGGAGTTCACCAAGCGCACGCTGAAGCACATGCTCGGGCGGCTCCAGGACTACCAGGAGCAGTACGGCGACCTCTACAACCTGGAGGCCACCCCCGCCGAGAGCACCAGCTACCGCCTGGCCAAGCACGACGTGGAGCGCTATCCCGACATCATCACCGCTGCCGAGCCGGGCGGCACGCCCTACTACACCAACAGCTCCCACCTGCCCGTGGGCTACACGGACGACATATTCGCCGCCCTCGACATACAGGACGAGCTGCAGACCCTCTACACCTCCGGCACCGTGTTCCACGCCTTCCTGGGCGAGAAGCTGCCCGACTGGCAGGCGGCCGCCGGCCTGGTGCGCAAGATAGCCGAGAACTACAAGCTGCCCTACTACACGCTCAGCCCCACCTACTCCGTCTGCAAGAACGACGGCTACCTCGCCGGGGAGCAGTTCGTCTGCCCGCACTGCGGGGAGAGTGCTGAGGTGTACAGCCGCATAACCGGCTACTACCGCCCGGTGCAGAACTGGAACGCCGGCAAGACGCAGGAGTACAAGGAGCGCAAGACCTACGACCTCAGCCACAGCCATCTGGACCCCGCCAAGCACCCGGCGCCTTGCGGCTGCGGGCATGAGCCGGACCTGGACGCGCACATCGGTTCCGCCGTGAGCGGCGCCGCGAGCGCGACAGTGGACACGGCGCCCGGCAGGACGCTCCTGTTCACCACTCCGACCTGCCCCAACTGCCGGCTGGCCGTCTCTCTGCTGGACAAGCAGGGCGTGGCCTATGAAAAGCTCAACGCGGAGGACAACGCGGAGCTGGCGAAGGCTTTTGGCGTGAAGCAGGCCCCCACCCTGGTGGTGACTTCGGAGGGCGGCTTTGAGAAGTACGCCGGCGCGGGCGCCATAAAGCAGTACGCCGTGTCCCTGGCCCAATGACGGAGCTGTCGCGCCGCATATACGAGGCCGTGAGGCAGATACCCCGCGGGAGCGTGATGTCCTACGGGCAGGTGGCCCGCCTGGCGGGCAACCCGGGGGCGGCGCGAGCGGTTGGCTTCGCGCTGCACCGCAACCCGGAGCCGGGAGTCATCCCCTGCCACAGGGTGGTGTTCGCCGACGGCCGTCTCACCGGCGGATTCGCCTTCGGCGGCGAGGGCGTTCAGCGCCGGCTGCTGGAGGAGGAGGGAGTGGAGTTCCTCCCGGACGGCAGAGTGGACATGGAGCGCTGCGGCATCCGCGGCATATAGAGTTCAAATCGCGGGCCCCCACGGGGGCCCGCGATTTTTGGGGTGAGAGAGCGAAAAACACGGCCGGGCATCCGCCCGGCCATGTTTTGGGGACTGGTGTTATTTCGCGTATTCGATGGCCTTGGTCTCGCGCAGGACGTGGACCTTAATCTGGCCGGGGTAGGTGAGCTCGTCCTCAATCTTCTTGGCGATGTCGCGGGCGAGGAGGACCATCTGGTCCTCGCTGACCTCCTCGGGCTTGACCATGACGCGGATTTCGCGGCCGGCCTGTATGGCGTAGCAGCCGGAGATGCCGGGGAAGGAGCGCGTGACGGCCTCCAGCTTCTCCAGGCGCTTGACGTAGTTTTCCACGTTTTCGCGGCGGGCGCCGGGGCGCGAGGCGCTGATGGCGTCCGCGGCCTGGACGATGCAGGCGATGACGGTGTGGGGCTCCACGTCGCCGTGGTGGGCCTCTATGGCGTGCAGCACCTCGGGGGATTCCTTGTACTTGCGCGCTATGTCCACGCCGATGGTGACATGGCTGCCCTCGACCTCATGGTCGATGCTCTTGCCCAGGTCGTGCAGCAGCCCGGCGCGCTTGGCGGTCTGGATGTCCACGCCGAGCTCGGCGGCTATGAGGCCGGAGAGCTGGGACACCTCGATGGAGTGGTTGAGGACGTTCTGGCCGTAGCTGGTGCGGTACTTCATGCGGCCCAGGAGACGGATAATCTCGGGGTTGAGGCCGTGGATGTTGGTCTCGAAGGCGGCGCGCTCGCCCTCCGACTTGATGATGGCGTTGACCTCCTTCTGGGCCTTGGCGACCATCTCCTCGATGCGCGCGGGGTGGATGCGCCCGTCCTGTATCAACCGCTCGAGAGCTATGCGGGCCACCTCGCGCCTCACGGGGTCGAAGCTGGAGAGGGTGATGGCCTCGGGCGTGTCGTCTATGATGAGATCGCAGCCGGTGAGCGTCTCGATGGAACGAATGTTGCGTCCCTCTCGTCCTATGATGCGGCCCTTCATCTCGTCGTTGGGGAGTGGTACGACGGAGACGGTTATCTCGCTGGCGTGGTCGGCGGCGCAGCGCTGGATGGCGGTGGCGATAATCTCGCGCGCCCTCTCGTCGGCCTCGTCCTTGTACTTGGCCTCGACCTCGCGCACCTTGGCGGCCATCTCGTGCGTCACCTCGGTCTCCACACTGGAGATGAGGTACTGCTTGGCCTCGTCCACGGTGTAGCCGGAAATCTTCTCCAGCATCTCCAGCTGGCCCTTTTTGATGAGCTTTATCTCCTCCTGCTGGGCATCGGCCTGGGCGAGCTTCTGGTTCAGCGCGTCGGTCTTTTTCTCCAGCGCGTCGGTCTTGCGGTCCAGGTTCTCCTCCTTCTGCTGGAGGCGGCGCTCCTGCTTGCTGAGTTCGTTGCGGCGCTCCTTGACCTCGCGCTCATACTCGCTGCGGCTCTTGTGTATCTCCTCGCGCGCTTCCACCAGCGCCTCGCGCTTCTTCGACTCGGCGGCCTTGATGGACTCGTTGATAATCCTCTTGGCCTCCTCCTCCGCGCTGGATATCTCCCGCTCGGCGACCTTCTTGCGGTAAGCTATGCCGAGCAGAAAGCCTATGACAAGCACCACGGCCACACCGACCACGATGCCCACTATTTCCCAAAACATGGTGTTTATATGCGCCTCCCTTGTAATTTTTACTTTTGCTGAAAGCAAGACGGGTGAAAAATGCCCGTGTAAGAGTTAATATCAAAGGAGGTTCCCCAACCCCCCTGCAATATTATCACATTATTTTACACCGGAATGTGGCGTTATGTCAAGCTAAAACAGC
>CALWYL010000066.1 GCA_944385765.1 uncultured Oscillospiraceae bacterium
GGGACTTGAACCCGCACGTGCGTAGTGCACACTAGAACCTGAATCTAGCGAGTCTGCCAATTCCACCACTCGCGCGTATCTTGGGTGCTCGCTTATAATAGCATCCCCGGGGCCGATTGTCAATAATTTTTTGCGGTACCTTGTCATATATTTTAGTCTCTGGTATAATCATAGGGCGAGACCCCAATAAATCCTGGGAGGTGGACCATGCCACGATATCTCAACAGGGCGGCGCTGAAGGCGGACGCCCGGGCGGCCATGGCGGAGTCAAAGGTCAATCCATATATAACGGCCCTGGTTCTCGTGCTGGTGAGCTATTTATTGAACCACCTCTCCATGCGTCTGGTGAACTACGACGACATCATGGGGTATCTCTACGCCTATGCCATGGGCGAGGAGCTCAGCCAGGAGACGCTGCTGTATGTCTACAGGCGCCTCACCGAGCCCAACCTGGCCGGTCGGCTGATAGACTTGATGATAGGCGTAGTGCAGCTGATGCTGAGCACCGGATTCACGCTCTTCTGCCTGCGGGCGGTCAGGCGGCTGGAGAATTCGGTGGGCAACCTGCTGGACAGCTTCGGCATGTTCTTCCGCATCCTCGGCCTGACGATAGTCGAGGGCGTGTTCATCATGCTGTGGTCGCTGCTGCTCGTCGTACCGGGCATCGTGGCCTCCTACCGCTACCGGCAGGCCTATTACCTCCTGCTGGAGCACCCGGAGATGGACATAATGGACTGCATTCGCCGCAGCAAGGAGCTGATGTACGGGCGCAAGATGGAGCTCTTCGTGCTCGACCTCTCCTTCCTGGGCTGGTATCTGCTCACGGCGGTGCCGTTTGTGTCGGTGTATGTCCTGCCGTACACGGAGACGACCTTTGCCAACTACTATGTGACCATCAGCTCCCCCGGCCCCTCCGTGGCTGAGGGCCTGTGAGACGAAGAGCGGCGGCCGCCGGGCCGCCGCTCTTGCTTTTACGGGCGCTCCAGAGTGCCTATGAAGAGCGGCACGCCGCTGGCGGTGTCCACTATCAGATAGACGAATGGCCGGTCGAGATACACGCTCTGCATTACCTCCGCCGCGCCCTCCGCCATCACCTCCACGGCCGTGGCGGCGCCGGCCTCGGTGCCGCGCTCATCCACGGCGATGAAGGTCTCGTGCAGCACCCGGCTGACATAGAGGCTTCCCATCGAGGAGCTGCCCAGGCCGCAGAGCTCGCTGCGCTCGGGGTCGAATATGTCCGTCATGCCCATGGCCGACAGCATGTCGGAGAGCTCGAGGGAGCTGCCGCCCTCGAACCGGGGCAGGGAGGTGGACACGGACGCGGCCTGCGGGGACGCGAGCAGTTCCCTCAGCTCCGCGCCGCCGAGGCCCTCGAGCAGCTCCGACGGCGAGCTGCCCTCCTCGGGCAGCAGGGCGGCAAAGGCGTAGCGCCCGCCCTCGTAGGGCTTCATGAAGCCGGTGAAGACCTCGCCCTCCAGGTACAGGCTTTCCTCGCCGTACATGAAGTCCGCCTGCAGCTCCTCTCCGCCGGAGGTTGTGAATACTCCCTGGCGGACCTGGTCCTCCCGGTAGATGCTCTCCCAGTCGGCGGAAAAGCCGATGGCGTTCACCAGGTACATCACGGCGTCGTGGGGTATCTCGTCCAGGATTTCCCCTATGAGTCCCCCGGTTTGCTCGCTGACCCATGAGTTTATGGCCCGCAGCGTGGAGTCGTCAAAGGGCTCGGTGAACACGCCGGCATCGTAGTATTCGCCGCAGACGGAGAGGAAATCCTCGCTCACGGTGAAATCATCGGTATCGCGTATCCAGAGGGAGTTGGCCGCCTGCGCCTCATCGCCCAGGGAGGCGGCGAGGGCCGAGAGCGCGCCGTTGAGCGCACCCGTGTCCAGGCCGAACACGGACTCCATCTGCGCGAGGGTCTCTCCCTCAGCGCCGTTGGCCGTCATGCCCAGGGCGAAGAGTGCGGAGAGCGGGGACAACAGGGTGCCGGGGCCCGACTGCCGGGCGAGGCTGAGAGAGAACTCGACCACGGCGTCCGCCGCTTCCCCGGAGAGTTCCCCTCCGGAGGGGCGCCGGCCGCTGAGCAGGTTCTCCGCCGGCGGGGCGGAGCCGCAGGCGGCCAGGGACAGCATGAGCGTGAGGGCGAGCGCGAGGGAGAGCTTCTTCATGGCGCGATTCCTCCTGTGTTTCAGTTTACTCGTCTGACGGGGGCCGTTCACAAAAAGTTCCCTTTTTGTTCAAAAAGTGCTGTAGATTCGCCGGGGCGGGGGAACTATAATTAACGCGTTAACAAAACGTGCGCCAGGGAGGTATAAATATGGTATCGCACGATGCTCCGGACAGCCACAGGCCCAGGAGAAACATACTCTATTACTACGCGGTCACGTTCCTCATACTCATACTTCTCAACGCGCTGCTCTTTCCCCAGGTGATGCAGCGCCAGGTGACCGAGGTGGGGTACGGCGACTTTATCGACATGCTGGAGGCCGGCCGGGTAGAGCAGGTGGCCTATGAGGAGGACAACTACCAGATAGTCTTTCTCGCCAGGGACGAGGAGGGCCGGGAGGAGGTCTACAAGACCGGCATCTTCCCGGACTACGAGCTCATAGACCGCATAGAGGCCGCCCCCAATGAGGTTGACTACACCAACGAGATACCCACGCAGAATTCGCCTCTGCTGAACTTCCTGCTCACCTGGATATTCCCCCTGGTGCTGATATACGGGGGCAGCGTGCTCTTCTACCGCTATATGATGAAGAAGATGGGCGGCGGAGCGGGCATGCCCGCCATGAGCTTCGGCAAATCGGGGGCCAAGATATACGCGGAGACGGAGACGGGCAAGACCTTTGCCGACGTAGCTGGCCAGGACGAGGCCAAAGAGGCACTCAAGGAGATAGTGGACTTCCTGCACAACCCGCAGAAGTACTCCGAGATAGGCGCCAAGCTGCCCAAGGGCGCGCTGCTGGTGGGCCCTCCGGGCACGGGCAAGACGCTGCTGGCCCGCGCGGTGGCCGGCGAGGCGCACGTGCCCTTCTTCTCCATCAGCGGCAGCGAGTTCGTGGAGATGTTCGTGGGCATGGGCGCGGCCAAGGTGCGCGACCTGTTCAAGCAGGCGCAGGAGAAGGCCCCGTGCATTGTGTTCATCGACGAGATAGACACCATAGGCAAAAAGCGCGACTCGGGCGCCTACGGCGGCAACGACGAGCGCGAGCAGACGCTCAACCAGCTGCTGGCGGAGATGGACGGCTTCGACAGCGCCAAGGGCGTGGTCATCCTGGCGGCCACCAACCGGCCGGAGAGCCTGGACCCCGCGCTGCTGCGGCCCGGACGCTTCGACAGGCGCATCCCCGTGGAGCTGCCCGACCTGGCGGGCCGCGAGGCCATACTCAAGGTGCACGCCAAGGAGGTGCGCATGAGCGGCGATGTGGACCTCAGGGCCATCGCCCGCGCCACCAGCGGCGCCAGCGGCGCCGAGCTGGCCAATATAATAAACGAGGCCGCCCTGCGCGCGGTCAAGATGGGCCGCGGCATAGTGGAGCAGTCCGATTTGGAGGAGAGCGTGGAGACCGTGATAGCCGGAGCGCAGCGCAAGAACGCCGTGCTCAGCGAGCGCGACAAGCGCACCGTGGCCTATCACGAGACCGGGCACGCCCTGGTGGCGGCCCTGCAGACCAACAGCGCTCCGGTGACCAAGATAACCATCGTCCCCCGCACCAGCGGCGCGCTGGGCTACACCATGCAGGTGGACGAGGGCGACCGGGTGCTCATGTCCCGCGAGGAGATTGAGAACAAGATAGCCACCCTCACCGGCGGCCGCGCCGCCGAGGAAGTCGTATTCGGCAGCATCACCACCGGCGCCAGCAACGACATAGAGCAGGCCACCAAGCTGGCCCGCGCCATGCTCACCCGCTACGGCATGAGCGACCGCTTCGACATGGTGGCTCTGGAGACGCAGTCGAACAAGTACCTGGGCGGGGACAGCTCCCTCGCCTGCAGCGAGCAGACCGCCGGCGAGATAGACGAGGCCGTCATCGCCCTGGTGAAAAAACAGCACCAGAAGGCCGTGGAGATACTGAGGGCCAACGAGCCGGCCCTCCACCGCCTGGCTGCCTACCTGCTGGAGAGGGAGACCATCACCGGCGAGGAGTTCATGGACATACTCCACAAGTCCGGGGCCGGGGAAAACTCAAAATAAAACGCCCCTGCATGGCCTCCCGCCCCGGCGGGAGGCCTTTTTCTGCCCTGGGGAGGGCAAAAGACGCGCTGTGCGAACTTTGCGCGGCATATTTGCTTGATTTTTTCATACTTTTAGTGTAAAGTAAACGTTCGGTGCCCTCGGGCGCCGGAATGGGGGTATATCCTTGTCAGAACCCAGGAAGCAGAACTATCTCCACGGCGCGGCCATTCTGGCGGCCGGCGTCGTGATAATGAAGATACTCGGCGCCATATACAAGATACCGCTGCGCAATATATTGGGCGACGCGGGCTACGGCTATTTCAACGCGGCCTACAGCATATATAACGTGCTGCTCACCATCTCCACGGCCGGGCTGCCGGTGGCCCTCTCGCGCATGATATCGGAGGCCAACACCCTCGGCAGGTACAACCAGGTGCGCAGCACCTTCAAAGTCGCCTATGTCACGCTGGCCGTGCTGGGCGCGCTGCTCACCGCGCTCATGCTCCTGTTCCCCTCGGAGATGGCCATAATACTCGTGCACACTCCGGAGAGCACGCAGAGCGTGTTCGCCCTGGCGCCGGCTGTGCTGCTCGTGTGCCTCACCAGCGCCTACCGCGGCTATATCCAGGGCCACTCGGACATGAGGCCCACCACCGTGGGCCAGGTGCTGGAGGTGCTGGTCAAGGTCATAGTCGGCCTCTCCCTGGCGGAGTGGCTGCTGCACACGGGAGAGAGCGTGCCCATGGCCTCCGCCGGGGCCATCTTCGGCGTCACCGCCGGCGCGCTGGCGGCGCTCGTGTACATGGCGCTGAAGTCCCGGCCTTACCGGGCGCAGCGCAGCTCCGCCGATGTGCCGGACCGCCCGGGCGAGACCTTCGCCCGCTTCGTCAAGATAGGCGTGCCCATAACCCTGGGGGCGTCGGTGATGAGCGTCATAACGCTGCTGGACACCAACCTGGTGAACGTGCGGCTGCTGGACGCCGGCATGGACAGCGCGCTGGCCGACACGCTCTACGGCTCCTACTCCGCCATGCTCACGCTCTACAACCTGCCCGCGGCCTTTATCACCCCGCTCACCATCTCCGTGGTGCCGGCGATATCCGCCGCCATGGCCGCCCATGACCAGGCCGGGGCCGGGGAGATAGCGGAGTCGTCCATGCGCATATCCACGGTCATATCCCTGCCGATGGGCGTGGGGCTCTCGGTGCTGGCCTTCCCCATCGTGAACGTGCTCTACTCGGACACGCACGAGATAGGCCCCACGCTGCTCGTGTGGCTGGGCGCCGCCTCGTTTTTCGTCTGCATGGCTCTGATGACCAACGCCATACTCCAGGCCGGCGGCAACGAGAAATACCCCGTCTGGTCCATGCTGGCCGGCGGAGCGGTCAAGCTGGCCATAAACTGGGTGCTGGTGGGCGACCCCGAGGTGAACATAGTGGGCGCGCCGATAGGCACCATCTGCTGCTATGCCGTCATGTGCCTGATGAACTGCCTGTTCCTGCGCCGCTGCATGAGGCGGCCGCCCAGCTATGCGAAGGTGCTGCTGCGCCCGGCGGTGAGCTCGGCCGTGATGGGGCTCTCGGCCTGGGCCGTGTACGGCCTGGCCGTGCGCTTCATAGGCGCCCCGGATATGGGCCGGCTGACGATGGCCCTGTGCATGTGCGCCGCCATATTCGCGGCGGTGGTCGTCTACCTGGTCATGGTCGTGGTGACGAGGGCCGTCACCTACGACGACATGCGGCTGATACCCAAGGGAGAGAAACTCGCCCAAATGTTGCACATTCGGTGAACATAATAAAAAAGTACGCATTATATCGCCGCAAAATGAAAAAACTACTTGCAGAAGGGGTAACGGGTATGTTAGATTTTAGTTGCAAAGAGCGCTATGACCTGCGCGATTTCATCGACCTCATAGCCTATCTCCGCTCTGAGCGCGGCTGCCCCTGGGACCGGGAGCAGACCCACGAGAGCATCAGGCGCAATGTCCTGGAAGAGGCCTACGAGGTGTGCGAGGCGATAGACGAGCGCGACGGCGACCATCTCCGCGAGGAGCTGGGAGACCTGCTGATGCAGGTTATTTTCCACGCCCGCATGGAGGAGGAAAAGGGCGGCTGGAACATAGACGACGTGGCCGACGAGGCCTGCAAGAAGCTCGTGCACAGGCACCCGCACGTCTTTGGCAGCGTGGACGCCGCCACCAGCGAGAAGGTGCTCGACAACTGGGACGCCATCAAGCGCGCCGACCGCGCCCAGGACACCATGTCCTCCGCCATGGACGGCATCTCCAAGGCCATGCCCGCCCTGTGGAGGGCGGACAAGATTCAGCACAAGGCCGCCAAGCTGGGCTTCGACTGGCCCACAGTGGGCGGGGCCATGGACAAGGTGCGCGAGGAGGCCGACGAGCTGCAGCAGGGCATAGACGCAGGAGACCTCGAGAACATCAAAGAGGAACTTGGCGACATCATGTTCTCCGTGGTAAACGTGGCCCGCTTCTACAAACTCGACTGCGAGGAGCTGCTGCACGCCGCCTGTGAGAAGTTCATCCGCCGCTTCCGCTATCTGGAGGAGGGAGCCGCCGGCCGCGGAAAAAAGCTCGAGGACATGTCCCTCGCCGAGATGGAGGAGATTTATCAGCAGGCCCGGCACGACCTGGAGGGCAAGGAGCCGGTGGAGGTCAAGTTGTAAGAAACCCGCTCGCAGCAGCGGCTTTCTATATAGGCTGTTTCCAGCAATTTTTCAGGAGGAATACCAATGAACAAGGCAGAACTCATCACCGCCGCCGCGGACAGGGCGGATATTTCGAGAAAAGACGCAGAGAAGGTCGTAAACGCCGCCCTCGAGATCATAACCGAAGAGCTCGTAGCCGGCGAGAGGGTCTCCCTCGTGGGCTTCGGCAGCTTTGACGTCAAGACCCGCGGAGAGCGCGTGGGGCGCAATCCCCGTACCCGCGAGGAGATAACGATAGCCGCCACCAGGGTGCCGCAGTTCAAGGCCGGCAAGGCCCTGAAGGACGTCGTCGCGAAATAAGGTTCTACCCAGGACGCCCGCGGTGTGAGCCGCGGGCGCCGGCTTTAAAAAAAGCGAAAAATAATGCTTGCATTCTGTCGCCTCATGTGCTATTATTATCGGGCGGTATCCGGGTGTGGCGCAGATGGTAGCGCGCTTGAATGGGGTTCAAGAGGCCGCTGGTTCAAATCCAGTCACTCGGACCAAAA
>CALWYL010000067.1 GCA_944385765.1 uncultured Oscillospiraceae bacterium
CATGTCCAAGCGCACCGGCAAGGCCATATCCCTGGGCGACCTGCTCGACGAGATACCCGTGGACGCCGCGCGCTGGTTCTTCAACGCCCGGCCGGAGACCCAGATGGACTTCGACCTGGACCTGGCCGTGAGGCAGGACAGCGAGAACCCGGTGTACTACGTGCAGTACGCCCACGCGCGGATATGCTCCATCCTCCGCAACCTGGCCGAGGAGGGCTGCGGCGTGCCCGCCGCCGGCGAAGTGGACTGCTCGCTGCTGGCCACGGAGCAGGAGCGCGAGGTGATACGCCAGCTGGCCGCGCTGCCGGACGAGATACTGCACGCGGCGCACAGCCTGGACCCCAGCCGCATCAACCGCTATGTCACCGAGCTGGCCGCCCGCTTCCACCGCTTCTACAACACCTGCCGCATCAAGGGCGAGCAGGAGGACGTGCTCAACGCGCGGCTGCTGCTGGCCGACTGCGTCCGCAGCGTCATCGCCAACTGCCTGGGCATCCTCGGCGTATCCGCCCCGGAACAGATGTAGCGGGCAGGCTTTGCCTGCGAGAGAGAATGCGCTGCCCTCCAGGGCATGATACAAAAAATATCCCCGCCGGAACGGCGGGGATATTGTCTATTATTTGGGGCACCGTCTCGACGGACGGCCCAGGCCGCGCCGCAGGCGAGCAGCAGCTGCACGGCGAATGCCGCGGCGGCCATGGCGGGGGATACGGCATATTTTCGGCCTTATTTGATGACGACGGCGTAGCCCTCCCGGCGGGGGGCGGGCTTGGGCGGCTCGCAGTCGGGGTAGCCGAGGATGCAGTTGCCAACGCCTACCCAGTCGCCCTCTATGCCCCACTTCTTGAGCAGCTCGCGGCCCTCGGGGGACTCGAATGTGTCGTCGGCGCGGTTTATCCAGCAGGCGCCGAGGCCGATGGCGTGGGCGGCCAGGAGCAGGTTGCCCAGGACCAGGGAGGCGTCCTTCACGCAGTTGGGGTGGCCGGCCTTGCCGAACACGACAATGACCGTGGGCGCGCCGAAGAAGGGGTCGATGTTCTCCTTGTCCCAGGCGCGGGCGTTGAGCCGGCTCATGAGGGCGATGTCCTCCGGGTTCTGCACGGCGACCATCAGGGGGGACTGGGTGCCTCTGGCCGTGGGAGCGTACTTGCCGGCGTTGAGCACGGCCTCCAGCTCGGCGTCCGTTATCTGCTGGGGTTTGTATTTCCTTATGCTGCGGCGGGTCAACAGGTTTTCCATAGCATCCATGATTTTTGCCTCCTTGTATATTATTTGTTTTTCATACATTTTATGCCCCGGCTCAGGCCTCCGGCAGGGGAGGGGGGCTGTCCAGCGGGACGCGCCCAAAACAGCAGACGGGGCCCTGCGAGCGGGGGATGCGCATATCGAGCCGGGAGAGGCGGCGGTTGAGGACAAAGAGATACACAGCGCCTGAGTAGTCCTCGCAGTACTGGCGCAGAAGCACGCGGCCATCCACGAAAAACAGCCCCAAATCGCCGTCGCGCAGCACGGCGCGGCGCTGTATCTGTACGCTGGAGCCGCGGGGGAAGAGCGGGGCCATGGCGTCGTCCGCCATGACGAGGGCGAAATCGGCCGCCGAATCCTCCGCCACAGCTATGTGCTCTCTCTCCGGAATCACGTTCATTTTATCACCAGTAAAAGCGTAACACCAAGTGCCCCGCGCGTCAAGCGCTTAAAAACAAGTTCCACAATTGCTGAAACAATAACCACAGACTTTCTGCAATTTGTGAAGACTTACATGAGATTTAACCTCAAAAGAGATAGTTTATTCAGGCCCAATGGGATAAACTCATGGTATACTCTTAACGGAGGAAGAAGAGAAGATATGACGGCTGGAGGAGCAGTTAGGATTCGCATACTTGAGCTATGCAAAGAGCGCGGGATAACAGTGAACAAGCTTGCCAATATGAGCGGTGTCACTCAGTCCACGGTGAACAACATCGTCAACGGCAGGAACAACAGCTCGACGGTGTCCACCATAAAGAAGCTCTGCGACGGCCTCGGGATGAGCCTCGCGGATTTCTTCGACGCGGACTGCTTTAACAATCTCGAGCAGGAGCTGCGGTGAGACCGGAACTCCATGCGGATCATGCAAGCGGCGCAGAGGCCCAGGGCCCCTGCGCCGCTTGTGTTTTGCCTGCCGCCGGCCTATCTGCCGGCGAAAAAGCCCATGTCGCGCGGGAAGAGGAAGTTCACGCCGCCGGGTATGACGTCAAATACGGCGCTGGAAGAATATTCGGCCTCGCCGTCCATATTTATGACCTGGGGGCTGGGGGTGGTCACCTCGACGTGGTCGGTGCGCAGGAAGGTGATATACTGGGGGAACTCACGGTAGCGCCCGGAGGCGTAGGCGGAGATGGCCCGCAGTATGGTGGGGCGCCTGACCCCGGAGACTATCAGCACGTCCAGCAGCCCGTCGTCGGGCCGGGCGTCGTTGGTGGGGTTGAAGCCGCCGCCGTAAAAGCGGCCGTTGCAGATGCACACAAGGTTCAGCTCCGGGCCGCAGGTGAGGCCCTCGGCGGTGACGGTCATGGGCTGGGACACGCCCTTGACGAAATTGACCGCCAGGCTGGTGACGTAGCCGGCCGGCCCGCCGAGCATGGGCAGGCCGCTGTACTTGTGCACGTCCGTGCCCACGCGGGCGTCGAGCCCCATGGAGCAGATGTTTACGCTGTAGCGCCCGTTGCAGCTGATGAGGTCGATGGGACGGACCTCGCCGCGGGCGAGCTCGCCCAAATCGAAAAAGCGGGACTTGTCCGGGCCGAACATCTTGATGAAGTCGTTGCCCGTGCCGCAGGGGAAGTGGGTGACGGCGGTGTTTTTCAGCCCGGCGGCGCCGTTCACGCACTCGTTGAGCGTGCCGTCCCCGCCGCAGGCGTAGACGCGCAGCTCGTCCTCCTCCGCGGCGGCGGAGCGTATCTTGGCCACGGCATCCATGGGCGCGCGGGTGACGTAGACCTCAAAGCCGCCGCTGAGCCCGCCGGGCACACGGTCGGCGGAGTCGTGGATGAGCTTTATCTTCTCTTCGGGTTTCTGCTTCCCGGCCACGGGGTTGACGATGAACAGATGCTTCATTGACTATCCCACTTTCGACACATCTCGGGTTGTATTTCTGTTTTTACAGGCTGTAGCTGTAGAGATAACAGATGATGGGGCCGTTATAGAGCTTGCGGCGCTTCTCTGCCCTGCGGCCGAAGCAGCGCTCGAAGTCCGGATGGCCCGAGAGCAGGTGTAGCTTCCAGCCGAGGGCAGCGCCCCAGACCTCGCCCAGCCGGGCGTAGAGCCGGCCGGCCTCCTCCCGCTCCAGCAGCCGCTCGCCGTAGGGCGGGTTGGTGACGATGACCCCTGAACCCCCGGCGGGGGAGCGGTCCAGGGCGTCGGCCACGGAGAACTCGATGTAGTCCTCCACGCCGGCCCGCCGGGCGTTCTCCCGGGCCAGCTCCACGGCCGCGGGGTCGATGTCGGAGGCGAAGATGCGGTAGTCCCCGCGGTATTCGCGGGCGGCGGCTGCCTCGCGCTCCGCGCGCCAGATGCGCCGGTCCAGCACTGGCCAGTCCTCGGCGGCAAAGCGCCGGCGGGAGCCCGGGGCGCGGTTTAGCGCGGCGAAAGCCGCCTCAATGGCTATGGTGCCGCTGCCGCAGAAGGGGTCACGGAAGTCGCCGCGCCCGCGGTAGCGCGAGAGGTCCACCATCGCCGCGGCGATGGTCTCCCGCAGCGGGGCCGCCAGGCGGCCCGGGCGGTAGCCCCGCTTGTGCAGCGAGGGGCCGCTGGTGTCCAGATATATGGAGGCCTCGTCCCGCATTATGGCGAAGCGCAGCTGGTGCACGGCGCCGCTCTCGCGCAGCATGCCGGACGCGCCGCGCGCGGCGGCCAGGCGCACGGCGGCGGCCTTCTTCACTATGCGCTGGCAGTCCACCACGGAGTGCAGCGCGCTGTCCACGGAATAGCCCTTGACGGGGAAGGCGGCGTTTTCCGGTATCCAGTCCTCCAGCGGCAGGGCGCGCACGCCCTCGAAGAGCTCGTCGAAGCTCCTGGCCCCGAAGCGCCCCAGCTCGAGCAGCACCCTCTCGGCAAAGCGGGAGCAGATGTTGGCGCGCGCGAGGCCGCGCTCGTCCGTGCGGAAGCGCACGCGGCCGTCCGAGGCCTCCACGTCCTCCATGCCCAGGCGGCGCAGCTCGGACGCGAGCGGCCCCTCGACGCCGAAGAGGCAGGTGGCGCAGAGGGTGAGCCTCCCGGGGGCTCCTGATGCGGACATAGCAATCCTCCCCATAAAAAATCCCCGTCTGACAGGGGTACTATTGATATAGAATACAATATTTCCGCCGGATTGTAAATAGCCCTTTACACATCCGCACGCCGGGGGAGGCGCTTCCGTTTCGTATGCGAGGATGACGGAAACGATGCGGAAATTGAACCCATATGGGCTGAAAGCGGGCGCGGCAGAGGACAAATATGAATCAAAACTTTCGTTATTCACAGGTTGGACATAATTTGTAAAAAAACTCTTCACAATCTGTTGACGTATTGGGGCCGTTGTGATACTATTATCAGGCAAATGGCTAAAACGGCGTGCGCCGTTTTACTGCATCTACAAGATGCAGTAGGTGGACTTGGGAGAGGTGCCGGGCCGGCAAAACGGCAGGCGTGCTCCCACGGGCGAGCCAACCGCCCGAGCGCCCCAAAGCCCTAGTGAAACCGCCCGGGCCCGCCCGGGGCGGGCCCCGATACCAGGCTTCAGGGGAGGGACCCCTGACCGCTCCGCGTCTGATCTATGGCAGGCGGCGGGCGAGGCCGACGCCGGTATCACGACGCTAAAACGAGAGGAACAAAACAAAAAGGAGTGTGAGTTTATGATAACCTTTATCATCGGCCTGGTTATCCTGTTCGTTGGCGCAGCTCTCTACAGCAAATTCTGTGAGCACGTCTTTGGACCCGATGATCGCAAGACTCCGGCTTACACCAAGGGCGACGGTGTTGACTACGTCCCCATGCGCGGCTGGAAGAACAGCCTCATAAACCTGCTTAACATCGCGGGCACCGGCCCCATCCTTGGACCCATCCAGGGCATCCTGTTCGGGCCCCTCGCGTTCATCACCATCCCCATCGGCAACGTCATAGGCGGCGCCATGCACGACTACTTCTGCGGCATGATCTGCCTGCGCGACGGCGGCTCCCAGATGCCGGACACCATCAAGAAGTACTCCAACAAGGGCATCTTCACGGTGTACAACATCTTCCTCAGCGTGCTGCTGCTCCTGGTCGGCGCCGTGTTCGTCTACACCCCGGGCGACATAGCCGCCACTCAGGTCTTCGGCCGCAGCGGCAAAGTCGACGACTGGGCCACCTGGGTCATCTACGGTGTCATCTTCCTGTACTACCTGGTAGCCACCGTGTTCCCCATCGACGCCATCATCGGCCGCATCTACCCCGTCTTCGGCGCCATCCTGCTCTTCAGCGCCGTGGGCGTGTTCGTGGGCATCTTCGTCCACCAGTACCCCCTGCTCGAGGTGTGGGACACCCCGTGGCAGAGCGAGTACTTCAACTACTCTGACTTCTTCGGCGCCGGCCCCTTCGGCGACGGCGGAAACGGAGGTCTGGCCGACGGGCCTGTCGGCGGCCACTTCCTGCCCGTGTTCTTCGTGACGGTGGCCTGCGGCATACTCTCCGGCTTCCACTCCACGCAGACCGCCATCATCTCCCGCACCATGAAGAGCGAGCGCCAGGGCCGCACGACCTTCTACTGGATGATGATTCTCGAGGGCTTCATCGCCATGGTCTGGGCCGCGGGCGCCATGGGCATCTACAACATCGGCGACCAGCCCGCCAAGGCCGGCCTGGCCACCAGCACCATCGGTGTAGTCTGCAAGGACATCCTGGGGCCTGTCGGCGGCATCATCGCCATCGTGGGCGTCATAGTCCTGCCTGTCACCTCGGGCGACACCGCCCTGCGCTCCCTGCGCATGTCCCTGGCCGACACCTTCCACCTCGAGCAGAAGAGCAACGGCAAGCGCATGATGCTCGCCGTCCCCGTGTTCGCTCTGGTCGCGGCCATCATTGTCTGGGCCAAGTTCAACAGCGACGGCTTCAACATCCTGTGGCGCTACTTCGCCTGGAGCAACCAGACCCTGAGCCTGTTTGCCTTCCTGGCCATCACCGTCTGGATGTTCGAGAACGGCAAGGCCAAGTACTGCTGGGTGCCGCTGCTGCCGGGCGCGTTCTACGCCTTCATTTGCTCCAGCTTCATCAGCAATGCCACCATCGGCTTCAACCTGCCCTGGAACATCGCCTACATCATCGGCGTCGTCTTCACCATTGCCTACGTGGCGCTCATCGTGGTCTACGGCAAGAAGCGCGCCGGCCGCGTCCTCCGCACTGCCTGAGGACGGGAAGCGATTTTCCCCCATACATAAGAACTGCACCGCGGACCATAGACCGCGGTGCAGTTTTTTTGCCCTCAGCCTATCACGCCGAGGTGCTCCAGGAGTATCTTGAGGCCGATGAGGATGAGTATGACGCCGCCGGCGAGCTCCGCCGCCGAGCGGAAGCGGGCGCCGAACACCCTGCCCAGGTTCAGCCCCAGGACGGAGAGGGCGAAGGTGGTGGCCCCGATGAGACATACGGCGGGGATTATGGGCACGCTGAGGAAGGCGAAGGTGACGCCCACGGCCAGGGCGTCTATGCTGGTGGCCACGGCCAGGGGCAGCATGGCCCTCACACCGAAGGAGGCGTCCAGCTTCTCCGCGCCGCCGCGGGACTCGCGTATCATGTTGGCCCCGATGAGCGAGAGCAGCACGAAGGCTATCCAGTGGTCGAAGCTGGTGATGAAGGACTCAAAGCTGGCCCCCAGCAGATAGCCCAGGAGCGGCATGGCGGCCTGGAAGCCGCCGAAGTAGAGCCCGGTTATCAGCATGTGCTTCACTTTCAGCTTCTCCACGGAGAGGCCCTTACATACGGACACCGCGCAGGCGTCCATGGAGAGGCCGAGCGCGATGGTTATGAGCTCCAGTATACCCATTTGTTTTTCCCCCAGTGCAGTTTAATCGCTATTCTACCACAGGGGCGGCCCGGGGGCAACAGGCAAAAGCGCCGCGCCTCTGCCGGCGCCGCGGCGAAAATTGTTGTTGACTTTTCGTGAGATTCTGCTATAATAACTCTTGCCCTTGAGCCAAGGCACGGGGCGAACCGAATATGCGAGAGTGCTGGAACTGGCAGACAGGCAGGCTTGAGGTGCCTGTGTCTCATTTACAGGCGTGTGGGTTCAAGTCCCATCTCTCGCACCAGCGCCGGAGCAAAGTTCGCTTTGCTCCGGCGTTTTTTACACCCCGGCTGGGAAA
>CALWYL010000068.1 GCA_944385765.1 uncultured Oscillospiraceae bacterium
CATCCACGTCCCGGCGCGGGCCGAAACCATGACTTACGCGCCCACGCCCCGTGCGCGCTCTGCCTCCAGGCGCAGCCTGGTCAGCCTTTGAGGCCGCGGGACTGGCGTACCATGTCCTCGACCACGATGTCGAATATCTCGCCCAGCGAGGCGCAGTACCTGAGCACCTCCCAGGGCTCGTTCGTGTGGAAGTGTATCTTCATCACCGTCTCGTCGCCCACGGCGATAAGGCAGTCCCCGGCGAAGCGCGCGCGGAACTCGTCCGCCAGCGCGTCCTCGTCCAGTTGGCAGCCCTCAATCAGCAGCTGTGTGTCGTAGCGGAATTCCTCCATGTGTCATACGCCCTTTCCTGAAAAATCGCGTTTGAGCTCGCGCATGTAGAACGATTTCGAGTCCACTGCCCTCATGGTGGCCAGTATTCCGTCCAGATGGTCATACTCATGCTGCAGCAGCTCCGAGAGGTCCCCCTCCAGCTGCATCCTCCGCGGCGAGAAGTCCCCGTCCAGGTAGTCTATCACCGCGCGGCAGTGCCTGCGCACCCTCACCAGCAGCCCGGGGAAGGACATGCAGTCGTCCAGCAGCTCGCAGGTCTCCCCGTCGGGGAAGCTGAGGCGGGGGTTGACGAAGACGTACGGCCTGTCCGTCAGCATATATATCAGCCGGCGCATCACGCCTATCTGCGGGGCGGCCACCGCCCTGCCCGCGCCGTGCCTCGCGCGGTAGTCCAGCAGGGTGTCGTGCAGGTCCTCCACCCAGCGCGCCAGCTCCGGCGCCTCCCCGCGCGAGACCTCCCGGCAGGCCTGATAGAGCCTCTCGTCGCCCAATAACAGTATCTCCCTCACCATGTCCGTCCCTCCTCGGCGCCGATTATAGCACAGCGCGCGGCACATGTGAAGTGCCCCATGGACAAGTCCCCCTTTTCGCGCTATAATTACTTGTTATGAGAACTTACAATGCCGGACAATGCGATATAGCCGTCATCGGCGCCGGCCACGCCGGGATAGAGGCCGCGCTGGCCGCGGCCCGCCTGGGGCTGGACACGGTGTGCTTCGCCATAAACCTGGACAGCGTGGGCAATATGCCCTGCAACCCCGCCATAGGCGGCACGGGCAAGGCCCAGCTGGTGCGCGAGCTGGACGCCCTGGGCGGCGAGATGGCCCGGGCGGCCGACAGGGCGTGTATCCAGTACCGCATGCTCAATCTCGGCAAGGGCCCCGCGGTGTACTCCCTGCGCGCGCAGGCCGACCGCCGCCGCTATCAGGCGGTGATGAAGCTGGCCCTGGAGAGCCAGGAGCGCCTGCGGCTCATCCAGTCCGAGGTGGTGGACATCGGCCTCGACGGCTCCGGGCGCGTGTGCAGCGTCACCACGCACACGGGCGCCGTCTGGAGCTGCCGCGCGGCGGTCGTCTGCACGGGCACGTATCTTAACTCCCGCACCATCGTGGGCGAGGTGGTGCGCAGCTCGGGGCCCGACGGCCTCGCGCCCAGCGGGCCGCTCTCGGGGCGCCTGGCCGCCCTGGGCCTCCGCCTCCGCCGCTTCAAGACGGGCACTCCCCCCCGCGTGAACGCGCGCAGCGTCGATTTCGCGCGCATGGAGAGCCAGACTGACGGCGAGGGCGCCCAGCCCTTCTCCTTCTCCACCGAGTCCGCGCCCGTCAACCGCGCGCAGTGCTATCTCACCTATACCAACGAGCGCACCCACGAGGTGATACGCGCCAATCTGCAGCGCTCGCCGCTCTACTCCGGGGTGATAACCGGCACCGGCCCGCGCTACTGCCCCAGCATAGAGACCAAGGTGATGACCTTCCCCGACAAGCTCCGCCACCAGCTCTTCATAGAGCCCATGGGCCTGGACACGCTGGAGCTGTACGTCCAGGGCTTCTCCAGCTCCATGCCCGAGGAGGTGCAGCTGGAGATGCTGCACACCGTGCCCGGGCTGGAGCGCGCGGAGGTCACCCGCGCGGCCTACGCCATAGAGTACGACTGCCTGGACCCCCTGGAGCTGCTGCCCACGCTGGAGACCAGGAAGGTCCCCGGCCTCTACGGCGCGGGCCAGTTCAACGGCTCCAGCGGCTATGAGGAGGCCGCCGCGCAGGGCTTCATGGCCGGCGTGAACGCCGCGCTGAAGCTGCTGGGCCGCCCGCCCTTTGTGCTCCGCCGCAGCGAGGCCTATATAGGCGCGCTGATAGACGACCTGGTCACCCGCGGCACCAACGAGCCCTACCGCATGATGACCTCCCGCAGCGAATACCGCCTGCTGCTGCGCCAGGACAACGCCGACGAGCGCCTCACGAAATACGGCTATGAGCTCGGCCTGGTGAGCCGCGGGCGCTATGAGGCCGTGCAGGCCAAGTACGCCGCCGTATCCGCCGAGCTGGAGCGGCTGGAGAACACGCACATCGCCCCCACCGGCACGCTCCGCGAAAAGCTCTCCGCCCTCGGCGAGAGCGCGCCCGCCAGCGGCGTCAGCCTGGCCGCCCTGATAAGGCGTCCTAGGGTGAGCTACGCCGACCTCGCCCCCTTCGACGAAAACAGGCCGGACCTGCCCGCGAGCGTGGCGGAGCAGGTGGAGATACGCCTCAAATACGCCGGCTATATCCGGCGCCAGCTGAAGCAGGTGGAGGAGTTCGCCCGCATGGAGAGCCGCCTGCTGCCCGCGGACATCGACTATTCCGCCGTCCCGGGCCTGCGCACGGAGGCGCGGCAGAAGCTCTCCGCCGTGCGCCCTGAGAGCTTCGGGCGCGCCGGGCGCATCTCCGGCGTCTCCCCGGCCGACATGGCCGCGCTGATGGTCTACCTGGGGAGGGACGACAGATGAGCGCGCGCGTGGTTCTGGGCTTCTCCGGCGGCGTGGACAGCGCCGTGGCCGCCTCTCTCCTCCTCGAACAGGGCTGCGACGTGCGCTGCCTCTACCTGGAGACCGGCTCGGGGGAGGAGCCCTCCGCGCGGGCCGGGGCGGAGGCCCTCGGCCTCCCCCTGCGGGTGTACGACGCCCGCGCCGAGCTGGAGCGATACGTCTGCGCCCCCTTTGCCGAGGGCTGCGCCCAGGGGCGCACACCCAGCCCCTGCGTCCTCTGCAACCCGGACGTCAAGCTGAGGCTGCTCCTCGAGTACGCCCAGGAGCTGGGCGCGGAGCACATCGCCACCGGGCACTACGCCCGCGCGGAGGGCGGCGCCCTCTACATGGGCCGCGAGGGCTGCGACCAGAGCTACATGCTCTGCCGCATCCTCCCCCGGCAGCTGGAGCGGCTGCTGCTGCCCCTGGGGGGCTATGTGAAGGGCGAGGTGCGCGCCCTGGCGGCCGCCCGCGGCCTGCCCAGCGCCTCCAAGAGCGACAGCATGGAGCTCTGCTTCGTCCCGGACGGCGACTTCGCCGCCTGGATAGAGCGCCGGGGCGAGGCCCCTCCCCCCGGCGAGCTCATCTACAACGGCCGCGCCGTGGGCCTGCACCGCGGCATCCACCGCTATACACTGGGCCAGCGCCGGGGCCTGGGCTTCGCCGCCGGGCGGCGCGTGTACGTCTCCGCCATCGACCCGGCGGCCAACACCGTCACCCTCTCCGAGGGGGACGGCCTCTACTCGCGTGAGGTGCGCGCCCCGGACGCGCGCTGGCTCGCGCCGCGCCCGCGCGGCCCCTTCCGCTGCCTGGCCAGGATAAGGCACTCGCGCTCCGCCGCCGGCGCCCTCTGCCTGCCGGAGGGGGACGGAGTGTCCCTGCTCTTCGACGAGCCCCAGCGAGCCCCCACGCCCGGCCAGGCCGCCGCCGTGTATTCGCCGGAGGGCCGGCTGCTCTGCGGGGGAATAATAGCCTGAACTATTGACAATGCGCCCATTTTGGTATAACATTTTACCTGTATTAGGTTCTGTGGTACAGTAACGCTGCGGACGGAGTGATGACATTGGCGATGATTTCCATCAATTTAAGGGATTCCCGCCCCATTTACGAGCAGGTGAAGGACGCCTTCCGCCGGCTCATAATATCCGGCGCCCTCACGCCCGAGGAGAAGCTCCCCTCGGTGCGCGAGCTGGCCGCCCAGCTGGTCATCAACCCCAACACCATACAGCGCGCCTACCGCGAGCTGGAGTCCGAGGGCTACATACGCTCCGTCCCCGGCAAGGGCAGCTTCGCCTGCGAGAAAAACTGCATTGACGACGGCCGGGTGCGGGAACTTTTCAAGGTCTTTGACGACACAGTTACAGAGCTGCTCTTCCTCGGCCGCTCCCCGGAGGAGCTGAGGGGCAGAATAGACGGGAAGGGGGATGCCCAGACATGATAGAGCTCCGCGGTGTCGTCAAGGATTTTGAGGGCTTCCGCGCGCTGGACTCGCTCAGCCTCACCGTGCCCCGCGGCTCGGTGTACGGCCTGGTGGGGCCCAACGGCGCGGGCAAGACCACGGCCATCCGCCACATGGCGGGCATACTCCGGCAGGACGCCGGCGAGGTGCTGATAGGCGGCGAGCCGGTGTATGAGAACCCCTCCGCCAAGTCGCGCCTGGCCTACATCCCCGACGACGTGTTCTTCTTCCCCCAGGCCAGTGTACACGACATGATGCTCTTCTACCGCGGGGTCTACCCGCGGTTTGACGAGCAGCGTTTCAACCGCCTGGCCGGTGTCTTTGAAATGGATATCAGGCGCCCCATGCGCCGGCTCTCCAGGGGCATGCAGAAGCAGGCCGCCTTCTGGCTGGCCGTCTCCCTGCGCCCGGAAGTGCTCATACTCGACGAGCCGGTGGACGGCCTGGACCCCGTGATGCGCCGCCAGGTGTGGGGCATCATCATGCAGGACGTGGCCGAGAACGGCGTCACCGTCCTCATCTCCTCGCACAATCTGCGCGAGCTGGAGGACGTGTGCGACCGCGTGGGCATGCTCGCGCGCGGCAGGCTGCTGCTGGAGCGCGGCCTGGCCGACCTGCAGGACAACCTGAGCAAGATACAGCTGGCCCTGCCGGAGGGCGTGTGCCTGCCCCCGGAGCTGGACGTGCTGCACTGTTCCGGCCCCGGCCGGCTGAAGACGCTGATAGTCCGCGGCGGCAGCCAGGAGGTGGAGCGCCGTCTCGCGGAGCTACACCCCGTCTTCATGGACTCCGTCCCGCTCACGCTGGAGGAGATATTCATCTACGAACTGGGAGGCGCAGACTATGCGGTCAAGGACGTCGCTCTTTAATCCGGCGCTGTTCCGCAAGACCGTGCTCCGCTTCTGGCCGGTCTGGCTGATATACGCCTTTATCTGGATAATGGCCCTCCCCCTGGGCATCTGGGGAGAGATTGCGCGCTCCATGCGCCTCGACGGCCCCGCCGCCGGGGCCGTCTACGCCTTGGTGGGCGCTCCCCTGCGCGCGGCCTCGTCCGCCTACACGCCCATACTCTGCCTGGCGGCCAGCTGTGTCTCCGCCGCGGCGGTGTTCAGCCACCTCTATTTCCAGCGCAGCGCCTCGGCCTACGGCGCCCTGCCCATACGCCGGGAGGGGGCGTTCATCACGCTCTCCCTGGCCGGATTGCTGCCCCTGCTGGCGGCCAACGCGCTCACGGCGGTCTGCACCCTGGCGGCGGAGGCCCTCTGCGGCGAGCTCGCGCTCTGGCCGGTGCTCACCTGGCTGGGCGTGGTCTCCCTGGAGTGCCTGGTCTTTTTCGGCCTCTCCGCCTTCTGCGCGCAGCTCACGGGCAATGTCATCATCCTGCCGCTGCTGGTGGCCGTGCTCAGCAGCGCCGCCGCCCTCTTCCAGGCCATGGTGACCTCCCTGCTGGACACCCTGGTGTTCGGCTTCAGCAGCCGCGGCTCCAGTTTCGAGCTGCTCTCCCCCGTCTCCGGCATTTACCGCTATGTGCACGCCACCCCGGTATATGAGGAGCTGGAGGACGGCGCCTCCCGCCTCGTCGGCTACAGCTTCGCCGGCTGGGAGTGCCTGCTCATCTACGCCGCCGCCGGCGCGGCGCTGCTGGCCCTCGCGCTGCTGCTCTACCGCCGCCGCGCCCTGGAGACGGCCGGCGACGCGGTCGCCGTGCCCTGGCTGCGCCCCGTTTTCAAGTATTTCATGGCCCTGGGCGGCGCCCTGGCCCTGGGCGGGCTGCTCTTCGACCTGGCGGTGGGCCCCCTGCGCTACGGCACGGCCCCCTACGCCGTGGAGCTGGCCGGCTTCATGTTCTTCGGCGCCTTCGCCGGCTATTTTGCCGCCGAGATGCTGATGAAAAAGAGCTTCTCCGTGTTCCGCGGCGCCCGGCGCTGGGCCGGATACGGGGCCGTCTGCCTCTGCTCGGCGGTCTTCGTCCTCGTGTGCTCCACGGGCCTTTGGGGCTATGAGTCGCGCCTGCCCGCGCCGGAGGACGTGGTCTCCGTGGAAGTGAACGTCAGCCCCGGCTCCAGCCGCGCGGCGTGCCTCGCCGACGGCGGGGACATCGACGCCGCCCTGGCGCTGCACGAGTCCATCATCTCCCACCGCACCGGCCACGAGGAGCAGGCCAACGCCAGTGCCGTCGCCTCCTCCCTCGCCCCCTACGACGCGGCCGCAGCGGACCGCTCCGACCCCCAGTGCCGGGTGGAGCTGGAACTCAAATACACCCTGGCGGACGGCAGCGTCCTCGCCCGCAGCTACTCGCTCTGCGGCAGCGACACCTGGGGCGACATCCGCGCGCTGCAGGACCTGCTCAACAGCCCCCGGGCCATAGAGACGCGCAAGAGCGCCGACTTCCCCGTGACGCTGGAGAACATCATCCACGCCGAGGTTTACTCCAGCTACTACGGCCTGGGCGGTGGCGGCGACTACGCTCTGGAACTCAGCGACGAGGAGGCCCACGAGCTCTACTACGACTGCATCCTCCCCGACATGGCCGCGGGCGGCATCGGCCTCACCTGGCTGGTGCAGGACCAGGAGTACTACGACACGGCCTGTGACTGCTACGTCTACATAGAGTGCTATGAGCGCCTGCGCACCAACGCCGGCGGCGAGCGCTATCAGAGCCTCTACTTCGAGGTCAGCCGCGACTCCGCGCGCACCATCGCCTGGCTGGCCGGGCACGGGGTAGAGCCCCTCACCCTGGACGAGGCCATGGCGGCCGCCGAGGCGGAAAACACCCAATAGGGCGAAAATCCACCCCCTTTCTCTGCCGGATGGGCGCAGGGGAGGGCCCTGCGCGGGAAAAATCCACCCCATTTCTTTCCCTGTGTGGGAAAGA
>CALWYL010000069.1 GCA_944385765.1 uncultured Oscillospiraceae bacterium
AGTGCCGCGGCCAGAATAAGGGCCAGGGCGCGCCCCCTCACGACTCCGCCCCCGCTATCGCCAGCACGATGTGCTGGGCCATCAGCAGCCCCGCCGCGGCGGGCACCCACACCGCCGAGCCGGGCACGCTCCGCCGCCCGGGGGGCGGGGCCTCCGGCTGGGAGGGGCTCAGCGGCGGCTCGTCGCTGTACACCACCGTCAGCCGCTCCACGCCGCGCCGGCGCAGCTCGCGGCGCATGACCCGCGCCAGGGGGCAGACGTCTGTCCCGTATATGTCGGAGATGCGCAGCCGCCCCGCGTCCAGCTTGTTGCCCGTGCCCAGGGCGGAAATTATCGGTATGCCGCAGCCGATGGCGGACTCTATCAGGTCCAGCTTGCAGGAGACGAGGTCGATGCAGTCGGCCGCGTAGTCCCAGTCCGCGGGGAAGAAGGCCGCGCGGCGCGCCGCCTCGTACCTCTCGGCCCGGGCCGCCACGCGGCAGCCGGGGGCGATATCCGCCACCCGCCTGGCCATGGCCTCCGCCTTGCTCTCGCCCAGGGTGGAGTTGAGCGCCTCCACCTGGCGGTTGAGGTTGCTCGCGGCCACCGTGTCCTCGTCCACGAGGGTGAGCGCGCCCACGCCGGAGCGCGCGAGCGCCTCGGCGCACCAGGAGCCGACGCCGCCGAGCCCAAACACGGCCACGTGCGCCCGGGAGAGGCGCTCCATGGCGGGAGCCCCCAGGAGCATCTCTATGCGTAGTAGGTTTTCGGACATTTCAGGCTCCTTTCACATATCCCGCCGCTGTGCTCCGCGCGGATGCGGCCCTTCAGTTTCCCCAAGTCGGCGCCGCCTCCGGTACCGGCATAAATCCGCCAGCGCCGCCGCCTCCGGTACCGGCATCAGCCCGCCAGCGCCGCGACCGCAGGGAGCAACGCGCGGCCGGCGATGCGGGCTGTTATTCGACTACGGCGTATTTGCAGCCGCCATGTTACAACAAAAGCGCCTTTCTTTGGGGCTCCACCCCGTTTCTTTGGGCAAGACCAAAGAAATGGGGTGGAACTGCCATGCGCAGGGCAAAGCCCCAAAAAGGAACCGGGGACTTTCGTCCCCGGCATCCTCACACTTTGGCAAACCAGTTGATAAAGCCGTTCACATTGACGGTGTAGCCGGCCAGGAGCTCGTCGTGCCACGCGCTGTAGTCGTCGTTGCGCAGTCCATCGACGCCGCTGCCGGAGACGCCCACCTCGGCCAGGTAGTCGCAGTAGGGCTCCTCGTCCACGCCCACGAAGTAGACGATGTGGTAGCCGTTGTAGCTGGAGCTCACGCCGTGGACTATGGCCGTGTCGCCCGGCTGGCGCGCCGGGTCAAAGATGAACTCGTCCACGCCCTCGACCATGGCGCCCTCGATGATGTGGGTGTACACGCCGTCCTCGTCGCCATACAGCACTCCGGTGCTGGTGTTCACGTCCTCGGAGTACTCCTGCTGCAGCTCATAGAAGCGCTCGGCGGTGTTCTCGCCCTCCATCCACTCCTCGTAGACGGCCTCTATCTCGGTGAGGGCGGCCTGCAGCTCCTCGTCGCTGTACTCGCCGTCCTCGTCGGTGTCCTCGGCCTTTATGAGGATGTGGCGGAAGGAGACGGTCTCCACGTCGTTGTCGCTGCGGTTGTGGAACACCACCACGTAGTAGCCGCTGTCGGTGCTCTCGATGACGGCGGTGTCCTCCGGCTGCCTGGATTCGTCGAGTATCCAGTCGGCCAGGGCGTCGCTCAGGTACATGCTGGTGGAGTAGGCCTGGGCCGCCTCGTAGGTGTAGGGCTCGCCGGCCTCGTCGCCCAGGACCTCGCTTATGGCCTCGGCGAAGTTGAGCGCGTTCTGCTCCGCGCCGCTCTCATAGGCCTGCAGAATCTGCTCGGCGGACTCCTTGGCCTCGGCCATGGTCTCGTCGGTCACGACCTCGCTGGTCTCCTCGGTCTCCTCGCCCGTCTCCTCGTCGGTGACGGTCTCGGTGGTCTCCACCCGCTCGGCGGCCACCAGGTAGTACTCGAAGTCCAGCGTGTCAAAGACGTCCCTGTGCTCATCGTAGTAGGCAGAGAGCTCCTCGGGGGTGTACTCGAAGGAGTCGAAAATATCCTGGGAGTAGTCGCCGGCTATGCTGGCGCGCTCCATCTGCTCGCGCATGGTGTCCAGGTCCACGCCCTTGCCGTAGACAACGCTGGCGTAGGCGTCGCCGTCGCGCCAGCCGTTGGTCTCGGCCGTGGTCTCAAAGGAGGCGATGGTCTCCTCGATATTGGCCGCGTCCTCCTCGCTGAGGGTGTAGCCCTCGGCCACGGCGGCGTTGTAGAGCGCGGTCATCTCGCGCATGCTCTCCAGCGCCTGGGCGCTGAAGTAGTCCTGCCAGGTGGCGCCCTCCACGCCCTCCAGGGACTCGGGCACGCTGAGGCCCATCGACGCCCCCGTGAACTCCTGCTCGTCCAGCGGCTTGCTGGTGTCGAAGAAGAGGCTCAGGTAGGAGTAGTAGTTCATCTCGAAGTTGTTGAGCGCCGAATAGTAGTAGTACTGGTACTCGGCGTTGGTGTACTCGTCGTCGCCGATGGTGACGGCGGTGGTGGCGGTGTAGAGGAGGTTCGTGTTGAGAAGTATTATAATGATGGCGAGGACGGCTATTATCGAGCCGACTATCGTCCAGGTCCGCCGCTCCTTCTTTGCCTTCTGCGCGGCCTCGCGCTCGGCCAGACTGCGCTTGTCTACGCCCTCCGCGCGCTCGCTCTGGCGCTTTTTCTTGTCCTGTGATGCGCTCATGGCTGCCTCATCCTTTACATAGTGATATCTGCCTTTGGGTATAGCCATAGCATTATAACTCAACGCGCCGCGCGTTTCAAGAAGAAAATGATGAACTCGCCTCTTTTCGCCCGCGCGGCGGCGCCTTTCGGCTTTTTCCGCGCGGCAGCTGTTGACAGCGCTGTGCAAATGTTGATAAAAGGGGCTGGCGCGGCGGCCGCGGATGTGCTATAATCCCGAAATGGATAATCCATACTTTGAAAGACGTGATGTAATGCCGATTGAAAACCTGCGCCTGGCCGTGCTGATAGACGGCGACAACGCCCCCCGCGACTGCCTCAAGAGCATCATGGAGGAGATAGCCATCTACGGCACGCCCATGATAAAGCGCATCTACGGCGACTGGGCCAGCCACGGCCTCACCAGCTGGAAGAACACCCTGCTGGAGAACGCCGTCACGCCCAAGCAGCAGTTCGCCTACACCTCGGGCAAGAACGCCACCGACTCGGCCATGATAATCGACGCCATGGACATACTCTACACGGGCAAGACCGACGGCTTTGTGCTCGTGAGCTCGGACAGCGACTTCACGCCGCTGGCCATCCGCCTGCGCGAGAGCGGCATGTACGTCCTGGGCATAGGCGAGGAGAAGACGCCCAAGGCCTTTGTCCAGGCCTGCGACAAGTTCATCCGCGTGGAGGTAATCCGCGACCGCTACAAGAAGCCGTCCGAGACCGCCAAGGCCGCGCCCAAATCCTCCGCCCGCAAGAGCGCCTCCAAGGCCGCGGAGAAGGCGGAAAAGCCGGAAAAGGCCGCCTCCGCCCCCAAATCCTCCGCCAAAAAGCAGAGCGCCGAGGAGAAGAAGCCCCCTGTGCCGGACGAGATTATCAACCTGATAGCCGACTCCGTGGCCGACCTGGCGGACGACGACGGCTATATCGACCTCTCCAACCTGGGGAACCTGATAATAAAGAAGCAGCCGGACTTCGACCCGCGCACCTACGGCTTCGGCAAGCTCTCCACCATGCTCAAGAGCCTGCCGCGCTTCGAGGTGCAGGTGCGGACCACCAGCGACCCCAACGTGCGGCCCATATACATCCGCGACCAGGAGGCCCAATGAGCGAGGCGCGACGCGCGCGACGCCGGAGGCCGCTCCGCGCCGCGCTGTTGCTGCTGCTGGCCGCGCTGATGGCATTCCTGCTGCTGAACTCGAAATACTCCCTGACCGTCACGGACTACTCCCTGAGCTACCCCTCCCTGCCGGCGGAGTTCGACGGCTTCCGCATAGTGCAGCTCTCCGACCTGCACGGGGCCGAGTTCGGCGAGGGCAGCTCGCGGCTCGTCGCCGCCGTGCGCGCCCAGAGCCCGGACATCATCGCCCTCACGGGGGATTTCCTGGACGAGGGCAAGACGGATGACGAGCTGCCCCGGCTGCGCGTTCTGGTCAGCGCCCTCTCCGCCATCGCCCCCGTCTACTTCGTCAGCGGCAACCACGACTGGGCCTCCGGCGAGATAGACGCCCTGGCGGAAACTCTGGAGGAGTGCGGCGCCGTGTATCTGCGCAACGAGTACGTGGAGATATGGCGCGGCGGGGCCTCGATAGTCCTCTGCGGCGTGGAGGACCCCAACGGCTTCGCCGACATGATAAAGCCCGACGCCCTGGTGGCCGGGCTGCGCGGGGAGCACCCGGACAGCTTCGCGCTGCTGCTGGGCCACCGCAACTACTGGCTGGAGCGCTATCCGCAGCTGGATATCGACCTTGCGCTCTGCGGCCACGCCCACGGCGGCATAGTGCGCCTACCCTTCCTGGGCGGGGTGCTGGGCTCGAACGCCAGTCTGTTCCCGGAGTACGACGCCGGGCTGTTCCACGGCCGCTACGACCTCATAGTCTCCCGCGGCCTGGGAAACTCCGTGCCCGTGCCCCGCTTTCTCAACGTGCCGGAGATAGTCTCCGTCACTCTGAGCCACGCGTGAAAAAATCAGTCATAATCCCGCTTCGCCGCGCATAGGATGTATGCAGACTGTGTGCGCGGGGGTGAGGACATGGAGGACATAGACGACCTCATATTCGGCCGTCTCGGCCCGGAGGGGGCCGAAAAGAGCGAGAGATGAAGCGCGCACCGCCCCGCGGGCGGTGCGCGCCTGTGTGTGAGAGGCAGGTGCGTTTTGGGCCCCGGTACAGATGACAAGAGCGTCAGCCGGACGCTGATGCTGCCGCTGCTGTCGCGCGCGGAGTTCTCCCGGCGGCATCCGCAGCTGTTCTTCGATCCCCAGGCCCGGCGCGCCGCGGACGCCCTGGGCGCGCTGCCGGGTGCGCCGGACACGGGCGGCTGGTCGGGGCTGCTCTACGCGCTGAGGCAGGACGCGCTCTGCGAGGCGGCCGGGCGCTACATCGATTGCCATCCCCGCTGCGCCGTGGTGGACCTGGGCTGCGGGCTGGACAGCGCCCTCTCCCGCCTGGACGACGGCCGGCGGCCCCTACTGGGCATCGACCTGCCCGAGGTGATAGAGCTGCGCCGCCGCCTGATGCCGCCCTCGGCGCGCGAGGAGCTGCTCGGCGCCGACGCGCGCGACCTCTCCTGGCTGGGGCGCGTGGACGGCCGTGGGGGCCTCTGCGTGCTCGCCGGCGGGCTCTTCTGCTATTTCCGGGAAGCCGAGCTGCGCGAGCTGCTGTGCGCGCTCGCCGCGCGCTTCCCCGGCGGCCGGGTCTGCTTCGACTGCGAGAGCCCCTCCGCCGCGCGCCTCTCGCGCCGGCTGCTCAGGCGCCTCGGCCTCCCGGGAGAGCGGCTGCGCCTCTCCGTGGGCCGAGCCGAGGAGCTCTTCCGCCCCTGGAGCGCGGACTTCGCCGATATACGGGAGCTCCGCCGCCCGCCGGAGAAGTACCTGCGCCGCGGGGCGCTGCCCATGCACCTGAGGGCCGGCCTCCGGCTGTCCATGGGCCTGGGGCTGCTCAAATTCGTGGAGATAGACTTCAGAGAATGATTTTATATTCTGGAATAAATCGCCCCGGCCCGGCAGATACTGTGGCCGAGGTGATTTTTTATGACCACGAAGGAAGCCCTGTACCTGGACGACGCGCTCTCCCACGCGCAGTTCATGGCCAAGCAGTGCCGCGAGGCGGCCAACAGCCTGCAGGACCCCGCCCTGAGGCAGCAGGCGCAGAAGCTCGCCGAGGGCCACTGCCGCATCTACTGCCAGTTCTACAACCTTGTCTGAGGAGGCGGAAAAATGGACGACAAGACCATCATGGAGAACCTGCTCAACTGCACCAAGGGCGTCTGCGACCTCTACATGCACGGCGCCATCGAGTCCCCCACGCCCGATGTGCGCCAGGCCTTTTGCACCGCGCTCAACTCCGGCCTGACCATGCAGGACGACATCTACAATCAGATGACCCAGAAGGGCTGGTATCAGCCCCAGCAGGCGGCGCCGCAGCAGACGCAGCAGTTAAAGCAGAAATTCGCCCAGTCGTGCTGAGGGCACAGTTCCACCCCGTTTCTTTCCCTGTGTGGGAAAGAAACGGGGTGGAGCCCCAAAGAAAGCACATTCCGCTGTAACATGGCGGCTACGCAGACGCCGCAGTCGAATAACAGCCCCCATCGCCGGCCGCGCGTTGGCGCTTACGCGCCGGCGCTAGCTTGCGGGAAGTTGAAGGGCTGCACCCGCGCGGAG
>CALWYL010000070.1 GCA_944385765.1 uncultured Oscillospiraceae bacterium
GCAGCCGGCGGAGGACAAAGGGGAGGAAGAGCGCGCCGAGCCCCAAAAGCACGCCGCAGGCCGCCGTGGGGAACCAGCTGCCGCCCGTGTACGCGGCCGAGGCGCCGAGCAGAAGCAGCAGCGAAACGGTGAAGGCCCCGCAGACGCACATCAGCCCCATCCTCTCGGGGGCGAGGGCCGGCACCAGCGTCAGGCTGGCGGCGAGCAGCAGGGATGCGAGGACGATGAGCGACCAGCCGAAGGCTCCGCCGTCGCAGAGGTCCACGATAAGGCAAACGGCCGCCGCCCCGCCGTAGAGCAAGTACTGGGCGAGGCGGTAATTGCGCGCCAGGCGGAGGTATTTCTTCGCCAGGCGCTCGGCGCTTCTCGCCTCCACGTCCTCGCTGGCGGTGAGCAGCTCGTGCTCGCTTATCTGCAATATGCCGCAGATATCGTGTATGAGGGTTATGTCGGGATAGCTCAGTCCGCGCTCCCATTTGGAGACGGCCGAGTTGGTGACGAACAGCTTGTCGGCGAACTCCTGCTGCGTCAGGCCCAGGGCCTTGCGCCGCTGGCAGATGTACTCGCCAAGAGTCTTTTTGTTTTCCACTTTCTTCAGCTCCTGTGAGGGATTGACCGCATGCTGGCCTGAGCCGAGCTTACGCCGCGCGCCGGCGCCATGTCAAGAAAACCGGGCTCGACCGTTGGGAAAGTGGGTATTTTGTCCGGTTTTCCCCGCATATGCGCCGCCCGGCGCACTTTATCGGGGGTAAAAAAAGGAGGAGCGCCGGGCGCTCCTCCGTCAATTTATTCCCTCACGATGGCTATGTGCAGCTCGTCGAGCTGCTTCTGGGTGACCTCGCCCGGGGCGCCCATCATAAGGTCCTGGGCGTTCTTGTTCATGGGGAAGGGTATTATCTCGCGTATGGAGTCCTCGCCGGAGAGCAGCATCACCATGCGGTCCACTCCGGGGGCGATGCCGGCGTGCGGCGGCGCGCCGTAGCAGAAGGCGTTGTACATGGCGGGGAACTTGGCCTTCACGTCCTCCTCGCCCAGCTTGACCATCTCGAAGGCCTTGACCATTATCTCCGGGTCGTGGTTGCGCACCGCGCCGGAGCTGAGCTCCACGCCGTTGCACACCAGGTCGTACTGGTCGGCCGTGATGGTCAGGGGGTCTGTCTCGCCCCTCTCGGCGGCGAGCAGCACCTCCAGCCCGCCGGAGGGCATGGAAAACGGGTTGTGGCAGAACTCCAGCTCGCCGCTCTCCTCGCCTATCTCGTACATGGGGAAGTCCACTATCCAGCAGAAGGCGTACTGCTCCGCGTCCATGTGCTCCGGGCAGAGCGCGCCGAGCAGCTTTATGAGTGCTCCGGCGGTCTTCTGCGCGGCGGCGCGCGGCCCCGCGGCAAAGACGACGAGCGTGTTCGGCTCCAGGGAGAGCGCGGAGACGAACTGCTCCTTCATGGGGCTGAGGAACTTGGCTATGCCGCCGGTGAGCTCGCCCTTGTCGTCCAGGCGCACCCAGTAGGCCTTGTTGCCGCTGGTCACCTCGGCGTCGGCGCAGAGCTTGTCTATCTGCTTGCGCGTGCCGGCAAAGCCGCTGACGGGCACGGCCTTCACCACCGCGCCCTCAAACGGGCCGAACCCGCAGCCTCCCACCAGCTCGGTGACGTCCGTGGCGCAGAGGTCTATCCTCAGGTCCGGCTTGTCCGTGCCATACTTCTCCAGCGCCTCGGTGTAGGGTATGCGCGCGAACGGGGCGCTGCTGGCCCGGCCGTACTTGCCGAACTGGGCAAAGATGGGCGGCAGCACATCCTCCAGCACGGCAAAGACGTCCTCCTGGCTGGCGAAAGCCATCTCCATGTCCAGCTGGTAAAACTCGCCGGGCGAGCGGTCGGCCCTGGCGTCCTCGTCGCGGAAGCAGGGCGCAATCTGGAAATAGCGGTCGAAGCCGGAGGCCATCAGCAGCTGCTTGAACTGCTGCGGCGCCTGCGGCAGGGCGTAGAACTTTCCGGGGTGGTTGCGCGCGGGCACGAGATAGTCGCGCGCGCCCTCGGGGCTGGAGACGGTGAGTATGGGCGTGGTTATCTCCATGAAACCGTGCTCGGTCATGCTGCGGCGCAGCGCGGCGATGACGTTGGAGCGGAGTATCATGTTCTGCTTGACCTCGGGGTTTCTCAAATCGAGGTAGCGGTATTTCAGCCTGGCGGACTCGTCGGCCTCCCGGCTGCGGTTTATCTGGAAGGGCAGCTCGTTATATATGCACTTGCCCAGCACCTCCACCTTCTCCGGGACTATCTCGATGTCCCCGGTGGGCATGTGGGGGTTCTTGCTGGCCCTCTCGCGCACCGTCCCGCTGACGCTTATCGTGCTCTCGCGGTTGATGCCCCTGAAGACGCGCACCATCTCCTCCGTCTCCGCCACCACCTGCGTGGTGCCGTAGAAGTCGCGCACCACCACGAAGGCCAGCGCGGAGGACACCTCGCGCACATTCTCCATCCAGCCGCAGATTTTTACCTGTTTTCCCGCGTCGGCGGCGCGCAGCTCGCCGCAGGTGTGAGTTCTTGACTGCATCTCGCTATCCCCTTTGTTGATTGACTTTTATCAGCTTCTCGCCCGCGGCGCGGCGGACGGCCTCGCCTATCCGCTCCGCGGCCTGTGCGCCCGTCATGGTCTCCTGGGTGCCGGAGCGCATGTCCTTCACGGCCACCAGGCCGCCCGACTGCTCGTCCTCGCCGATTATCACGGCGAAGGGCACGCCCAGCTTCCCCGCGTAGGAGAGCTTCTGCTTGAACTTGCGCTCCTCCGCGTAGAGCTGGGTCCTCACGCCGGCGGCGCGCAGCACCGTGGCGGCCTGTGCGGCGTAGTTCATGTCCCCGGTCATGGATATGACTATGGCGTCCGCCGCCGCGGCGCTCACCTCCCCGTTCAGCAGCCCCTGCTCGCTGAGCACATAGAAGAGCCGCGTGGCGCCAATGGATATGCCCACGCCCGGCAGCTTCCGGTCGGTGTAGAACTCGGCCAGGTTGTCATAGCGCCCGCCGGAGCAGATGGAGCCTATCTCCGGGTGGGAGTTCATGCTGGTCTCGTACACGGTGCCCGTGTAGTAGTCCAGCCCGCGGGCGATGGTGAAGTCCAGGCGGAAGTTCCGCTCCGGCACGCCGAAGCGCGGCAGGGCCTCGGCCACGGCCCTCAGCTCGGCGACGCCCTCGGCCAGCTTCTCGCTGCCGGCGGCTTTGGACTCCAGGAAGCCCAGCTTCTCGCCGTTGCTCCCGGCGAAGGCCACGAACTCCATTATCTCCCCCGCGCCCTTCGCGTCCATGCCGCACTCTCCGGTGAGCAGCTCCACCACCTTGTCGGGGCCTATCTTCTCCAGCTTGTCTATCGTGCGCATCACATCCCCCGCCCTCTCGGACACGCCCAGCAGCTCGAAATAGCCGTTCAGGGCCTTGCGGTTGTTGATGCGTATGGTGAAGTCCTCCAGCCCCAGGGCCGTGAAGGCCCTGTAGATGATGGAGGGTATCTCGGCGTCGTTCATGATGCCGAGCTTCCCGTCGCCTATAACGTCGATGTCCGCCTGGTAGAACTCGCGGAAGCGGCCCCTCTGGGCCCGCTCGCCGCGCCAGACCTTGCCCATCTGATAGCGCCTGAAGGGGAAGGCCAGGTTGGCGTAGTTCGCCGCCACGTACTTGGCCAGCGGCACCGTGAGGTCAAAGCGCAGCGCGAGGTCGCTGTCCCCCTTCATAAAGCGGTATATCTGTTTCTCCGTCTCGCCGCCACCCTTGGCCAGCAGCACCTCGGCGGACTCTATGGCCGGCGTGTCCAGCGGCGTGAAGCCGAAGAGCTCGTAGGTCTCCCGCAGCGTGGAGAGCAGCCTCTCCATCTTTATCTGGTCTGCCGGCAGCAGCTCCATGAAGCCGGAGAGCGTGCGGGGAGTCACTTTTTCCATACCTATTCCTCCGTAAAACGCAGTAAACAGGCGGCGGGGCCCAGAATAACGCGCTCGGCGCCCGCCGCCTCAAGTCCATGCTCACTGCTCACTTCTTTTTGGGGTTTACTATGTCTCGCCAGTCGAAGTCCCCCCGCCGCAGGCCCTGTATGAGCACCTCGGCGGTGGCGGCGTTGGTGGCCATGGGGATAAGGTACTGGTCGCAGAGCCGGGCCAGCTTGTCCACACTCTCAAAGCCATCCGGGTTCGCCGGATCGCAGAAATAGAGCACGAGGTCAATCTCGTTGTAGGCTATCCTCGCGCCTATCTGCTGCGCGCCCTGTTTGTCGTGCAGATAGAGGGTCACCGGCAACCCGGTGTTCTCGCTGACCAGTTTCCCGGTCGTGGCCGTGGCGCAGATGCTGTGCTCGGCCAGGATACCGCAGTAGGCGATGCAGAACTGCACCATCAGTTCCTTTTTCCCGTCGTCCGCTATCAGCGCAATGTTCATTTATCCTCTTCCCTCCCTGCTTGGGGCCTTTAACGGCCTTAGAGATATATTATACTCCCCGCCGCCGCAGATTTCAATAAGTCTGCTGAATATTAGTGCCGATTATTCATTTTTCCGCCTATCTCAGCAGCCCGCTCTCGTTCTCCGCGGTGGAGGAGGCGGAGCCGGCCTGCACGCTGAAGTAGGCGTCCAGCACGTCGGCGGCGATGTTCCTCAGCGCCGCGCCGGCCTGGCCGTGCTCGACCACTATGGCCACGGCAATCTCCGGGTCGTCGAAGGGCGCGTAGCACATGAATATGGCGTTGTTCGCCCGGCCCTCGCCCAGCTGGGCGGTGCCTGACTTGGCGGCCACGCCTATGCTGCGCCCGCCGTAGGAGTAGTTGTTGAAGGTCAGATAGGTGTCAAAGCTGGAGCCATTGGGGTCGTGCGTGAACTGGTACATGCCGCGCTGCACCGCGGCGAAGTTGTACTCCTCGCTCTCCACGGTGGAGAGCACCTCCGTCTCCCGCTCGTACAGGTTGGTGGAGTAGTCGTAGCTGCGCACGCCCTTGAGTATGCTGGCCGAATAGCGGGTGCCGCCGTTGGCGATGGCCGCGCAGTACTCGGCTATCTGCAGCGGGGTGAACAGGCTGTCCGACTGGCCTATGCCGGCCTGGACCGTGTCGCCGTAGGTGAAGCCGGAGCCGTCCACGTCGTTGTGCGTCTCCGGGCTGGCCATGTTGCCCAGCGCCTCGCCCAGCTCTATGCCCGTGCTCTCGCCCAGGCCGAAGTCCTCCGCGTACTCGTCGAGCAACCGGATGCCCAGCTGGTCCGCCAGGGTGTAGAAGTAGATGTTGCAGGAGTCCTTGATGGCGTTCACCACGTTCTCCGGCTGGTGGGTTATCTCCCCGTCGGTCTGGCTGTATATCCAGCAGACCGGCGCGTAGCCCTGGGCGGCGTATTTGCTGAAAACGCCTGTGCAGTTTATCAGCGTCTCTGTGTTCACCAGCCCCTCCGTCAGCCCGGCGATGGCCACCAGCGGCTTGAAGGTGGAGCCCGGGGCGTAGGTGCCCATCAGCGCGCGGTTGAAGAGGGGGTTGCTCTCGTCAGCGCTCACCTCGTCGTAGTCCTCGTCAAAGCTGGACAGGCTGAAGGTGGGGTAACTGGCTATGGCCAGCGGCTCGCCCGTGTCCACTTCCACCACGACCACGGACCCGCCGCCCACGTCCTCCAGCGGCTCCTCGCCCTCTTCCACTCTCTCCCGGTTGTCGTCCTCGCGGTCTATCTGCAGTTCGTATATGCCGAACTCCAGCGCCCTCTCCACCGCCTCCTGCAGCTGCAGGTCGATGGTCAGATAGACGTGGTTCCCCGGCTCCGGCTCCTCGGTGTACACCGTGCCGGTCACCGTGCCGTCGGCCGTGTAGGACACCGTGGCCTTGCCGTTCACGCCGTGCAGCCACTCCTCGAAGGCCAGCTCGGCCCCGTCGCGCCCCACCTTGTCGTTGAGCGAATAGCCGCTGTTCTCCCCGCGCATGTACTCCTCCAGCTGGGCGTCGTCCATCTGGGCCACATAGCCCAGTATGTGCGCGGCGTACTGCGTGTTGTACTCGCGTATGAACGAGGTCTCCACCTCTATGATGTTGCCCACCGCGCCCATCAGGTCGCTGATGAGGTCTATGGAGGCGTCCTCCACGAAGATGTAGTCCCCCGTGTTTATGGCATAGCGCACGTTCAGCGCGTAGCGCACGCTGGAGATGGTGCGCATCTCCTCGCTGGTGGCCGTGTTGGGTATGTCATAGCGCGTGCGGAAGTAGCTCATGAGCTCCACGGCCGTGGTGTCCTCGTCCAGGTCCTTGTCGGCGAAGTAGGCGTTGAGCAGCGTGCGCTGCAGGGCCGTCATATCCTCCGTGTACTCGTAGGGCGGCTCTTCCGTGATGGGCAGGTCGTCGATGTACTCGTTGC
>CALWYL010000071.1 GCA_944385765.1 uncultured Oscillospiraceae bacterium
ATATCCGGCCTGTGCGGCGGCATGGAGTTCCAGGCGCTCAGATACGTGTCGTTGACACATTCCTCAGCGTCCTCCCGGCTGCCCAGTATGTTTCTGGCTATGGAGGCACAGTAGCGCCCGTATTTTTCGGATGTGGCGGGGATGGCCCGCTCATTCCGCTCCCAGTACAGCTGGACTATTTTCGCGTCGTCCATCGGCTTCAAACCCAATCCCCCGTCCCCTCTGTCACCTGTATACACCGCTTTTGAGCCCGAATCTTACAGCCGGTCCCCGGCTTTTCCCTCTCATTATACCACGGCGGTTGATGCCTGTGCGCGTTTCAAAGCCCCGCCCGGCGGCGGCAGCGCGCCGCCCCCCCCAATGCCGGCAGGCGGGCTCAGCGGCCCCTTTGCAAGGCAAGAGGCGGCGACCCCAACTCCGCCGGTTTCCCCCGGGCAAATTCAAAGTGAGTGCCCAGCCTTGCAATGTGCAAACCGCTGTTTTCAGATGACAATATGGGATATTGGCAAAAAGCAACCCCCGGTTGCGGAATTTTAAACTGCAGTTGATAGTATGTAACCGTGTATGGCGGTATAGTGTCTCCAGGGAGGTAAAGAAATGCTGTCTGAGAGAATATACAAGTTCAGACGGGAGAGCGGTCTTTCTCAGGAGCAGCTCGCGGAGAAGATAGGCGTTTCCAGGCAGTCCATCTCCAAATGGGAGAGCGGGTCATCAACGCCTGAATTGGAGAAGCTGCTGGCGCTGAGCGAGTGCTTCAACATTACTCTGGATGAGCTTGTCAGAGAGGAAGACGGCAATCAGGGCCCAAATGAGCCGCCGCAAAAAGCTGAGAGGGCCGGCGGTTCAAGGGCCGTGGAGATGAAGGTGGGCATCTGCCTCTGTCTGGCCGGCGCTGTCTGCCTGATTCTGGCCGGAATCATGATGGTTGTAAGCCCGGGCGCGGCGGAGCGTCTCAATGCCGCTTCCACGGTCACGCTGAACGGTTCCGGCTTGATGCTGCTGCTCTGCGTCCTCTCGATGGTCATAGGTCTGATACTGATACTGCGGAAGAGATGAACTGGAGGGAAAGCGTATGAAAAAGATGGGCCGTCTGTTTATTGTTCTGGCAATCCTGCTCTCCGACATCATGTGCGCGGTGGTGGCGTACAATTACTGCGCCTTGCAGTGGGGCGGGCGGTATGCCGGATACAGCGCGCCGGCCAGCACAGCGTTTTTGTACTTCATCCCTTACGGGATTGGGGTCGTATTCTGTCTCGTTCTGGCGCGTTTTTTCTATAAGAAGCGGGGAAGCGAAGAATAAATGTACATTCAAAGCGAGAGGGTATGCCCCTTCAGCAGGGCATACCCTCTTTGTATACTTCACTGACGGATTTCAGTCTCCCTCCGCATCAACACTTATCTATCTTAAAGCGGCAAGCGCAGGGCATGTGCTTGTAAATCTCACGCGATTGTGCTATACTTCATTATCACGATAACTGTGTGGAGGTCTATCAATTGAAGGGTTTCATGAAGCGGGTCGACCTGTTCTGCTACAAGCACCCGCGCTTTGGCGTCGACAACCTCATGATGATTATCTGCATTGCCAACATCGCGGTGTGGCTGTTCTCCGCCATGGACACCACCGGCCAGCTGCGCGGCCTGCTCGCCTTCAGCGCGCACGACGTGCTCCACGGCCAGGTCTGGCGCCTGGTCACCTTCGTCTTCGTGCCGGAATACACCAGCCCCCTCTCGCTGCTTATCTCGCTCTATTTCTACTACTTCATCGGCAGCACGCTGGAGCGGCAGTGGGGCCCCGGGCGCTTTACCATCTACTATCTGTGCGGCATGCTGCTGCAGGTGCTCTACGGGCTCATAATCTATCTGGCCACCGGCATAAGCTACAGAATGACGGCCAACTACATCAACCTCTCGATGTTCTTCGCCTTCGCCACGCTCTTTCCGGACAACACGGTGCTGCTGTTCTTCATCCTCCCCATAAAGATGAAGTGGCTGGCCGTCGTGGACGCCCTGTTCTTCGCCTACTCCATCTTCGCCAGCCTCGGCTCCGGCATGGGGCTGATGAGCTTCCTGCCCCTGGTGGCAATTTTGAACTACTTCCTCTTCTGCGGCGACATGCTCTTCGGCAGCGTGCTGCCCCGCGGGCGCAGGCAGCGCCGGGCCACCGTGGACTTCAAGCGCGAGGTGCGCAAGATGCAGCACGAGCAGCGCACCAGGAACTACACCCGCAAATGCGAGGTCTGCGGCCGGACAGACACCGATTACCCCGATTTGGAGTTCCGCTACTGCTCCAAGTGCGCGGGCTATCACTGCTTCTGTCAGGATCACATAAATAACCACATTCATTTCACAGAGTAAAAGACACAGTCTTGGGGAGGCAACATGGGAAAAAGAGATAATGGCCGAGCGGGCGGACGTCCCGCAGGCGTCACGGTGGCCCTGGCTATACTTCTCGCGCTGCTGCTGTGCGTGCTGGGCTATATAATATACCTCTCTCTCACCAGCGAGCCCGCGCCGAAGGTCACCCCCACCCCTCCGCCCTCGGAGGAGCCGGTCGAGCCATCTGCGGAGCCGGCGCCCACGCCGACGCCTGAGCCTACTCCCACGCCGACACCCACGCCCACGCCCTTTGAGCCATATCACACCGAGGCCACGGACCCGGCAAACATGGTGGGCGAGCAGGCGATAATGGTGGACGGCCAGTTCGTGGAGGGCGAATACCAGTCCGACGACGAGATATTCTTCGGCCCCGGCGAGCAGTACTCCTCCTCCGTCAGCGGCATAGTCACCTTCCGCGGCAACAACTACCGCGACAGCGCCGCCTACGGGGAGCAGAACATAGTCAACCGGCAGTTCGGCAGCTACTGGAACCACAACACCGGCGTCATGCAGACCGGCAGCTTCACCTCCTACAACATGTGGACCGGCCAGCAGCTCACGGCCGTCTGGCCCAAGGAGCTGCGCTCTCACATGAACATGTACGACTGGGCCAAGGAGAAGGATGAGCTGGTGGAGGTCATCTCCCCCTCCGGCGACGGCTACATCTACTTCCTCGACCTGGCCACGGGTGAGAGCACGCGCGACCCGCTCTATATGGGCTTCCCCTTCAAGGGCACGGGCACCCTGGATCCCCGCGGCTATCCCCTGCTCTACTGCGGCGGCGGCTACAACACCGCCAGCGGCTCCTCGCGCGCCTTCGTGATAAGCCTCATCGACTGCAGCATACTCTACGAGTTTGGCGCCAGCGACGACGGCTTTGCCCTGCGCAACTGGCCGATGTACGACGCCGCCCCCCTGGTGGACGCGGAGACGGACACGCTCATATACGCCGGGGAGAACGGCGTGGTGTACTTCATAAAGCTGGGCACCAACTATGACCCCGACGCCGGCACCATAGCCATCGGCCCCGCCAAGTGCACCAAGTGGCGCTACTCCGCCAGCCGCTACTGGCTGGGCTTTGAGGCCTCGCCCGTGGCCTATGAGGGCTACCTCTTCCTGGCCGACAACGGCGGGAGGCTCATGTGCCTCGACATGAACAAGCTGGAGCTGGTCTGGGTGCAGGACATCCTGGACGACTCCAACTGCACCCCCGTCCTCAGCGTGGAGGACGGCCACCCCTATCTCTATGTCAGCACCAGCTTCCACTACGGCTGGCGCTCCTACACCACGGCGGACGTGCCCGTGTGGAAGATTGACGCGGAGAACGGCGAGATTGTCTGGCAGACGAACTACAGCTGCTACACCGTGGACGGCCTCTCCGGCGGCGCCCAGGGCAGCATGGTCTCCGGCGGCGGGAATGTGTCCGACCTGGTGTTCATCGCCCTGGCGCGCTACCCCCAGGCCGGCACAAGTCAGCTGCTGGCCCTGGACAAGGAGACCGGCGAGGAGGTGTGGAACTTCCCCACGCAGACCTACAGCTGGAGCACCCCCGCGCTGATATACGACTCCGAGGGCAACGGCTACCTTATTTACACGGTCACCGGCCACTACATCTATCTGATAGACGCCGCCACCGGCGAGGAGCTGGACAGCATGAACCTGGGCGCCCTCATCGAGGCCTCCCCCTCCGTCTACGACAACACGGTGCTGATAGGCACCTCCGCCGGTATCTGGGGCATACAGCTCACATAGACACTGGGGCCCCGGCTCAGGCCGGGGCCCTAAAACGGGAAAAATACAGAGATAATGCTGGGTAAAACAGATGTCAAAGCTAATGAAAAGGATACTGATGATTGCGGTCATAGTCCTGGTGCTGCTCGCGCTGCTCGCGCTGGGCGCCTATCTGGCCGTCTCCCACGACTATTCCGATGAGCCCCCGGCCTCCGTGGCCGGCTGCGCGAACCCGCACATAGCCTCCGACGGGGTCACCCGCGTCTCCGCCCACCGCTCCGGCGGCGGCATAGCCCCGGAGAACACCCTCATGGCCTTCAAAAACTGCGTGGAGGACGAGGGTTTTGACGTGGACCTCTTCGAGTTTGACCTGCACATCACCTCCGACGGCGAGCTGGTGCTGCTGCATGACGAGACGCTCGACCGCACCAGTGACGCCGTGGAGCACTTCGGCCACGCGGACGTGCGCCCCTCCGAGCACACCTACGCCGAGCTCCACGAGCTCAACATGGGCGAGGGCTTCACCACGGACAGCGGCGAGACCCCCTACAAGGGCCTGCGGGGCGACGAGATACCCGATGACCTGCGCATCATGCGCGCCCAGGACGTGTTCAGCTACCTGGGCTCCCAGGGCGACTTCGACTACATAATAGAGATAAAGGACTCAGGCGAACTGGGTTACGCCGCCTGTGACAAGCTCTACAGCCTGCTGCAGGAGTTCTCCCTGCTGGACGACGCCGTAATCGGCACCTTCAACGCCGAGGTCACGGAGTACATGGAGACAAATTACCCGGACATGCTCCGCTCCGCCAGCGTCAGCGAGGTGGCCGGCTTCTTTGTGGACATGCTGCTGGGCCGCGACAGGCCCGAGGGCTACTACCGCTTTGAGGCACTGCAGATACCCCTCACCTACTACGACTTCATCTACCTGGGCTCCACGCGGCTCATCAACCGCGCGCACGAGTACGACATCGCCGTGCAGTACTGGACCATCAACGACGCGGAGACGGTGGAGCTCCTCTCCTCCCGCGGCGCCGACGCCATCATGACCGACTACCCCGACATGGCCTACGACGTGATACACGGCGAGTGAAGTGCCCGGCGCATTTTGTCGTCCCCTGTTGCGCTCCGGGGAGTTCTGCTGTATAATGCAAAAAAGACATTGGGAAGGAGTCATGCTTATGCCCGGCAGCCGCGTTGCCCTTATGCCATGCGCACCCTATGATATCGACGGAGTGGAGCGTTGGGTTAACGCCCAGGCGCGCCAGGGCTGGCGCGTGCGCTCGTTCGTTTTTCTCCTGCCCTATCTCACCGTCCTGGAGGACATGGGCCGCGGCAGCGAGTACCACATCTCCCGCGAGCGCCCCACCGGCGGCAGCTCCTACTCTTGCCGTATGCCCTTCGTGTTCCACTACCTGGTCAAGGGCCGGCCGCCCCGCCGCCGCGAGAGCGGCGAGCAGCGGCAGATGACGCTCAACACCATCCTGGGCATGCTGGCCCTGCCCCTGCTCTTCGCGTTCAGGGGGCTCGGCATCTTCAGCTATCTGCCCGCCATGTTTGCCGACCCCTCCCTCTTCTCGCTCTATCCGGCCTTTACCGCCGTCCTCGCCGTCAGCGCGGCGGCCATACTCGCCGTCGTCTGCAGCGTGCTGTACACCATGGTGTGCGCCGTCACAGAGCGCGCGGGCAGGGCGAGCGGCAAGTGCTACATGATATCGCACATCGCGGAGCTGGCCTGGCTGCTGGCCCTCGCCGCCCAGCTGATAATCACCCGCGGCGGCGGTACATTCTACCCAGTGATATAAAAAATCCCGCCCCGGAGCTCTCCGGGGCGGGATTTTCACGTCCATGTTGTGATAATCCGTCCGCCTCTGTCCACTTCCCCGATAATGGCAATAGCGTTGACCGCGGTATAGTCCGGGGCGCCACTCTCAGAACTCGTAGAGATTTAGGCCAATCTCATCGGAGAATTTGCGTCCGGCCTCGCCGTC
>CALWYL010000072.1 GCA_944385765.1 uncultured Oscillospiraceae bacterium
AATACGTAGCCGCGGTCCCCGTCCTCGCCGGAGGGCGCGCCGGACTCGGCCGGCTCCACAGGCTCCACGGGCTCCACGGGTTCCGTGGACTCGGCGGGCTCATCGGGGGAGGCGCTCTCCTCCGGCTCCTCGCTGGGCGAGGGGGAGGGCGAGCTGAGGTCGCCGAAAATCATGGTGTCGCCGCCGACATAGCTGGGCGTGGGGAAGCTCTTCCATTCCAGGCCCTCGTGCACGGAGGACATCACGCTGCGCCAAATCTGCGCGGCGGGGTTGCCGTAGAAATACATGTGCTCGGGCATGTCGTAGCCGGTCCAGACGGCGGCGGTGTAGTAGGCGGTGGTGCCGCAGAACCAGCGGTTCCAGTAGTTGGACGAGGTGCCGGTCTTGCCGGCCACGGGCTGGCTCCAGAAGTTGGCCTCGGTGCCCGTGCCGCCGCTGGCGGCCCCGTAGAGCATGTCCAGCACGTTATAGGCCGTGTTGGCCTTCATGGCCACGTGCGTCTCCACGTTGTTCTCCAGCACCAGGCTGCCGGCGGCGTCCGTCACGCGGGTGTAGACGTGGCTCTCGGTGAAGATGCCGCCGTTGACGAAGGTGCAGAAGGCCTGCGTCATCTCGCGCACGGTGGCGCCGTTGGTCAGCTCGCCCAGGGAGAGGGAGGGGTAGTTGCGGTCCTGCTCTATGAGCGTGGTGAAGCCGAGGTTGTTCTCCAGGAAGCTGTACGAGGCGTCGAGCCCCAGCTTATCCAGCACCTGGGCGGCCACGGTGTTCAGCGAGCTCATGACGGCCTGGCGTATGGTTATAATGCCACGGTTGCCGTAGTCGGAGTTATTGGGATACCAGCTGGTGCCGGAGAGGGTTATCTCGCCCGCAGGCGCGTCGTTCACCAGGGTGTTCTGCGTTATCAGCCCGGCCTCGATGGCGGGGGCGTAGACGCTGAGGGGCTTGAAGGAGGAGCCTGGCGGCCGCTCCGACTGGGTGGCCCGGTTGGTTATCAGGTTGGCCGTCTTCTCGCCCACGCCGCCGGCCAGGGCCACTATCTCGCCCGTGTAGGGGTCCATGATGACAATGGCGCTCTGCAGCTGCTGCTCGCTGGCCCGGTAGGCCTTCGGCAGGGCGTCCAGGTTCTCGTAGACGGCGTCCACCTTGGCCTGGATGGCCGGGTCATAGCAGGTGTAGATGCGGTAGCCGCCGGAGTAGAGCAGCTGCTCCGCGGCGTCGGCGCTGATGCCCTTCTGCTCCATGAGGTCGGCCTTCACGTCCTCGATGACCGTCTCCACATACCAGGAGTATATCTCCTGCTGGCGGGCCTCGTTGGCCGAGCGGGCGAACACCAGCGGCTCGTTCACGGCCGCGGTGTACTCGTCGTAGTTGATGTAGCCCTGCTCGTACATCTCGCGCAGCACGGTCTCCTGCCGGGCCTTGTTGTTCTCCTCGCTGTAGAAGGGGCTGTAGTAGGTGGGCAGGTTGACTATGCCGACTATGGCCGCGCTCTCCGCCAGAGTGAGCTCTATGGGCTCCTTGTCAAAGTAGGTCTTGGCCGCGGCGTAGATTCCGTAGCTGCCCTCGCCGAAGTAGACGGCGTTGAGATACCAGGTGATTATCTCGTCCTTGTCGTATTTCTTCTCAAACTCCAGGGCCTGGAAAATCTCCACCAGTTTTCGCTTGACGGTGACGTCGTCGTTGCCGGTGAGGTTCTTTATCAGCTGCTGGGTTATGGTGGAGCCGCCAAAGATGCTGTCCGACGAGGAGAACATGGTGGTTATGGCCGCCAAAGTGCGGAACCAGTCCACGCCCTTGTGGTCGTAGAAGCGGCGGTCCTCGATGGAGACGAGGGCTTTCACCAGGTGGTCGGGTATCTGGTCCAGGTCCACCCAGATGCGGTTTTCACTGCCGGAGAGCGTGGAGAGCTCCTGCCACTCGCCGTTGGCGTCCTCATAGTAGAGGATGCTGGACTCGGACAGCGAGTAGTCGGAGAGGGAGACGTCCAGGTCGTCCTGCAGCGTCGTCTTGACATAGAAAGCGAAGATGCAGGCGAAGAGCAGCGCCGTGGTGAAGAATATGAGGACTATGGTGGCCAATATCTTGGCGGCCAGGCCGAGCGCGCCGAACACCGTGCCGGCCACGCCGCCGGCGGCCTTCTCCACGCGCCTGAGCTTATCGGATCCCATGTTGTGTTCGCACCTCCGTGCCTTGGCCTTGGGCGGCGGGAGGCCGCTCTAAGCCATTGTAGAATATCAATATATCACAATCTGTCGAAAAGGGATAGCCAGATTTTAAATTTTTAAATTTTGTTCAAGAATGGCGGCGGCGGTATAGTTTGGCCGCTTTGTGGGATAATTTACCCGAGGGGGTGGAAAACGTGAAAAAAACCTGGATAAAATGCGCGGGACTGGGCCTGCTGGCGCTGGCGGCCGCGTGGTCGGCCACCTCGGCCCTCGCCGGCATGGGTGCGGCGCCGCAGCGCGTGGAGACGAAAAAGAGCAGCTTCCGGTATGAGCCCAGCTGCTCGGTGGAGGAGGCGGAGTTCGTGCTGAGGGAGTACGACGGCTGCATAGGCGTGTTCAGCCCCCGCTCGGGGGACGGGCCCATAAGCGTGACCGACATCGAACTGCGGTCGCTGCGCGAGGCGGACCGGGAGATACTGAGCAGCGGCATCGCCGTGGCGGACCGCGAGGAGCTGCTGAGCCTGCTGGAGGACCTGGGCTCCTGAGCGGGAGGCAAAAAATACGATTGATTTCTGCGCGGGAATAGAGTAGAATGTAAGTGCAAAGTTAAAGAGAACCCCGGAGGTCAGTTGACATGGACGAGGATTTCGGCAGCAGCTACATCACCATCGAGGACGAGGACGGCAACGAGTTCGAGCTCGAGCAGCTCGCGGAGATAGAGCACAAGGGCCGGAGCTATGCGGCCTTTCTCCCCGCGGACATGGACGAGGACGATCCCGACTACGGCTACATCCTGCTGCGCATAGAGGAGGAGAACGGCGAGGAGCTCTTCTGCTCCGTGGACGACGAGCAGGAATTGGCTGAGGTCTACGATGTGTTCATGGAGCAGCTGTTCAACGACGAGGACTCTGACGAGGCGGAGGACTAATAAGTTCCCCCCTGCGGCGCGGAGCACTTAAATCTGCTTTTATTCCTGCCCTGTTTGCGGAACGTATGTTTTTCAGGACCCTTTTAGACCCACATTTATAATAAGGGACGCCGTATTCCCGCGCGGATTGCAGGCCTCCCGGACCCCGTACGGCGGGGCCGGAAGTTGGAAGCGTGGTAGCGAGGGAGAGGTGACCCACCTGCAGGAGAAGTGCAGGTTATAATCGGGTCCCCACGGCAGCGGCGGGGGATTGCCCGTATGCGAGAGCATACGGGCAATTTTTTATGCGCGGGGCTCAGGGCGTCTCGATGACCAGGGGGACGCCGTCTGTGGAGACCATGCCGAAGCAGACCTCCACGGTGCGCCCGCTGAGCAGGTCGGGGTACTGGCCGTCGGGCAGGCCGGTCTCGATGAGCGCGGGCAGGGGGACGGTGGGAAAGGCCCCGAAGAGACGCCGGCCGGGGAGGGTGTACTCGGCGGAGAGGACGCCGCCGGGGTGAGCGGAGACGGAATAGGCCCCCTGGGCGAATATGGGGTCCTTCTTCAGGTCGTAGAGGCTGCGCATGAGCGGCGAGAGCTCCGCTATGCCGCCGTCCCAGTCCACGGTGTCCCGCTCAAAGAGGCTGGGCAGGTGCTGCACGCCGCGCTCCTGCCCGGCGTACACCAGCGCCGTGCCCCGCTGGAAGTAGAGGAAGGCTGTCCAGGAGGCCAGGGCCCTGGCATTGGGGATGAGAAAGGCGGCGCGCGGCCGGTCGTGGTTCTCCAGGAAGCGCAGCTTGGCGTAGTTGGCGGGGTAGATGCCCTCCTGCAGGTTGAGCAGGGAGGCGTAGTTCGACAGCCCGGACTTGTCGCGCACGGAGGCAATGAGGGAGTTGGCCATGTCGTAGTCGTAACAGAGGTCGAAGGCCCGGTAGAGCTCGGAGTCGGAGAGCGAGGGCGTGCTGTGGGCGCGGTTGTAGCGGACGAAGGCCGGCTCAAAGGACTCGGCCAGCCACAGGCAGCCGGGGCGCACTTCGGCCACCTCACGGCGCGCGCGGAGCCAGAAATCCAGGGGGACCATGGGGGCCACGTCGCAGCGGAAGCCGTCCACCAGCTCCGCCCAGTACCTGAGCGTCTCAATCTGATAGTCCCAGAGGGCGGGGGAGGAGGAGTAGTCGAGGTCGACGACGTCGCTCCAGTCGGGCACGCGGGGGGCGGGGCGGCCGTCGGCGCCGCGGTAGAACCACTCGGGGTGCTCATGGGCGAGCACGGAGTCGGGGGAGGTGTGGTTGTACACCACGTCTATGATGCAGCGCATGCCGAGGGCGTGGATGTCGTCCACCAGGCGGCGCAGGTCGTCCGGAGTGCCGAACTCGGGGTTCACCGCGCGGTAGTCGCGTATGGCGTAGGGGCTGCCCAGGCTGCCCTTGCGGGCCGCCTCGCCCACGGGGTGTATGGGCATGAGCCAGATGGTGTCCACGCCCAGGGCGGAGATGCGCTCCAGGGAGCGGCGCACGCCCTCAAAGCTGCCCTCCGGGCTGAAATTGCGGACGAATACCGAGTACATGACCTCGTTTCTCAAGGTGAGGGGGGTATCTTGGGCCATAGTTCTTTCCTCCTTTATTTTTGACGCGGCTCAGCTCCTGCGGTCGCCGCGTATGAAGGGCGGGGATATGCCCTCGCCGCACAGAGCGCCGTAGAGCTCCGGGCGGCGGTAGGCGTTGCCGTGCACCTCCCGCGAGCGGTAGGCGCGCAGCAGCCGGAGATCCAGCCGGGCGATGTAGATGCCGGGCTCCTCCGGGGCCTCGAGGACGCAGGTGTCGCGCGAGAGGGGCTCGTCCGGCGTATAGGCCACGCCGTCGAAGAGCGTGGAGCGGCCGTTGCAGTCCGGCTGGCCGCGGGGGTAGTTGCAGGTGGCCAGCGCCAGCATGTTCTCAAAAGCGCGCGCTCTCAGCTGCGCGAGGCGGTTGAGCTCCATGGGGCAGGCGTTGGGCACCAGGACCAGCTCGGCGCCCCGGAGCATGAGCAGCCGGGCGCTCTCGGGAAACTCGCGGTCGTAGCATATCATGGCCCCGACATTCACCCGGCCGGCCGCCGTGTCCAGCTCCGCGGCGGGGAAGCCGTCTCCGCGGCCGAGCACGCGCTCCTCGCCGAAATCGCAGGTGTGCGCTTTGGCATAGTCCAGCACCCGCCGCCCGCGGCGGTCAAAGAGGGCGAGGGAGTTGCACTCGCAGCTCTCCGCCCGCTCCAGGTAGGTGACGGCTATGGCCATGTCCAGCTCCGCGGCAGTGCGGCCAAAGGAGAGGACGAAGTCACCGTCCGGCGGCTGGGCGAGCGCGCGGCGGGCCCCGCGCTCCTGCGGGAAGGCGTAGCCGCAGCTCCACATCTCGGGGAACAGGGCGATGTCGGCGCCCAGGGCGGCGGCG
>CALWYL010000073.1 GCA_944385765.1 uncultured Oscillospiraceae bacterium
ATGCTGTCCACCGAGTCGCCGAAGCGGTTGACGGCGTTGGCCGCCAGCAGCTTGAAGTACTCCCTCTCTCCGCGGAGGGCCGAATATTTCGATGAAATTGATGACATGTGCTCACTCCCTTTGATATTCATCAAACAGGAGAATACAACATCATTCAATATTTGTCAACATATTATTTCGATTTTCATCAAAGTAATTTGTTGATGACGCGTAGGGATTTCGCTCATATTTTACTTGACATACGCACGGCGCCGTGATACAGTGTCACCGGTTTTAATACAGTTGCTCATTTAATGAAAATTTAAAGAAATTACCCCTGATATTTTAAGCTTCTTCGCGTATCATGGACCCATAGACCCAAGGGAGGCATCACGATGGACGCATTGAAAGTCGTTAACTACGTCATCTCCGTGATATTCATACTCTGTTACAGCTACCAGTTCCTCTACATCCTGGTGCCGGTGTTCAAGAAGGCTCGCCCGCACCGGCGCGGGCGCGAGCACCGCTACGCGGTGCTCATCTCGGCGCGCAACGAGCGGGCCGTCATCGGCAACCTGCTCGACAGCATCTCCCGCCAGAGCTATGACGGCTCCCTCGTCACCACCTTCGTGGTGGCCGACAACTGCACGGACGACACGGCGAGCATCGCCCGCGAGCACGGCGCCGTGGTGTTCGAGCGCTTCGACACCTCGCGCATAGGCAAGGGCTACGCCCTGGCCTTCCTCATGGAGCGCATAGACGAGCTCTACCCCCAGCACCCCTTTGAGGGCTACTTCGTGTTCGACGCCGACAACGTCCTGGAGGAGAGCTACATCGAGGAGATGGACCGCACCTTCTCCGACGGCTACGAGGTCGTCACCAGCTACCGCAACTCCAAGAACTACGGCGACAACTGGATTTCCGCCGGCTACGCATTGTGGTTCCTGCGCGAGTCCCAGTTCCTCAACCGCTGCCGCATGCGCCTGGGGACAAGCGCCGCCGTCTCCGGCACCGGCTTCCTCTTCTCCCGCCGGGCCATAGACGAGTGCGGCGGCTGGCACTTCTTCCTGCTCACGGAGGACATCGAGTTCACCATCGAGTGCGTCACCCGCGGCTGGAAGATAGGCTACTGCGAGAAGGCCGTGCTCTACGACGAGCAGCCCACCCGCTTCATCCAGAGCTGGCACCAGCGCCTGCGCTGGTCCCGGGGCTACATCCAGGTGTTCGGCAAATACGGCGGCAAGCTGATACGCGGCGTATTCCGCGGCTCCTTCGCCTGCTACGACATGAGCATGGCCATCATGCCGGCGGCCATTCTCTCCTTCGCCGGCCTGGGGGCCAACCTGGCCGCCATAGTGCTCAGCATAGCCTCCGGCCACGGGCTGGACACGGTGCTCTCCTCCCTCGGCAGCCTGCTGGTGAACTCCTGCCTCACCGTGCTGGTGATAGGCACCGTCACCACCGTCACCGAGTGGCGGCACATCTACGCCCCCGCCTGGAAGAAGGTGCTCTACAACTTCACCTTCCCCCTCTTCATGCTCACCTACATCCCCATCTCCTTCGCCGCGCTCTTCACCCGCCGCGTGGGCTGGAAACACATCGAACACACCCGCTCCGCCACCGTGGCCGACATCCGCGCCGCCCAAAAGGCGAAGATAGCATAAGTGACGAAGGTCGGCGGGAGATCCCTGATAATTTTCTGACAATTTGTACATTGATATTCTCTTGACATTCTGCGGCCAGTGCGTTATATTATTCACGAACTGAGGGACATGAAAAAAGTCAGGGCCCAGGGCCCGCAGAAAGGAGAAACCCCCATGAAAATCGTTGAGAGCATCGGTGTGAATTATGAGGTCAAGGGCGAGCGCGAGGCCGAGGCTGCCGTCACCCTGGAAGAGGGTCTGTCCGCTGTCTCCAAGCGCCGCAACGCCTATATCGACAGTTCCGTCGATGACGTGATAAACGTCGTCAGCCACGACTTCAACGTCAGCATCACCCCGTCTCTGGCGTTCTGAGCACCGGCCGCCGCGGCGGCAGAGTTTAAAAATCACAGCGCCCTGCCTGAAGGCAGGGCGCTTTTTCATTTTCCTAGCCCCTCTGCGGGGAGGCGTACATCCGGCTGAGCTCTCCCCCGTCGCAGCGCACTGTGCCGATGAAGCTCCAGCCCATGCGCTCGTAGAGCCCCTCGTGGTCGGTGATGAGATAGAGCCGCCCCAAGCCCAGGCCCGCCATGTCGTCCAGCGCGAGGTCCACCAGCCGCCGGGCCAGCCCGCGCCGCCGGTGCGCCGGCTCCACAAAGAGCGCGCAGAGGTTGGGCGCCAGGTCCCTCCGCTCGTGGAAGTCGTTCTCTATCACCCCGCAGCCGCCGGCTATGCACCCATCGCCGTCCAGCAGCAGGTACCACTGCGGCACGGCGCCGCCCCCGGCGGCGGAGGCCCTCATGCTGGCCAGGTATTCCGCCGCGGGTATGCCCCATTTGCCGGCGAACCACTCGGCGGCCTCCTCCATGCGCTCCGCATGTTCCCTGATGAGCACTGCAGTGTACACGCGCATCCCCCCTTTTTTCTCTGCCACCCAGTATAGCACTTTCCCCATAATGCGGCAAGTGTGGGGAAAATATCCCGCGTGCGACACCGTTCGACCCTTTTAGTGGTGCGCGGCTGTTGCGTTTTTCCCCAATGGGTGCTATAATTCTCCCATCTATCCCCACAGGCGTACAGGAGGACACCATGCTCAAGCGGACCCTGTGCCTCGCCCTCTGCGCATGTCTGCTGCTCTCGTCTGCCGCGCTGGCCGCGCCGGCGGAGGAAGGACTGCGCACCAGCGAGGCCTGCATACAGTTCATAAAGTCATTCGAGGGCTTCTCCCCCACCGTCCACGGCGACACCACCGGCTGGGCCATAGGCTACGGCACCCAGTGCGGCGAGTTCGACTACCCTCTGGGCGTCAGCGAGGCGGAGGCCGACGCCCTCATGCGCGGCGACCTGGCGCGAATGGAGTCCGTGCTGGACTCCTATCTCCTCTCCATGGGCCTGGAGCTCGAGCAGCACGAGTACGACGCGCTCATCAGCTTTACATACAACCTGGGCATAGGCTGGCTGGGCTCCGACTACCAGATTTACAACATGCTCACCAGCGGCCACGGCGGCTACAGCGACGACGCCGTGGTGAACATCTTCGCCCGCTACTGCCACATCGGCACGGAGATAAGCGAGGGCCTGCTCCAGCGCCGCCTGGCCGAGGCCAAGCTCTTCCTCTACGGCGACTACCGCTTCGGCGGCACGCCGGGCTACGAGTACAGCTACAGCCTGACGGAGGACGGCGACTACCGCCTGCTGGAGCCCACCGGCGAGCTCACGGAGCCCGTTTTCAGCGATGTGAGCTACGACACCTGGTACTACAAGTACGTCGCCCCCCTGGCCTACACCGGGGCCGTCGAGGGCCGCGGCGCGGGGATATTCGACCCCGACGGCAGCGTCACCAACGGCGAGGCCCTCAAGCTGATACTGCTCGCGGCGGGCTACGGCGAGCAGGCCCCCACCGACTACCGCTGGGCCAGCGGCTACCTGGCCCTGGCCGTGGACTACGCCATAGTCTCCCCCGACGACATCACCGAACTCGACTACCCGGTCAACCGCTCCCTGGTGGCCCAGATGGCCTGCCGGGCCCTGGGCCTCTCGCCCACCGGCTCCAGCCCCTTTGCCGACATAGACGACCCCTACGCCACCGCCCTCTACGAGAACGGCGTGCTCGAGGGCACCATAGCGGGCAATCACCGGGTGTTCCGCCCCTACGACCGTCTCACCCGCGCCGAACTCAGCGCCATAATCTGGCGGCTCTGCAATCTCTAGGAGGTACACATGAATTCCACCGCGCGTCAGCTCCTCCCGGCGGCGGCCTGCGCCGTGCTGGGCCTGGTACTCATACTGCGCCCGGGCCTCACGGCCAGCGTGCTCTGCGCCGGCCTCGGCATCTGTGCGCTGATTTTCGCCGCCGTGCGCCTGCTGGACTACTTCCTGCACCGCGGCACGGCCTCCGGCGGCGAGCTCGCCGTGGGTGTGGCCCTGGCCGCCGTGGGCGCCCTCTGCCTGGCCTCCCCCCGCCTGGTGATGTCCATCCTGCCCTTCCTGCTGGGCGTGGTGCTGATAATAGACGGCGCGGGCAAGCTCTCCCGCAGCCTGGAGCTGCGCAAGCTGGGCTATACGCGCTGGTATCTCACGCTGCTGCTCTCCGCCTGCCTGCTGCTGGTGGGCGTCGTCATGGTGCTCAACCCCTTCGGCACGGTGGAGCTGGCCGTCGGCTTCTTCGGCCTCTGCCTCTTTCTGGACGGGCTGCTGGACATCCTGCTCCTGCTCCGCCTGCGCTGACGGCGCGTATATAAAGACAACGGCCAGCCGGCTAAAAGCCGGCTGGCCGCTCTGTTTTTACTCACCCGTGCCTGCGCGCCGCAATCACCATGGGCACAAAAAGCGCCGCCAGGTACGCCGGAAGCGGCGCCGCCTCCCAACCCGCCGGCAGGAGCGCCGAACAGAGCAGCTCCGCCCAGGGCGCGGCGGCCATGGAGCACAGACACCATATCCTCCCCACGCGCATTATGTGCGGCCAGTTGCGGTTGTTGAGGCGCACCCCCGGCAGGTTCATGCGGAACGGCCCGTCGCTGATGGAGCTCAGGCTGTTCTCGTCGTAGTAGCGCGGCAGCCGCTCCCGGCCCCAGAAGCAGAACCAGAGCCCGAAGAGCGCCGACAGGCCGCACATCAGCGCCCCATGCCGCAGCCAAAGCCCTCCCGCGACGAAGAGGCCCCCAATCCCGGCCGCCCCCAGGGCCAGCGCGAGCACATACAGCCCCAGCCGCGCGCGCCGCTCCACCGCTCCGGGCCGCGCCGGCCCGTCCGAGAGCGTCAGCGCCGAGCGCACCAGGCGCTCCACCCTCTCGCTGTCCATCTCCTCGCCGCCGCCGAAGCGCCGGCACTCCAGCAGCTCGCTCGCGCTCACCCCCAGGGCCTCCGCCAGCGGCACCACCAGCGCCACGTCCGGCAGCGACTGCCCCGTCTCCCACTTGGAGACGGCCTTGTCGGACACTCCCAGGCGGGAGGCCAGCTCGCGCTGGGTCAGCCCCAGCTCATGCCGCCTCCCGGCCACAAAGCGCCCGAATTTCCCCTTGTCCAGCTCGTACACGCCTCTCACCTCACCCCATTTTACCCCCAATGGCCCCAGGTGGCAACCGAGAGGCGGTGGAGTCCCCGCATTTTGCCGCCTGCGCCTCCCCGGTGTTCAAAAAGAGCCGCCCGCGCCGTGTGCCGGCGCGGGCGGCCCGTCCCAATCACAGTCCCCTCGAGTATGCGCTGTGGCAGCGGCAGCAGACGGTCTCGCCCTGCTGCAGCCGCACGTGGCTCTCCGCCACCGGCTCGCCGCAGACGGA
>CALWYL010000074.1 GCA_944385765.1 uncultured Oscillospiraceae bacterium
CTGGTTCCCCACGGCGGCCTGCGGCGTGCTTTTGGGGCTCGGCGCGCTCTTCCTCCCCTTTGTCCTCCGCCGGCTGCCGCTACCCCCTGCCCTGGCGCACAGGAAATCCCTGCTCTACTTCGCGGCGGAGACCGCGCTGCTCATATTGCTGCTGGCCGTCATCCGCCTGACCACCTCGCCCGGGCACTGGCTGCTGACCGCCATACTGGGCACGCTGCTGGGCGAGAGCGCGGTGCTGCTGCCGCTTCTCATGCGCCAGCTGCCCCTGCCCGCCGAGCTGAGGCGGCATAAGGCCGCCGTCTGGCTGGGCATAGTGGCGGCGCTGCTGTTCGCCCTGCTGGGCTGGACCAGCCACCTCTCCGGCTCAGACAACTTCTTTACCTTCGACGTGCCGCTCACGCTGATATGCCTTGCCCTGCCCCTGGCGCTGCTGCTCTGCCTTCGCTACCTGCCGGTGAACAGGTATTACCGCGCCTCCCTCTCCTGCCTGGCCGCCGCGCTCTGGGTCTGGGTGGCCCCCTGGGGCGTGGACCGCGTGATGCTCGCCGACGGCTGGCAGGCGAGCAACCACTATGAGCTGCTGCACCCCTACAGCGTGGATTTCAGCGACTGGGTCAGCGCACCCACGGCCGGGGGCAACGTGATGGTGCTCATCCTGGCGGCGCTGCTGGCGGCGGCGGTGGCTTTGGGGCTCCTGGGGCGCTTCCTCCCCAGAGACAAATCCTGAGGGCCGGGAGGCGCGCCCCGCGCCGCCGCGGGAGCGCCTTTATTGGGGCTCCACCCCGTCTCCTTCCCGCTGGGGGAGGGAGACGGGGTGGTTTTTTGCCGCGGGCCCCCGCCCTTTGAACGTGCTCTGCAAGACGGGCGCGGCCTACTGCGGGATGGTCAATATGTCGTGCGACACCGGGGCATAGAAGAGCTCCCGCACCTCCTCCGGAGAGCACGCGCGGGGGAGCAGCCACATCAGCTTGGCCACGGCGGACTCCGTGGTCATGTCGTAGGCCTCCAGCACGGCGCTGTCCTCGGCCAGGGGGCGGCCCGTGGCGTAGACGGCCAGGTCGCTGCCCTCGTTCTGCACCTGGGTGGTCATGACCACCGTCTTGCCGGCGCGGGCGGCGGCGGAGACCAGCTCGTGCATGCCCCGCGAGTGCGGCAGGCCGCCCACGCCGAAGCTCTCTATTATCAGCGCGCGGCAGCGGCCGAGCATGAACTCCAGCTGCTCCGCACCCGCGCCGGGAATCAGCTTGACCAGGCCCACGCGCGTCTCCAGCTCGCGGGAGAACAGGGGATTGGGCAGGAACTCCGGCACTATGTACTGTATCACCCGGCCGTCGCGCACGTCGGCTATGTTGGGGTAGTTGATGCTGGCGAAGGCGTCGAAGCTCTTGGTGTGCGTCTTGCACGCGCGGGTGCCCAGGATGACGCGGCCGTTGAACACTATGGCCACGCCGTGCATGTCCCGCGTGCAGGCGCACTCAAAGCTGTCGCGCAGGTTGGTGCGGGAGTCCGTGGCGTCGAAGCCTATGGGCTTCTGCGCGCCGGTGAGGACGATGGGCTTGGGGCTGAAGCGGACGAGGTAGCTGAGCGCGGCGGCGGTGTAGGCCATGGTGTCCGTGCCGTGGCTTATCACGAAGCCGTCGAAGCGGCCGTAGTTGTCCTCGACGGCCCGGGCCATGCCCAGCCAGTGCCGGGGGCCGATGTCCGTGCTGTCCAGCTCGTACAGCTGCAGGCACTCCACCTCGCAGAGCTCGGCCACGTCCGGCACGTAGCTCAGCAGGGCGTCCGCCCCCAGGCCGGGCAGGAGCCCGCCCTGGCTGAGCTCCGAGGCTATGGTGCCGCCGGTGCCGATGAAGAGAATGCGCTTTTTCATGTCCTCCGCCCCCAGTTCATAGATGTTTTACATTATATCACGCGGCGGCGCGGTTTTATATGCTTGGATATTTCGCACCGCTGTGATATAATAGCAAATCAAGACTTTTTGACGCGGGAGGACGGCACATGGGCGGGAAAAAGACCGTGGTCGTGAAAATAGGCACCAGTTCGCTGACGGAGAGGAGCGGCAGGCTCTCGACAGAGAAGCTCAGAGGCCTGACGGGGCAGATAGCCTCCCTGCGCGACGAGGGGCATCAGGTGGTGCTGGTGACCAGCGGGGCCATAGCGGCGGGCTACTCGCTTTTGGGCTACCACGAGCGGCCCACGGCCGTGGCGGCCAAGCAGGCAAGCGCGGCGGTGGGCCAGGGGCTGCTGATGGAGGAGTACTCCTCCGCCCTCAGCGAGCGGGGCTATGTGGCCGCCCAGCTGCTGCTCACCCGGGGAGACTTCCGGGACCGGCGGAGGTATCAGAACGCCTTCGCGGCGCTGGAGGTGCTGCTCTCGCGGGGGGCGGTGCCCGTGATAAACGAGAACGACACCGTGTCCATAGCCGAGCTCAAGCTGGGCGACAACGACATGCTCTCGGCCCAGGTGGCGGCCATGCTGCACGCGGATTTGCTGGTCATACTGACCGACATGGACGGGCTCTACACCGCCAACCCGCGGACGGACCCGGAGGCCAGGCACATACCCTATGTGGAGCGGGTGACGCCGGAGATAGAGGCCCTGGCCGGCGGGGCCGGCAGCAGCAACGGCACCGGAGGCATGGCCACCAAGGTGGAGGGCGCCAAGCTGGCCGCCGGGGCCGGCGTGGCCGTGGTGATATGCTCCTCGGCCGAGCCGGACGCGCTGGAAAAGGCCGTGGAGGGCACGGCCCGGGGAACCTATTTCAAACCCGGCGGCGGCATGAAGACCCGGCTGCAGTGGATGGCCTTCTACGCCCAGGCGGCGGGGAGCGTATATATTGACGGCGGCGCGGCGGACGCGCTGTGCGCGAGGGGCAAGAGCCTGCTGCCCGCGGGCATAAGGGCCTGCGAGGGCGACTTCTCCGCCGGGGACGTGGTGAACGTGTACCTCTCCGGGGCCGGCGAACTGCTGGGCAGGGGGATAGTCAACTACAGCTCCCAGGAGATACGGGAGATAGCCGGGCTGTCGTCGGCCGCGGCGGAGGGGCAGTTCCCCGGGCGGCCGCCGGAGGTCATACACCAGGACAACTGGGCGCGGAAAATATAGCGGACAACAAAATTTGACATACCCAATACAAAAACTGGAGGTGCGGTGGATGAGGACACTTATGGAGAGCGCGAGAGCGGCCAAGGCCGCCTCCGTGCTGACGGCTCAGCTGGACACGGAGAGCAAGAACAGAGCCCTGAGGGCCATAGCGGCGGCGCTGGTTGAGAGGACGGAGGAGATACTGGACTCCAACGGCCGGGACATGGAGAGCGCGCGGGCGCGGGGGATGGAGAGCTCGCTGCTCGACCGCCTGATGCTCAACGCGCAGCGCATCGAGGGCATGGCCGAGGGGCTGCGCCAGGTGGCCGAGCTGCCGGACCCCGTGGGCGAGGTGATGGAGCAGTGGACCCGGCCCAATGGGCTGCTGATAAAGAAGGTCCGCGTGCCCATGGGCGTGATAGGCATGATATACGAGGCCAGGCCCAATGTGACGGTGGACGCGGCCGCGCTGACCTTCAAGGCCGGCAGCGCCGTGCTGCTGCGCTCGAGCGCCTCGGCCTTTGAGTCCAGCGCGGCGCTGGTGCGCGTCATGCGCGAGACCCTGGAGGCGCAGGGCATAACGCCGGACGCTGTGTGCCTGGTGGAGGACAAGAGCCACGGCGCGGTGGACGAGATGCTCAAGCTGCGCGAGTGCATAGACCTGATAGTGCCCCGAGGGGGCGCGGGGCTGATACGCAACGCGGTGATGAACTCCACCGTGCCCGTGCTGGAGACGGGCACCGGCAACTGCCATGTGTATGTGGACGCCTCGGCGGACTATGAGATGGCCGAGAGGATAGTCATAAACGCCAAGACCCAGCGCACGGGCGTGTGCAACGCCGCGGAGACGCTGCTCGTGCACTCCGCCTGGGCGGAGGAGCACCTGCGGGCACTGCTCAAGGCCCTCACGGACCGCGAGGTGGAGCTGCACGGCGACTTGCCCGCCGCCGGCTACACCGAGGGCATGATACCGGCCACGGAGGCCGACTGGGCCGACGAATACCTGCGCCTGGCCATGGCGGTGAAGGTGGTCTCCGGGGTGGAGGAGGCCGTGGAGCACATAAACCGCTACGGGACAAAGCACACGGAGTGCATACTGACCGCGGACGAGAAGAGCGCGGAGTACTTCCTCAGGAATGTGGACGCGGCCGTGGTGGACTGGAACGCCTCCACCCGCTTCACCGACGGCTTTGAGTTCGGCTTCGGGGCGGAGCTGGGCATATCCACCCAGAAGCTGCACGCCCGCGGGCCCATGGGACTGAGGGAGATAACCAGCTACAAGTACCTCGTCATCGGCTCCGGCCAGGCGAGGCCCTGAAAGAGGGGGCGCCGAGAGATGAAATACGCCTTTATCGGCAGCGGGAACATGGCCAGGGCCATCATCGGCGGCCTGGTGGGCACGGGCACGCCGGGGGAGGACATACTGGTGGTCAACCCCAATAACCCGGTGAGCACGGGCGAGGTGGCGAGGCTGTACGGCACCGTGAGCGCCGCGCCGGAGCGCATAGGGGAGGCCGGCTGCGTGGTGGTGGCCGTGAAGCCGCAGAGCTTCCCCGCCGCGGCGGGGACCTACGCGGCGCACATCGCCCCGGGCGCGCTGGTGGTGAGCATCATGGCCGGCATAGGCACGGCCGCCGTGGAGGCGGCTTTCCCCCAGGCGCGGGTGACCCGGGTGATGCCGAACCTGGCGCTGGCCGTGGGCTGCGGGGCCGCCGGGGTGGCCCCCGGAAAGACGGCCACGGAGGAGGACGTGGAGCTGACTGCGCGCATCTTCTCCGCCGCCGGCGTGGCCGTGCGCGTGGAGGAGAGCGAGATAGACTCCGTGGCCGCGCTCAGCGGCAGCGGGGCGGCCTATATCTACTTCCTGGTGGAGAACCTGCGCGACGCGGCGGTGGAGGACGGCATGGAGCCGGAGAAGGCCGCGCTGCT
>CALWYL010000075.1 GCA_944385765.1 uncultured Oscillospiraceae bacterium
AACGGCGCCGGCGACCAGGGCATGATGTTCGGCTACGCCTGCGACGAGACGCCGGAGCTCATGCCCCTGCCCATCTCGCTCTCGCACAAGCTGGCCAGGCGCCTCACCGAGGTGCGCAAGAGCGGCCAGCTGCCCTACCTGCGCCCGGACGGCAAGACCCAGGTGACCATAGAGTACAGCGCCGAGGGCGAGCCGCTGCGCGTGGACACGGTGGTCGTCTCCACCCAGCACTCCGCCGAGGCGGAGCTCGCGCAGATACGCGCCGACATGATAGAGCATGTCATCCTGCCCACCATACCGGCGGAGCTCAACAAGGGGGACATAAAGTGTTATGTAAACCCGACCGGGCGCTTCGTCAAGGGCGGCCCCGCCGCCGACTCCGGCCTCACCGGGCGCAAGATAATAGTGGACACCTACGGCGGCAGCGCCCCGCACGGCGGCGGCTGCTTCTCCGGCAAGGACCCCACCAAGGTGGACCGCTCCGCGGCCTACGCCGCGCGCTGGATAGCCAAGAACATCGTGGCCGCCGGCCTGGCCCGCCGCTGCCAGGTGCAGCTGGCCTACGCCATTGGCGTGGCGAACCCGGTGAGCGTGAACGTCACCACCTTCGGCACCGGCGCGGTGCCGGACAGCGAGCTGGAGCGGGCGATAGGCGAGGTGTTCGACCTGCGACCGGCGGCCATCATCCGCGATTTGGGGCTCAGAAAGCCCATTTACCGCCGCCTGGCCGCCTACGGCCACATGGGGCGCGAGGACCTGGGCGTGGCCTGGGAGCGCACCGACAGGGTGCAGCAGCTGCTCGCGGCCCTGGGGCGCTGACAAGGCAATGCGGGCGGCGCGCCCCGGGCGCGCCGCCCTTTTCATATCTCATGGCGCCCAAACTTACAAAAATGTCACTTTGAGCCACCCAAATGTAAGGAAAACGAATGGAATCCGCCGCCGCGCTCTGCTATCATATGGCCGTAAGAAAAAGCAGGAGGTAAAAGTCCATGTCACTACTCGAGGTAACAGGGCTGAAGAAGGTCTACACCACGCGCTTCGGCGGCGCCCAGGTACAGGCCCTGCGCAATGTGAATTTCTCCGTGGAGGAGGGCGAGTACGCCGCCATCATGGGCGAGAGCGGCTCCGGCAAGACCACGCTGCTGAACATACTGGCCGCCCTCGACAGGCCCACGGCCGGCAGCGTGCTGCTGGACGGGCGCGACATAACCGGCATATCTGAGCGCGAGCTCTCCGCCTTCCGCCGGGACAACCTGGGCTTCGTGTTCCAGGACTTCAATCTGCTGGACACCTTCACGCTGCGGGACAACATCTTCCTCCCGCTGGTGCTCGCGGGCAGGAGCTATGAGGAGATGAGCGGCCGCATAGGCCCGCTCGCGGTCAGGCTGGGCATACAGGACCTGCTGGGGAAGTACCCCTATGAGGTCTCCGGCGGCGAGAAGCAGCGCGCGGCGGTGGCCCGGGCGCTGATAACCCGTCCCAGGCTGATACTGGCGGACGAGCCCACCGGCGCGCTGGACTCGCGCGCGACCGACGCCCTGCTGCGCCTCTTCGGCTCCATAAACGACGAGGGGCAGACCATACTGATGGTCACGCACTCGGTGAAGGCGGCCTCCCACGCCAAGCGGGTGCTGTTTCTGCGCGACGGCGAGGTGTTCCACCAGCTCTACCGCGGAGGCCAGACTGTGGAGCAGATGTTCGCCAGGATATCCGACGCGCTGACGGTGCTGGCACAGGGCGGTGAGCTCGATGCGTAAGCTCTCGTTCTACCCCAAGCTGGCCGCCCAGAGCATGAGGAACAACAGGCGCTTCTACGTGCCCTACATCCTCACCGTGGTGGGCACGGCCGCGGCCTACTATATCCTCTCGGCCCTCTACTTCGACCCGGGCCGCTCCCAGCTGGCGATGAACACCTCCAACGGCCCGGCCTATGTGCAGAGCTTCATGCTCATAGGCATGCTCTTCCTGGCCATATTCTCCTTCATCTTCCTCGTCTACACCAACAGCTTCCTCATGAAGCGGCGGCAGAGGGAGCTGGGGCTCTACAACGTGCTGGGCATGGGCAAGGGCAACATCGCCATGGTGCTGGTGTTCGAGGCGCTGTATATCGCCCTGCTGGGCATAGGCGGCGGGCTGCTCGCCGGCATATTGCTGCACAAGCTCTGCGTGCTGATACTCTACAGGCTGATACGCTTCCCCGCGCCTTTCGGCATCAGCGTGCAGCCGGGGGCGGTGGTGGTGACGCTGCTGCTCTTCGCCGCGCTGATAGCCCTCACCCTGCTGCTCAACCTGGCCCGCCTGGGCCGCTCGCGCCCGGTGGAGCTGCTGCGCGGCGGAGAGGTGGGCGAAAAAGAGCCCAAAGCCAGCTGGTTCCTCACGCTGCTGGGCGTGATATCCCTGGGCGGAGGCTATTTCATCGCCGTCTGGACCAGGGACGGGGCCATGGCCGTGGCGCTCTACTTCATCGCCGTGTTCCTGGTGGTGATAGGCACCTACTGCCTCTTCACCTCGGTGTCCATAGCCGTGCTGAAGGCGCTGCGGGCCAACAGGCGGTATTACTACAAGCCCAACCACTTTATAGGCGTCTCGGGGATGCTCTACCGCATGAAGCGCAACGCCGCCGGCCTGGCCAACATCTGCATCATCTCCACCATGGTGATGGTCATGATAAGCGGCACGCTCTCCCTGTACATGGGCACGGAGGACATGATAGACGAGCTCTATCCGCACGATTTCTCGGCCAAGGCGGTATATTATTTCAGCGAGCCGTGGACGTACGCCTCCGAGGAGGAGCGGACGCCATTTGACCACGCGCAGATGAACGCGCAGTTCGTGGACTGGTACACGGAATACGGCGCGGCGCCGAGCTACACGGCGGAGGTGGAATATCTGTACCTCTCCCCGGGGGACATGGAGGACGATGGGTACAGCAGCGTGTACGCCCTGACGGCGGCAAGCTATGAGCTGCTTACCGGGAACACGGCGCCCGTCCTCGGCGAGGGTGAGGCCCTTGCCCGCTTCCCGGAGGGGGATGAGGGCGGAGAGAGTGTCACGCTCACGAGCCTCGTGCTGGAGAGCCAAGACGGAGAGTACGTCCGGCGCGAGTTCAAAATCAATATCCTGGGGAGCGCGGACATATCCATAACGGACATCGAGCACAGCGTGGCAATATCCGACGAGCGAGACCTCATCCTGGTTGTGCGAGACACCCAGAGCCTGTTTGAGATAGGCCGCGCCCTGCAGCGCGGGGGATACACCTGGGAGGGCTTCTACGACTTCGAGGACCTGACGGACAGCGAGCAGATAGCTCTGGACGACGCCTACTGGGACACGGAGAGCGGCAGATGGATGGCGGCCGCGGATGATGTGAGCGGCTATTACAGCTACATGACCACCGATATCCGCGCGGACTTCGCCTCCGACTCCTACACTCTGACCGGCGGCTTCCTGTTCCTCGGCATATTCCTGGGCGCGGTGTTCCTGATGGCCATGGTGCTGATAATGTACTACAAGCAGGTCTCCGAGGGCTATGAGGACCAGAGGCGCTTTTTGATAATGCGCCAGGTGGGCCTCAGCGAGCGGGAGACGCGCCGGGCCATACACAGCCAGATACTCACCGTGTTCTTCCTGCCCATCATCGTCGCCGCCGTACACATCGCCTTCGACTTCAACCTGGTGGTGCAGCTGCTGAGCCTGTTCCAGCTGGTGGACGTGCGGCTGACCGCCCTCTGCACTCTGGGCACGCTGGGCGTGTTCTGCGCGGTGTACGCCGCAATCTACCTCATAACCGCGAGGAGCTACTCGCGCATAGTGGAGAGCGGCACGCGGGCAGACGTCCAGTGAGTGCCGATATGGGGGAGAGAAATATGGGAGACAGCCCGAAATACCTCAGAACAGTTTTCGTCTATGTCATACCGGCGGCCGTGACGGCCTTCGCCGCGCTGTTCGCCCTGGGCGCGCTGCTGGGCCTGGGCATGTTCGAGACGGGGAGGCAGCTCACGCGGCTCTTCACAGACCGCGCTCCATATATCGCGCAGGCGCTGGTGAACCTGGCACTGCTGTATGCCGTCTGCCTCTGCGGCGCCCTGCTGTATTCCAGGCGCGCGGTGAACACCCGCCGCGGCCTGCTGGCCGTGGCGGCGGTTTCGGCCGCCTGCGCCGTGCTCATGCACGCCATGGTCTATGGCGTGGTGATATTTGTCCCGGCGCCATACACGCTGCTCACGCCGGAACACGTGACGCTGCGGCTGTTCGCCGGCCCCGATACCGCGCCCTTTGCCTCAAATCCGGCGCTGTGCCATGTCTTCGGCGCGGCCATACACGCCCTGGCGCCGCAGGTGCTCCTGGGACTGGCCGTCTCGGCGCTGGCGCTGCGCCGCAGAGCGGCCCTGGCGTGAGACACCGGGCGCGCGGGGAACAACGCCGGGCGCGCCGCCACAATATGCGAATAAGTCCCCCAGGCATAGCCTGGGGGACTCTTGTTTTCCGGGGACGTGCCGGCGCGGGCCGGGACTTGAACCTATGCGTCCGCCGCTGTGCGCGAATTGCCTCCAGGCACAGCCTGGGAAACTCCCGAGATGGCCCGCTTTCAGCGCGGGCGCAAACTTTGCCTGCCGCGCACCTGCGTGCGCGCTCTGCCCCCAGGCGCAGCCTGGG
>CALWYL010000076.1 GCA_944385765.1 uncultured Oscillospiraceae bacterium
CGGCGCTGCCGGACTGATATCGATACCGGCAGCGCCGCGAGCGAAGCGAGTTATGCGCGGCCGGCGATGCGGGCTGTTATCCGACTACGGCGTCTGCGCAGCCGCTATATTACAACGAAAGCGCCTTTCTTTGGGGCTCCACCCCGTTTCTTTGGGCAAGACCAAAGAAATGGGGTGGATTTTTGCCTTGCAGGGGCATGCCACCTGCATTGTTCATGAAAAAGTCGCTATATCCGCTGCTTGCGGAAGGCGGAGGGGGTCAGGCCCTCGCGGTTTTTGAAGAGGTACAGGAAGTGGTTGGTATTGGGTATGCCGACCAGCTGGCCTATCTCCGATATGGTGCGCTTGGAGTCCACCAGCAGCTCCTTCGCGCGGTCGAGGCGTATGTCTATCAGGTAGTCATTGGGGCTCTTGCCCACGTATCGCTTGAATTCGCGCGACATGTGGTATTTACTGATGCTGAAAGTGTGCGAGAGAGCGTCGAGGGAGATGCTCCGGCTGTAGTTTCGCTCCAGATAGCTCTGGATGGCCGCGATGATGTCCGGCACTATCACCTGACGCGCGGAGGCGCTGACTATGGCCAAATCCACCTCCAGAAAGAGGCTCAGCAGCAGATGGGCGTACACCGCCTCCGGGTCTGGGCCGGACTCCGTGCGCGGGCTGAGCAGCTGCCATATAAGCGAGCGGAAGCGGGTGCCCGCGCCGAAGGTGAGCTGAATGAGCCCCTCCGAGCGCAGCAGCCGGCAGGCATGGGCGAAGAGCGGGGAATCGGCGGCGCCTTGGACGCGCACGAAGGCGCACTCCCAACTGCGGCCGGGCAGGGCGCGGAAATGGGGCCGGCTGGCGCAGTCCAGCCAGATAAAGTCATATTTGCGCAGTTTTATCCCCCGGCCGTTCACCACCACCTCGCCCTCGCCCAGCAGGGAATAGCACATGAGCGTGGCGCCGTCGGAGTAGACGTTGAAGCCCTCCGGCGTCACCGAGGCGGAGGACAGGCGGACCAGGCCCACGCCCGAACCGGGGTCCAGACGGGAATAGCCGGAGACGAACTTGGAGTATTTTATCTCCAGGCCGCGGTGCAGATAGCTGTCGTTCACCAGCTCGCTGCGGCTCTGCGGTTCCTCGAGGGAGTGGGCCATGAAGAGAGCGAGATACTCCTCCTCGCCGGGCGCGTCGTTCGCGCGCGCGGCGCCGGCGCCGGAGCGCTCGATGAATTCGGCCAGGTATTCCTCCTCCCGGTCCGCGCCCTCGGGCGCATAGTTCCTGTCGACGAAGACGGCCACCCCCACATTCTCAGCAAAATATAAAGAAAATTCGTCAGATTGAAAAGCACGAAAAGTAGATATGTCCGATGGAAAAGACCACGGATTCACAGCCACAAACGACACACTGTCGTTGAGTGAGGTGAAAAGAGGATGTGATTATTATAAAACACACAAAATTTACAGTCAACAGGGCAAAAATGAATAAATTATGACCAAATGAAAAGAATATTGTTATATTGCCGACAATCGATATATCTTGCTGTTTAATAATGGTCAAGTAATTAACAGAGCAAGATATAGTGGATAAGCAGCACTTTTCTGCATTGAGTTTGGGGCGGAAAGATAAGATAATCAGAGTGTGAGATACCGCCGGAGGCGGCTTAAAAACGATTTTAGGAGGCATGCGAGATGACGTTCAATTTCACCGAAGAGCAGGTCATGATACGCGACATGGTGCGCGAGTTCACCAAGAAGGAAGTTGAGCCGCGCGACAAGTGGATGGACGAAAACGGCTTTGACTACGAGCTGCACAAGAAGCTCACCCAGGCCGGGCTCATGGGCATACACCTCGACGAGAAGTACGGCGGTGGCGGCGGCGACGCCGTGACCAGCATCATTGTCATCCATGAGCTGGCCAAGGGCAGCGCCAGCGTGGCGCTGTTCCTGGACGCCAACTGGCTGGCGGCGGACCTCATACTCTACCACGGCACGGAGGCCCAGAAGGACAAGTACCTCACCCAGGCGGCCCAGGGCAAGATATTCGCCTTCGGCCTCACTGAGAGCAGCGCGGGCAGCGATGCCGCGGGCATCAAGAGCACCGTGGTCCCCGCCGAGGACGGGGGCTGGATACTCAACGGCGGCAAGGCCTGGATAACCAACTCCGGAGTGGCCGACTACTACATAATCCTCGCCAAGACCGACCCCGAGGCCGGGAACAAGGGCATCAGCGCCTTTATCGTGCCCAAGGACGCCGAGGGGCTGACCATAGGCAAGTTCGAGGACAAGATGGGCATGCGCGGCAGCGCCACCTGCGAGCTGAGCTTCGACAACATACATCTGCCGGCGGACGCCCTGCTGGGCAGCCTGGGCATGGGCTTCAAGATGGCCATGCAGGCGCTGGACGGCGCGCGCATCTCCATCGGCGCCATTGCCGCCGGGCTCAGCGAGCACGCCATGACCATAGCCAAGAACTACGCCAACGAGCGCATGACCTTTGGCAAGCCCATCGCCAAGCACCAGGGTATCCAGTTCAAGTTCGCCGACATGAGCGCCGAGATACGCGCCATGGAGCTGCTCACCTACGACACCGCCCGCATGAAGGCCGAGGGCAAGCGCCACACCCTGGAGGCGGCGCAGACCAAGCTCTTCTCCGGCACGCGCTGCACGCAGATCTGCCTGGAGTGCCAGCAGGTGCTGGGCGGCAACGGCTACAGCAAGGAGTACCACGTGGAGCGCTTCGTGCGCGACGCCAAGCTGCTGGAGATAGGCGAGGGCACCAACGAGATACTGCGCATGCTCATCGGCGGCACCGTGCTGGCCCAGAAGTGAGCCTGCGCTGCGCAGGAGAGATAGGAGCCATATGAAAATCCTGGTATTTGTCAAACAGGTCCCGGACACGGACGACGTCAAGCTCGACCCCAAGACCGGGAACCTGATGCGAGAGGGCGTACAGAGCATCATGAACCCGCTGGACGCCAACGCCATTGAGACCGCGCTGCAGCTCAAGGAGAAGTACGGCGGGACGGTGACGGCCATAAGCATGGGGCCGCCGCAGGCGGACGACGTGCTGAAAAAGGCGCTGGCCATGGGCTGCGACGAGAGCGCGCTGCTCTCCGACCGCGCGCTGGGCGGAGCGGACACCCTGGCCACCGGATACCCCCTGGCAAAGGCGGCGGAGAAGATAGGCGGCTACGACCTGCTGATATGCGGCCGGCACGCCACCGACGCGGAGACCGCCCAGACGGGGCCCATCATCGCCGCTTTCCTGGGCATACCCCAGGTGACGCTCTGCGGCAAGGTGGAGATAGAGGACGGCTGGGCCATCTGCGAGCGGCTGCTGCCAGACCGGGTGGAGAGGGTGAAAGTGCGCCTGCCGGCGCTCATCACCGTGTGCGCCGAGGCCAACGAGCCGCGCTACCCCACGCCCATAAACATCATGAAGGCGCTCAAGAAGCCGCGCCACACCTGGAACGCCGCCGACCTGGGCTGCGAGGCGGACATGATAGGCATCCCCGGCTCACCCAGCGCGAACAAGCGGGTGTTCGAGCCCCCGAAGCGCAACACGGACACCAGGTACTTCACCGGAGAGCCGGAGGCCATAGCCAAGGCCATAGCGGACGTGCTCGAGGCCGAGCACATCATATGAGGAGGCGGATACCAAATGACTAGAGAAGAGTGCAAGGGCATATGGGTGTTCGCTGAGCAGGAGAACGGCGTGCTCGCCGGCACCACCTTTGAGCTGCTGGCCAAGGCGCACGACCTGAAGGAGAAGCTGGGCGGGGAGGACACCGTCACGGCCGTGCTGCTGGGCGACAAGGTCGCCGGGCTGGCCGATACGCTCTACGCCTATGGCGCGGAGCGGGTGATACTGACGGAGAACGCCAACCTGGCCGGCTACAGCGCCAGGCCGTATGAGAAGGTGCTGGTGGAGCTGGCGAAGAAACACAAGCCCAGCATATTCCTGTTCGCCGCCAGCCCCATGGGGCGCGACGTGGCGCCGAGGGTGATGTGCGACCTGCGCACCGGGCTCACGGCGGACGCCATAGACCTGGACGTGGACGAGGACGGGGTGTTCGTGCAGACCACGCCCAACTTCGGGGGAAATATACTCAGCCACATAGTGATACCGGAAAAGCGGCCGCAGATGGTCACCGTGCATCCCAAGGTGTTTGAGCCCCGGGAGAAGGCGGAGGGCGCCACAGGCGAGCTGATAGTGGAGAGCGTGGAGGTGGAGCCCGACAACGACTACGTGCTGCTGGAGAGCAGCATGAAGACCTTCGAGGGCAAGCCGATTGACGAGTGCGACGTGCTGGTGGCCGGCGGCAGGGGCATAAAGAGCGAGGAGGATCTGGCCCAGCTCCGCGAGCTGGCGCACCTCCTGGGCGGGGAGCTGGCCTGCTCCAGGCCGCTCAACGACAACGGCTGGCTGCCTCACGAGGACCAGATTGGCCAGAGCGGCACCACGGTGAAGCCCAAGTTCATACTGAACGTGGCCATCTCCGGCAGCGTGCA
>CALWYL010000077.1 GCA_944385765.1 uncultured Oscillospiraceae bacterium
GAGGACCAGATTGGCCAGAGCGGCACCACGGTGAAGCCCAAGTTCATACTGAACGTGGCCATCTCCGGCAGCGTGCAGTACCTGGCCGGCATGCAGAACTCCGGTTGCATCATGAGCATAAACCACACGGCCGGCGCGCCCATCTACGACGTCTCGCACTACGGGGCGGTGGCGGATTACCGCAAGATAATCCCCGCGCTCATAGAGGAGATAAAGGTCCGCAAAGCTAAATAATATTGTAAAGGAGCAGATAACAATGAGCGATCGCAAGTTCATCATCCCCGAATACGGCCCGTTTGCCGGCATGCGCGTCATCACCTCCGGCTCCCTGATTGCCATGCCCTTCGCGGCCACCATGCTGGCCGACTTCGGCGCCGAGGTGATTCACATAGAGCGCCCCGGCGTGGGAGACACCCTGCGCATGCTGGCGCCCTTTGCCGAGGTGAACGGCAAGAAGGTGGGCACCGCGTGGGCCCAGGACGCGCGCAACAAGCTCAGCCTCACCCTGGAGCTGAACCTCAAGCACCCCGAGGTGAAGGAGCTGTTCTACGGCCTCATCAGGGAGGCGGACATCTTCATGGAGAACATGGTCTGGCTGGACAAGCTGGGCATATATGACGAGGAGCTGATGGAGGTCAACCCCAAACTGGTCATAGTCCACATCAGCGGCCTGGGCAACGCCAAGTTCGGCGGCATACCCAGCGTCTGCAACCGCGCCAGCTACGACATGATAGGCCAGGCCTTCTCCGGTTGGCTGTACCTGCAGGGCTTCAAGGACCGCGACCCCGTTGTGGCCAAGCCCTATATGAACGACTTCGTCTCCGCTTTCGCGGCGCTCTTCGGCACCCTGGCCGCCTACAACGTGGCGCAGAAGACCGGCAAGGGCCAGGTGGTGGACATAGCGCAGTTCGAGGCCATGGCGCAGTACATGTGCGGCACCTACACCGGCTACACCATGGCCGGACAGGTCAGCGAGCGCAGCGGTAACGCCTCCCCGGCCTTCCAGCCCTATGACATCTTCAAGACCAAGGACAACGCGCTGGTGGCCCTGGGCGCGTTCGGCCCCGGCGTGTACAAGCGCTGCATCCAGGCCCTGGGCTTCGACCTCGACTACTTCAACTACAAGGACTGCTCCTCCGGCGTGGAGGCCGTGGCCAGCCCCAAGGGCCGCGAGCTCAACGCCAAGGTGGTTGACTGGTGCGCCTCGCACACCGCCGCCGAGATAGAGCAGATAATGGAGGCGGCCAAGGTCCCCTGCTCCAAGGTCAACAACGCCAAGGACACCTTTGAGAACGAGCACTTCAAGTCCCGCGGCGACTGGATAACCTATGAGGACCAGACCGTGGGGGCGGACATCACCGCCTTCGGCATCGCCCCCAAGCTCTCCGAGACCCCGGGCAAGGTCTGGCGCGGCGCCCCGGCCATGGGCCAGGACACCGAGGCCGTGCTCAAGACCATACTCGGCTATGACGACGAGAAGATAGCCGACCTGCGCGAGAAGCACCTCATCTGAGGCACGGAAAATACGGCCGCCCTGCGGGGCGGCCGTATGCGAAAGGGATATTGACAGAGATTTGACAAAAAAGGCCGAATGAGCAAAAAAGGAGGTACAGAGATGGCGACCAGGGAGCTCTTCCTGGAGAATGTGAGGAAGTACATACGCCCGCAGACCGACCCCGTGGCCGTTCGCCTGGTATGGGAGGACGAGACGCCGCCCGAGGGCGCGGTGTCGCCCGTGGAGAAGTTCGGCTATCCGCTGACCATCTGCCAGGGCGTGTCGGCGGCGCGGCGGATGGGCATGACCATGGTGTTCCGCCGGGAGGACCACGCGTGTCCTCCGGCGCTCTGCGCCCTGGGCTATCTGCCCACGGAGAACCTGCTCGCGGGGAAGGTGGCCATGCCGGGCTACGCGGGCACGGAGGAGGCGGCGAAGAAAATCGAGGCCGCCAACGTCCTGCTGGAGAGGGCGCCGGCGGCCATCTGGCTCGCGCCCTACGAGAGCGCGGCCTTTGAGCCGGACATAGTGCTGGTGTATGGCAACTCCGCCCAGGCCACGCGCCTGGCCCAGGGCTACGCCTACTACACGGGCGACGGAGTGGCCAGCTATACGCTGGGCCGCCTGGCCTGCGCCAGCTACATAAACAAGGTGTATGTGCGCCAGGAGCCCACCATCGTCATCCCCGGCGGGGGCGAGCGCGTGTTTGGCTCCACGCAGGACGACGAGCTGGTGTTTGCCCTGCCCGCCAAGTTCCTGGAGACCACGGCCAGGGGAGTGGAGGCCGTGCACCAGGCGGGGTACGCCCGCTATCCCACGGGCTTCCACGGCGTGACCGCCAGGCCCAAGCTGCCGGGGAAATATTACAAATACCTCATGCCCACCAAGTGAGCCGCCGGGGCAGAACAGGGAAGGGGCATGCGCGCCTCCGCGGGGATTTTCCCGCGGAGGCTTTTTTTGACTTTATTTTTGTATGCGTTCACATTTTAGCTATTGCCAAGCCACGGTTGTTAGGGTATAATTAAGTGCTGTGCGAATGCAAGACAAATAGTTTTAAATATAAGGAGAGGACCATCAACATGAGCTACGCTACGAAGGATATCCGCAACATCGCGCTGCTGGGACACGGCGGCAACGGCAAGAGCAGCCTCGCCGAGAGCATGCTGTTCCTCACCGGCGTCACCGACCGCCTGGGGAGCACGGCGTCCGGCAACTCCGTGTCCGACTTCGACGCGGAGGAAATCAGGCGCCACATAAGCATCTCCGCCACCACGATGTATGTGGAGTATCAGAAGACCAAGATAAATATCATCGACGCCCCGGGATATTTCGACTTCGCGGGCGAGGTGGCCGAGGCGCTGCGCGTGGCCGACACGGGCATCATCTGCGTCTCCGCCAAGGACGGGCTCAACGTCGGCGCCGAGAAGGCCTGGAAGAGCCTGAGCGACGCCCAGCTGCCCCGCGCCATATATATCTCCAAGATAGATGAGGAGCACGCCGACTATTTCGCCGCCCTCAGCCAGCTGCGCGAGAAGTTCGGCCCCAGCCTCAGCCCCATGGCCGCCCCCATCGTGGAGGGCGGAAAGGCCGTCGGCATAGTGGACATCGTGGCCCGCAAGGCCTATAAGTACAACGGCGGCAAGCGCAGCGAGTGCCCCATCCCCGGCGACATGGCCGACCGCGTGGAGGAGCTCTACAACGAGATTGCCGAGAACGCCGCCGGCACCAGCGAGGAGCTGATGGAGAAGTACCTGGAGACCATGGAGCTCTCCGCCGACGAAATCTACGGCGCGCTGAGCACCGGCATAGCCGAGGGCGAGATCGTCCCCGTGTTCTGCGGCAGCGCCACCCTGGGCATGGGCACCCTCGAGCTGCTCGACGCCATAAAGAACTTCTTCCCCGCCCCGCACGAGGGCGGCGAGCCGGTGGACGCCTCCGCCCCCACCAGGGCCATCGTCTACAAGACCATATCCGACCAGTTCGGCAAGTTCTCCCTCTTCAAGGTCATCGCCGGCAAGGTCACTCCGGACATGACGCTGACCAACGCCCGCTCCGGGGCCCAGGAGAAGCTGGGACACATCTACTACATGCAGGGCAAGAAGAACATCGAGGTGCAGGAGATATGCTGCGGCGACATCGGCGCGGTGAGCAAGCTCTCCGACACCAAGACCGCCGACACCCTCTGCGACGGCAAGGCCGTTGAGGCCGCGCCCGGCATCGAATTCGCCAAGCCCTGCTACTCCATGGCCATCGCCCCCAAGACGAAGGGCCAGGAGGACAAGGTGGCCCAGGGCCTCAGCCGCCTGGGCGAGGAGGACCGCTCCTTCAACATCACCAACAACGCGGAGACCAAGCAGATGGTCATCGCCGGCGCCGGCGACATCCAGCTCGACGTGCTCTGCAGCAAGCTCAAGAGCAAGTACGGCGTGGAGGTCGAGCTCAGCCCGGCCCGCGTGCCCTACCGCGAGAAGATACGCAAGCCGCTGAAGGCCCACGGCCGCCACAAGAAGCAGTCCGGCGGGCACGGCCAGTTCGGCGACGTCTGGATAGAGTTCGAGCCGCAGGAGGAGCAGGAGGACATGATTTTCGCCGAGAACGTCTTCGGCGGAAGCGTGCCCAAGAACTTCTTCCCAGCCGTGGAGAAGGGCCTGCGCGAGTGCTGCCAGAGGGGCGTCCTCGCCGGCTACCCCATGGTCTATCTCAAGGCCACGCTGTATGACGGCTCCTACCACCCCGTCGACTCCTCCGAAATGGCCTTCAAGACGGCCGCCGGCCTGGCCTATAAGGAGCTCGTCAACGCCAGCCCTGTCATCCTCGAGCCCATCGGCACGCTGAAGGTTACCATCCCCGACGCCAACATGGGCGACATCATGAGCGACATCAGCTCCAAGAGGCGCGGCACCGTGCTGGGCATGAACGCCGAGGGCGG
>CALWYL010000078.1 GCA_944385765.1 uncultured Oscillospiraceae bacterium
GGCGGCCGGCCCTCCCGGTTCAGGGGGCCCATGCCCGGCAGGGGCGCGCGCCTGCGGGGCGGATTGGGGCCCTCTCAGCCGAGGCGAGGGAAGACGGCGCGCAGCGCGGGGTATATCTGCCGGAAGGCCCGATAGCGCGGCTCGTACCTGGCGGCCAGCTCAGGCTCCGGGAGCACCACACCGCTCACCCGGACCAGCGCGGAGCAGACCGCGTCCACGCTGGGGTATTCTCCGCAGCAGACCATGGCCAGCATGGCGCCGCCCACGCCGGGGCCCTGCTCGCTCACCGGAAGCGTGAGCTCCATGTCCAGCACGTTGGCCATTATCCGGCGCCAGAGGGGGCTCCTGGCTCCGCCGCCGCAGAGCATGGAGCGCTTTATCTCCAGGCCCAGGGAGCGCGCCACCTCCAGGCTGTCGCGTATGGCGAAGGCCACGCCCTCCAGCACGGCCTGGGTGAGGTCGGCGCGGGTGGTGTCCATGGTCATGCCCACCAGGGTGCCGCGGGCGCCGGTGTCGTTTATGGGGCTGCGCTCGCCCATCAGATAGGGCAGGAAGTAGACGTGGTTGCGGCCCAGCCGGTCGCCGGTTATGGGGGACTGCTCGGCGGAGTAGTCGGAGGTTTGGAAGATGTCCTCCATCAGCCACTTGTTGCAGCTGGCGGCGGAGAGCATGCAGCCCATAAGGTGGTAGCGCCCGTCCGCGTGGGCGAAGGAGTGGAGGGCGTTGTGGGGGTCCACGCCGAAGCCGGCGCTGGAGATGAACACGGTGCCCGACGTCCCCAGCGAGATGTTGCACGCGCCGTTGCCCACCGTGCCTGTGCCCACGGCCGCCGCGGCGTTGTCCCCCGCGCCGGCGCAGACCCGGATGCCGGGGGGGAGGCCCAGCTCGCGGGCTATCTCCGGCTTCAGGGTGCCCACGCACTCCCAGCTCTCAAAGAGGCGGGGCAGCTGCTCCTCCCGCACGCCGCAGAGCTCCAGCATCTCCGGCGACCAGCGGCGGTGCTCCACATCCAGCAGCAGCGTGCCGCTGGCGTCGGAGAAGTCGGTGCAGTGCGCGCCGGTGAGCACGTAGTTTATATAGTCTTTGGGCAGCATGATTTTCGCTATGCGTGCGAAGTTCTCCGGCTCGTTCCTGCGCATCCAGAGCAGTTTGGGCGCGGTGAAGCCGGCAAAGGCTATGTTGGCCGTCCAGCCGGAGAGCTTGTCCCGCCCCACCTCGCCGTTGAGGTAGTCGACCTCCGCGCCGGTGCGGCCGTCGTTCCAGAGTATGGCGGGGCGTATCACCTCGCCGCCGGCGTCCAGCGCCACCAGGCCGTGCATCTGGCCCGCCGCGCCGATGCCGGCGACCTCGCCGGCGTCGAAGCCCGCGAGGAGCTGAGGTATCCCCTCCAGCACGGCGCGCCGCCAGTCCTCCGGGTTCTGTTCGCTCCAGCCCGGGCGCGGGAAACAGAGGGGGTACTCCCGCGACACGGTGTTGAGTACGGCGCCGCCGCCGTCGAGCAGCAGCAGTTTGACTGCGCTGGTGCCCAGATCTATGCCGATATAGAGCATGTGCATCCTCCCTTGGGGCCGAATTTCCCTGCGTCTATTTTAAGGCCAAGCCTGTGAAAATCAAAGCTATTTTTTCCCACGGACCCAATTCCGACACTTTGCAGCAATACGCTCCCGTCCTTTTGTGCAAGATGCCGTAAGGCGTGTTTTTTGCCCCCGGGGGCGGGGCGCGGGAAGAAAACCGGGCATTGATTAAGCGCGCGGATATGCTAAAATATAAGCGGGCCGGCCCGCGCGCCTGACGCGGGTCGATGTTCCGCGCGCCGCCTGCGGCGGCGACCCATCCATGGAAAAGGAGTGTTGGCATGGCAATGACAGTGACCAGCCGTCCCTTCGGGGTGACGGCGAACGGCGAGGCCGTCACGGCCTATGAGCTGGAGAGCGCCGGGGGCGCCAGGGCGGTAATCCTCGACTACGGGGCCACGGTGCAGTCGCTCCTGGTGCCGGACAGGCGCGGGGAGCTGGTGGACGTGGTGCTGGGCTACGACACGCTGGGCGAGTATGAATCCGGCGGCGGCTACCTGGGCGCCACCATCGGGCGCGTGGGCAACCGCATAGCCGGCGCGCGCTTCTCCATATACGGCCGGGAGTATGTCCTGGCGAAAAACGACGGGGACAACCACCTGCACGGCGGCGAGCGCGGCTTTGACAAGTACGTCTGGTCCGTGGGCGCCTCCTGGGGGCGGCTGGTGTTCTCACGCACCTCACCCGACGGCGAGGAGGGCTATCCCGGCGACCTGGCGGTCTCCGTGGGCTTTGAGCTCACGGACGACAACAGCCTGGTGATTACCTACTCGGCGGAGACCGACGAGCCCACTCTTGTCAACCTGACAAACCACAGCTACTTCAATCTAAACGGCGGCGGGGACATCCTGGGGCACCGCCTCACGCTGAACGCCGCGCGCTTCTGCGAGGCCGCGGCCGACTGCCTGCCCACCGGCAGGCTGCGGGACGTGGAGGGCTCGCCTTTCGACTTCCGCGGCGGGCGCCTGATAGGCGAGGCCATCGCCGAGGGGCACCCGCAGACGCAGCTCTTCGGCGGCTTTGACCACAACTTCGTCCTCAACGCCGGCGGCACCGCCGCCGAGCTCTACAGCCCGCAGAGCGGCATAGCCATGGCCATGCGCACCACGCTGCCCGGCGTGCAGCTCTACACGGCCAATACCATGGGCCCCCGCCGGGGCAAGGGCGGCCGCGCCATGTGCGACCACGGTGCCGTCTGCCTGGAGACCCAGCTCTTCCCCGACGGGCTGAACCACTACGGCTTCCCCTCGCCCCTGCTGCGCCCCGGCGAGGAGCTGCACACGGAGACCGTCTACAGCTTCTCCGCCGCCGAGTGAGCGGAAGGGGATAATAAAACCCGGATATGAGGTATATCCCGGCAGAAGGCCGGTTTGGGGAGCGGAAAAGCACCGCAAACGCCGTGCCTAGCCTGTTCCGCGGTCCAACGATTCATGGGGCTGGGAATCGCTTTATAGGAGAAGGAGAGATGCCGCACAGACGGCATCTCTCCTTACGTATTTGGGTTATTGGGCGTGAAGCAGGCTCCCTTTAGAAAAGATTGCCGTTTTCGTCAAAAGGCAGTTCCCGGGGCTCTGTGAGCACTCTTATGTTGTCCATGTGCTTTGCCTCTTCCAGGAGCGCCGGCGATATCTGGATTTTGCCCAAGGTGAGGGTGTTTTTAATGCGCGCTATCCTCAAATTGTCCGGATCGCCCCGCTTCAGAGTTGTGATTGCCGCCTGGATCGCCAGCTTGTCAGAGTCAAAATATGGGGAAATACGCGCGTGCTCAACCTGTTTGTTGGTGATAATGTTGGCATAAGTCGCATTCCTGTCGAATTTGTCTACAAAACGCTTTGTCAGGAAGTCCACCACGCCGCCCCCGAGCGCGGTGCCGTGGCTTTCATCCGTAAGGTCCAGGGCCACGATGCGCTGCGCTCTGCGCCCCTCGTTATTTGCGGGGTGGCCATAGAAGAACTGATGCAAGACGTGCGGATCAAATCCGGGACCGGCAATATTCTTGCCCAATTGGTCCACTATGAGCACATCCAGGTGCTCGAAGAGAATGCTGGCACTCAGAGCTTTCGCTCTCTGCAATAATTTGGGCTCCTCTGTGAGGATTTCGGCGGGCAAGAGCGCTCTTATCGTATTAGTCTGATGATATGCGTTCTCTACAAGGCCGATGCCGAAAAGGATCTTTGCGGTCATGAGGATTGTCTTGCCGAAAACCTGGACCTCGGGCCCCAGGCCCTCCAAACCCTTTGCGTGGATTACCGCGGCGCCGTACTGCTTTCCCAGGCCTATGGCGCACATTTTTACCAGGCCACTCTCGTGGGGGGCGGTAAAGGAGGTGTGGGATTTAATCCTGTTGATTATAACGATGCCGTCTGCCTCGTAAGCGTTCTTGTCAATATAAACCGGGCGGCCATCTTCGAGATCGGTGAGATGAACGACTTCCATAGAAGAGCGGATCGGGCAGCCCATCGCCTCCTCGGTTATTCCGATTGACTCCACCATCTCCCGCTGGCCCTCGGCGGTGGCGCCGCCGTGGCTGCCCATGGCGGGGATGATAAAGGGGTTTGCCCCCTTTGACTTTATAAAATCTACCACGGCCCGGGTGACCTCCACGATGTTTGCCGGACTGCGGCTGCCGGCCGTGATTGCAATATTCATCCCGGGTCGAACGGTGTCCGCGATTGCCGGGCGGCCCAGCTCCT
>CALWYL010000079.1 GCA_944385765.1 uncultured Oscillospiraceae bacterium
GTCCCTCTTCCACTTTGCGCCCTGAGGCGTGTCGATTATGGTGATACCCTCGGCCTTGAGCATGTCGCGGATGCGGTCGGCCTCGGCGAAGTTCCTGGCCTTCTTGGCCGCCGCCCTCTCGGCGAGCAGCCCCTCTATGCGCTCGTCATGCTCCTCCGCGCTCTGGGAGCTCTTATTCCGCTCTGCCTCCGCCTTCTCAATGAGCGACAGGCTGAGCACCCGGTCGAAGTCGGCCACGGCCGCCAGACGGGTGGCGTCGTTGGTCTTGGCCTTCAGCGCGTCGTAGAGCGCGGTGACGGCCAGCGAGGTGTTCAGGTCGTTGTCCAGCGCGCCGCGGAACTTCTCCCGCAGCCCGGCCAGGACGGCCTCGTCCACTTCCCCGTCGCCCGGCTTGAGGGCGGCCACGCGCGTTATCAGTTTCTCATAGGCAGTCTGGGCGTTGTCGAGGTTTTCCCAAGAAAAGACCAGGTTCTTGCGGTAGTGGCTCTGCAGGCAGAAGAAGCGGTACGCCAGCGGGTCATAGCCCTTCTCCTGCAGCAGGCTGACAGTGAGGAACTCCCCCTTGCTCTTGCTCATCTTTCCCGAGGTGGTGTTCAGGTGGTGGACATGCACCCAGAAATTGCACCATTTGTGGCCCAGATAGCTCTCAGACTGGGCGATTTCATTGGTGTGGTGGGGGAAGGCGTTGTCGATGCCGCCGCAGTGTATGTCCAGGTCCTCTCCCAGATGCTTCATGCTGATGCCGGAGCACTCTATGTGCCAGCCCGGATAGCCGACGCCCCAGGGGGAGTCCCACTTCAGCGCCTGGTCCTCGAACTTGCTCTTGGTGAACCAGAGCACAAAGTCGTTCTTGTTGCGCTTGTTGGGGTCCTCCTCCACGCCCTCGCGCACGCCGACATCCAGGTCCTCCGCGTCAAAGTCGTTGAATACATAGTACTGCTTGAGCTTGCTGGTGTCGAAGTAGACGTTGCCTCCCGCAAAGTAGGCGTAGCCCGTGTCCATCAGCTTGGAGATTATCTTGATGTACTCGTCTATGCAGCCGGTGGCCGGCTCCACCACATCCGGGGTCTTGATGTTCAGCTTGTCGCAGTCGGAGAAGAAGGCGTCGGTGTAGAACTTGGCAATCTCCATCACGGTCTTGTGCTCGCGCTTGGCGCCCTTGAGCATCTTGTCCTCGCCGGTATCCGCGTCGGAGCTCAGGTGCCCCACGTCCGTGATGTTCATCACGCGCTTTACATTGTAGCCCGCATAGCGCAGGTACTTCTCCAGCACATCCTCCATGATATAGCTCCTGAGGTTGCCGATATGCGCATAGTGATACACGGTGGGGCCGCAGGTGTACATCTTCACTATGTCCGGGTGCAGGGGGACGAACTCCTCCTTGGTGCGGGTGGCGGAATTGTACAGTTTCATATTTACTCCTCCGTTTTATCGAAAGTATCATGCGCTGGCGGAGGCCTTGAGCTCGTTGAGCTCGGCCCTCAGGGCCGCCACCTCCTGCACCAGCGGGTCGGTCACATGTATCTGCTCGACGTTTTTGACATACTCCACGCGCTCTCCGCGGGAGCGCACCACCCGCGCCGGCGAGCCGACGGCGGTGGAGTCCGGCGGGATTTCACTGAGCACCACGGCGTTGGCGGCCACCCGGCTGTTGTCGCCCACCTTGAACGGCCCCAGGACCTTGGCCCCGCAGCCTATGAGCACGTTGTTGCCTATTGTGGGGTGGCGCTTGCCCGTGTCCTTGCCCGTGCCGCCCAGGGTCACGCCCTGGTATATCAGGCAGTCGTCGCCTATCTCAGCCGTCTCGCCGATGACTATCCCCATTCCGTGGTCTATCACCAGCCGCTTGCCTATCCTGGCAGCCGGGTGTATCTCGATGCCCGTCATGTGCCTCGTGCGCTGGGAGATGTAGCGGGCGAGGAACTTGTGCCCGTGCTCGTAACACCAGTGGGCCGCTCTGTGCCTCGCCACGGCCCTCACCCCCGGGTAGAGCAGCAGTATCTCCAGCGTGCTCCTGGCGGCGGGGTCTCTCGCCTTGTATGCCTCTATGGTCTCGCGCAGGTCTTTGAACAATTTTACCTCCTACAAATGGTGGCGAGAGGCGTGAAAAAAGCAAAAACCCCTCATGCCCTGCGGCATGAGAGGCGCATTTCTACGCGGTTCCACTCTCGCTTATCACTCTGCGTCCCCCGGGAACGCTTCTCGCCTTAACGCGGCGTGTACGGGGAGGCATTTCCTCCTCCCGGGGCTCCGGGGCGCATTTCCCGCCTCTCCTGGCAAGCGCCGCTCGCAGCTGATGCGGCGCCTCTCTGCTGCCGGTGCAAAACGGTACTTCTCCCCTTCACAGCCGATAACCTATACGCTTATAGTATATTATCACGCGCCCCCGGATGTGTCAACAGTTTTCCGGCGCGGCAAGGCGCCGCGCCGGAGATATCTGTATTCAGCCAAAGCAGCCCTCAAAGGCCTCGAGCGCGGCCTCACGCCCGTCGTCGGACAGTATGGCATACATGACATAGCTGCCCTCCGTCCACAGCTTGGCGTTCTGCAGCTTGGGGAACTCGTCCGGCAGGTACTCGGGCATCCAGCTGTTGAGCCTCAGCTGCAGGTAGTCGGTCACGGCGGTCTTCAGCCGCTCGGCCTGTGAGGCGTCCGCGCCCTTGAAGAGGCCGAGCTCATCTATGTTGGTACCTACGCCCGTGAGTAGCACGAGGCAGGCCTCATAGTCGCCCTCCCGCAGGCCGAACATGCCCTGAATGTAGCTGGCATCGGCCTCCGTCATGCTCGAGGTATCCACGGCCGAGTCTATGGCGGCGGTCACATCCCCGAATTCCGGCTCCGCCGCCTCGCTGCCGCAGGCCGCCAGGAGGCAGAGCGCGAGAGCGCAGGCGAGCGCGAGAGACACTGTTTTCTTCATATGAACGCCTCCTTACAGATAAGCGTGAGTCCGCAGGTATTGCAGCACGGCGTTGTAGCCGTCGGCGTTGAGATGCAGGCCGTCCCCGTTGCCGTAGTCCTCGCGGAGCGAGCCGTCCTCGGCCTTGAGCACGCTGCAGGAGTCCGTGTACTTGGTGCCCGTGGCCTCCGCCACAGCGCGTATCCAGCCGTTGGCCGCGTCTATTTTCGCGTTGCTTATCTGGTCAATATGCTGATAGTCGTTCTCCACGGGGTAGATGGAGTTGCATATCACCTTGGTCGTGGGGCTGTTGGCGAGCACGGCGTTCACCAGGTCGGTATAGTAGAGCTTGAAGTTCTCCTCCGTCAGCTCGGCCACGCCGTTCACCCCCAGGGTGATAACCAGGTACTCCGGCTGCTTGGCGGCCACAGCCGCCGAGATGGTCATCTCCTCACCCGTCTCCGGGTAGACTATGGGCGCCGCGTTCCAGAGATAGAGCGTGAGCGTGCCGCTGCGCGGCGTCCACACCTGGGTGGTGCCCTCCCCTCCGGAGAGCACGCCGTACTCCTTGAGCCCGTTTGTCGTGCTGTCGCCGAGGAAGGTCAGCCTGTCGATGTAGTCCTGCCCCGCGTCCTCGGTCTCCGCCAGCTGGGCGGAGGACACAGGCTCAGCGCTGGGGATGCCGGAGGGGTCGCCGTTCTCTCCCTGTCCCTCCGGGGGCGTGTCTTCCCCCTCCCCCTCGCCTCCCGGGGCCGGTGCGCTCCCCTCCGAGGAGGGCGGCGCCGTTGTTATATCCACCCCGCTCCCCCTCGTGACCGAGGCGAAGAGCAGCGAGAACATGACGATGAGAAGGCAGGCCACTATGGCCACGGCCCAAATTAAATAAAGAGAGTTTTTGTCGTTTTTCCTGTTCATGCGCAAATTAATCCCAAGGGGGCCGCCGCTGCTGCGGCGACCCCCCTTTGAGCCTTGGCTCAAAGCCTCTTATTCGTTCTCCGCGAGGGCCTTGGCCTCGTCGATTATCTTCTGCTGCACGGCAGCCGGGGCCTCGGCGTAGCGGGCAAACTCCAGCGTGAAGCTGCCGCGGCCCTGGGTCATGCTGCGCAGATCGATGGCGTAGCTGGACATCTCGGCCATGGGCACCTCAGCCTCGACGGTCTGCATACCGCCCTCGGCGTTCATGCCCAGCACGGTGCCGCGCCTCTTGGAGCTGATGTCGCTCATGATGTCGCCCATGTTGGC
>CALWYL010000080.1 GCA_944385765.1 uncultured Oscillospiraceae bacterium
CGGAGGACGCCCCGGCCGCGCCCAAGTACGCCGAGGGCATCAAGGCCGAGACGGAGCGGTTCCTCTCCGGGCTGCTGCAGCGCATGGGCATCAAGGCCGAGATAGAGATAAGCGACCGCGAGAACGGCGGGCTGCTGGTGAACCTCTCCGGGCCCAACATGGGGCCGGTGATAGGCCGACGGGGCGAGACTCTGGACGCCATACAACACCTGACAAACTACGTCGTCAACCGCGGCAGCGACAAGCGCTGCCACATAAGCGTGGACGCCGAGAGCTACCGCGCCAAGCGCGAGGAGAGCCTGGTGCGCCTGGCCGAGAAGATGGCCGCCAAGGTGATAAAGTACCGCCGCAGCATGGCCCTCGAGCCCATGAACTCCTATGAGAGGCACATAATCCACACCACGCTGCAGAACTTCGAGGGCGTGTCCACCAGCTCCACCGGCACGGAGCCGAACCGCCGCGTGGTCATATCCTATGAGCGGCCCGCCAGGCAGCAGGACAGCCGCCCCAGCAGCCGCGAGTGGAGCTAAGGAGGATTGCCATGATTTACGACACCGTGCGTGAGCTGCTGGCCAGGCAGCTGGAGATTGACCCGGAGAAGATAAGCCCGGACACGGACATACTCGAGGACCTGGGGGCCGACTCGCTGGACATAGTCGAGCTGGTGATGGCCATCGAGGAGGAGTATGACATCGTAATCACCGACGAGCGGGCGCAGAACGTGCGCACCGTGAAGCAGCTCGTGGAGCTGCTGGAGTCGATGGTGTGAGCCGCCCCGCCGCGATGGGGCGGACAGACTGATAAAAGCGCGGACGGCCGCCGGCCGTCCGCGTTTTTGTCCGGCGGCATATCCGCCTGGCGCTTGACAGGCGGCGCGCGCTGTGGGAAAATGGGCTTGCCCGAGCCGGGAGCCCTTCCTTCCGGCGAGGCCGCCTGTTTTGCTCCCGCCCGAACCGCGCTTTGGGCGGAAGAGGAGCCCCAAAGGGGCAGCCATGCATCAGGCATGGCATTTTTTGTTGGGGGAGGCATGGATATGCAGGGGAACACGCTCGCCGCGGTGTCCATCGTGGTGGAGGACCCGGGGGCAGTGGAGCGGCTGAACGCGCTGCTGCACGAGTACGCCGGGTGCATCATAGGGCGCATGGGCATACCCTACCGGGAGCGGGGAGTGAGCTTCATCTGCCTGGCCATGGACGCCCCGGTGGACAGGATAAACGGCCTCTGCGGAAAGCTGGGCAGGCTCGGCGGAGTCACCGCCCGCGCGGCGTATTCGCCCGCCGGCGGAAAAAAGAGCGAAACGAGGGGTAATTATGAGAAGAAATAGGTTCCTGTCCGCGCTGATGGCGCTGGCGCTGATGCTCTGCCTCGCCGCCTGCGGGGCGGAGGGCTCCGGGACGGCCACGCCGCCGGCGGAGGAGAGCGCCCCCGCGCAGGAGACGCCGCCGGCCGCGACCCCGGCGGAGGTGGAAGGCGCGGAGCTGGACAGCGGGCTGGAGATAGACGTGATGGTGCTCAACGGCACCACGGGTTTCGGCATGGCGCCGCTGATGAGCGCCGCGCAGGGCGGCGAGACCGAGCTCAACTACGCCTTCAGCGTGGAGACGGACGCCAGCAATGTCTCCGCCGCGCTGATAAACGGCGACGCGGACATCGCCGCGCTGCCCACCAACGCGGCGGCCACTCTCTACAACCGCACGGAGGGGGAGGTGCAGCTGCTCGCGCTGAACACCCTGGGAGTGCTCTATCTGGTGGGAGACGGCAGCGTGCAGGTGGACTCGGTGGAGGACCTGAGGGGGCAGACGGTGTATGTGCCGGCGCAGAACCCCACGTTCATTTTCCGCCACATCTGCGAGCAGAACGGGCTGGTGCCGGGCGAGGACATCGCGCTCGACAACACCTACGCCCAGCCGGCGGAGCTGAACGCCGCCGCGGCCTCGGGCGCGGTGTCCCTGGCCGTGCTGCCGGAGCCCATGGTGACCATAGCGCTGAGCAAGAACGCCCAGCTGGAGGTCATGCTCGACCTGACGGCCGAGTGGGACGCCGTGGCTGAGGAGGGCAGCCTGGTGCAGGGCTGCGTGGCGGTGAGGCGCGGGTTCGCCGAGGAGCACCCGGCGGAGCTGGCGCAGTTCCTCGCCGACTACGGCGAGAGCATAGAGCTCGTGCTCTCCGACAGCGCCGCGGCCGCCGAGCTGATAGCGGAGACGGGCGTGTTCGCCGAGGCGGCGGTGGCCGAGAGGGCCATACCGAACTGCAACCTCTGCTTCATCACCGGGGAGGAGATGGCCTCCGCCATGGGTGAGTTCCTCAATATAATGTACGCCGTGGCCCCCGAGAGCATAGGCGGGGCGCTGCCCGGCGAGGACTTCTACTACCTGGGATGAGGCGGCGCGCTCTGCGGGCGCTGGGGGCGCTGGCCTTTTGGCTGGCGCTCTGGGCGGCGCTCGCCCTGGTCATGCGACTCAGGGGGAGGGGGCTGCTGCTGCCGTCTCCCGCCGCCTCCGCGCGCCGGCTGCTGGAACTGGCGGCCACGGGGGAGTTCTGGCGCTACACGCTCTGCTCGATAGGCCGGGTGACGCTGGGCATAGCCCTCGCTCTGGCCATGGGCGCGGCCCTGGCCGTGCTCTGCGCGCGCTTCCGGGCCGCGGACGCCCTGCTGGCGCCCGCCATGACGGTGGTGAAGTCCACGCCCGTGGCCTCCTTCGCCATACTGGTGCTGGTCTGGCTGCCGCGGGACCTGGTGCCGGTCTGCATCTCCGCGCTGATGGTGCTGCCGGTGGTCTGGGCCAACGTCTGCGCCGGCATCCGGGGCACGGACGCGTCGCTGCTGGAGCTGGCCCGGGTTTTCCGCCTGGGGCGCTGGCGGGTGTTCCGGCGCATATACCTCCCGTCCGTGCTGCCGGGCTTCGCCGCCGCCTGCCGCTCGGCCGTCGGCTTCGGCTGGAAGGCGGGCATCGCCGCGGAGGTGCTGACGGTGCCGCGCGAGTCCATGGGGCGGATGATATACGAGTCGAAGTATTACCTGCAGACGGAGGACCTCTTTGCCTGGACGCTGGCGGTGATACTGCTGAGCCTGGCCATAGAGCGGCTGCTGCTGCTCGCCCTGGGGCGCCTCTCGCGCGGAAAGGGGGCGGGCGCCGGTGCTTGAGTTCAAAGACGTGTACCTGGGCTTTGGGGCGCAGGCGGTGTTGAGGGACGTCAGCTTCTCGCTGCCGCCGGGGGGCAGACTGGCGGTGATGGGGCCCTCGGGCTGCGGCAAGACCACGCTGCTGTGCGCCGCCGCCGGGCTGCTGCGAGCGGACGGGGGCGAGATAGTGCCGCCCGCGGGCGGTGCTGCTATGGTTTTCCAGGAGCCGCGGCTGCTGCCCTGGCTGACGGCGGAGGAGAACGTCAATCTGGTGCTCTCCGACTCCCGGGTCACGCTGCCGCGCGCGCGGCAGCTGCTGGCGGACCTAGCCCTGGCCGGGGCGGAGGGAAAATACCCGGCGGAGCTCTCGGGGGGCATGCAGAGGCGGGTGGCCATAGCCAGGGCGCTGGTGCTGGAGCGGGAGCTCCTGATACTGGACGAGCCCTTCACGGCCCTCGATGGGGAGCTGAAGGAGCGGGTCATGGGCCTGATAGACGGGCGGAAGTGCTCGCTGCTGCTCTCCACGCACGAGAGATCGGAGGCGGAGAGGCTGCACTGCGGGGTGATGTGGCTGCGCGGCGGCGGACTCGTCCGGGAGTGAGCGCGGCGGAGAGCCAAGTGAACAGAAAATGAGAGAGCCGCACAGCCTGGCTGTGCGGCTCTCCTTTTTGGGGGGTCAGGCGCCGCTCTTGTTGAGCTCCAGCACCTTTTCGGCGCAGGCGCGGTCGGCGAAGAGGACAGACGCCAGACCGCCACGCAGCGCGCCGAGA
>CALWYL010000081.1 GCA_944385765.1 uncultured Oscillospiraceae bacterium
GGCTGGCCGCCGTTTACCACCGTGAGCTCCGCGTCGGGGAAGTGGGCGCCGAAGCTGCCGGCCGTGGCCTCAGCGTCGCCCGCCTCCACGTCCTCGCCGTAGTACACGGAGATGACGGAGGGGCAGAGCGCGTCCGCCGCGGCGCTGAGCTCCTCAATGAGCCGGTCCAGGGAGCTGAAGCTGCCTATCAGGGCGCCGTCCAGCAGGGCGAGGTACTCGCCGGCGTGTATGTCGTGCCCGTCGAACTCGCTGTCGCGGGCGGCATAGGTGACCAGGGCGGTGTGCACGCCCTGTATGGCCTCCTCCATGTCGGAGGCTATGTCCTCTGCCGTGGAGCCCTCGTCAAGGGAGAGCAGGGCCGTGATGCCCTGGGGCACCGTCTTGGTGGGGACCACCACCACGCGCTTGCTGGAGAGCGGCGCGCACTGCTCGGCGGCCATGATTATGTTCTTGTTATTGGGCAGCACGAAAACCGTCTCGGCCGGGGTGCGCTCCACGGCCTTGAGTATGTCCTCGGTGGAGGGGTTCATGGTCTGGCCGCCGGTGACTATGCGGTCGGCGCCCAGCTCGCGGAAGAGCTCCGCCATGCCCTCGCCGGCACAGACGGCCACGGCCCCGAAGGGCTTCTCCGGCTCTGCCGGGGCGCTCTCCTCCTCCGCCCTGGCCCCGGCGGCCATCTGGGAGTGCTGCTCGCGCATGTTCTCTATCTTCACCTTGAGCAGGGGGCCGTAGGTCAGGGCCTCGGTGAGCACGTCGCCGGGCACGTTGGTGTGGACGTGCACCTTGATTATCTCGTCGTCGTCCACCACGACCACGCAGTCGCCAAGGGACTCCAGATAGCTGCGCAGGAGCTCCGGCTCCTTGCTGTTCTCCCGCCCCACGATGAACTCGGTGCAGTAGGAGAAGGCAATCTCGCCGTCGGAAAAATCGGAGAAGTCGGCCCGCTCGCGCGGCTCGGCGCTCTCCCCGGACTCTCCGGAGGGCTCGACGGGCACATAGCCCTCGCCCTTGAGGACGGAGAGCATGGCCTCCAGAATGAACACGTAGCCCTTGCCGCCGGCGTCCACCACGCCCGCGCGCTTGAGCACGGGGTTGAGGTTTATGGTGTCCGCCAGGGCCTCGGCGGCCGACTCACAGGCGCAGGAGACCATCAGCTCCAGGTCACTGCCGTGCTCGGCGAACTCCAGCGCGGCGCTGGTGGCCACGCGGGAGACCGTGAGTATGGTGCCCTCGGCGGGCTTCATGACGGCCTTGTAGGCCGCGTCCACGCCGTCGCTCATGGCGGCGGCGAAGAGCCTTGCGTCCGCGGTGGCGCTGCCCTTGAGACGCTTGGCCAGGCCGCGGAAGAGCAGCGAGAGTATGACGCCCGAGTTCCCCCTGGCGCCGCGCAGCATGGCGCCGGCGGCGCAGTCGGCCGCCTGGCTGAGGGTGGAAAAGCTCTTGGAGCCCAGCTCAGAGGCGGCTGCGCCCATGGTCAGGCTCATGTTCGTCCCCGTGTCCCCGTCGGGGACGGGGAACACGTTCAGCTCGTTGATGAGCTGCTTGTTCTGTTCCAGCGCGGCGTTCGCGCAGAGGATTATGTCGCGGAACACCGCTGAGTCAATGAATTCTCTCAAGAGGGCCTACCTCCGGACTTCTTTGTGATCTGTGCGGCCTGCTCAGCCGATGAGCATGGTGTCCACGTAGACGTCCACGCGCTTGACGGGCACACCGGTGGCGCGGGAGACCTTGTAGCTCACTTCGTTCATAATGCTGCTGCAGAGCGCCATGAGGTTGACGCCGTGGTCGACGGCGATGTGCAGCTCGAGCGAGACGCTGCCGTCGTCGCCGAGGCGGGCCACAACGCCCTTGGACATGGATTCGCGCCGGAGCTGGAACACGCCGTCCTTGCCCTGCGCGGCCATGGCCTTGACCCCGAAGCAGCTCGTCGCCGCGTCGCCGGCGAGGTTGGCGAACACCTCATCGGTGATGGTTATTGCGCCCTTCTCGTTGTCGATCCTCACCATGATGCTACTCCTTTCGGGACATCCGCCCGCACTGGAGCGGGCAGGCAGTAAATTATTATAATACAGCTTGCCCCAAAGCACAAGCCAAAGTTTTTCATCCCCCGCGCGGCCGGCGTGGGGATTCCGCACACATGGGCGGAGTTTTGTCTCAAAAATCTGAAAGCACAAATTTTTCGCTGCCGGCTCCAAAAATTTGTGCTTTTTTAGTGCAAAAAGTAGTTTACATGCGGACGAATGAGTGATAATATTATAACGCTTTGGGCACCTTCATTATAATGTTATATGGAGATGAAAGTATGGCGAGAAAACTCAAGACCATGGACGGCAACCAGGCCGCCGCACACGTTTCCTATGCTTTTACGGAAGTTGCGGCCATCTACCCCATCACGCCGTCCAGCCCCATGGCGGACTTCGTTGACCAGTGGTCTGCCGCGGGATTGAAGAACATCTTCGGCACCACCGTAAAGGTGCAGGAGATGCAGGCCGAGTCCGGCGCCGCCGGTGCGGTGCACGGCTCTCTGAACGCCGGCGCCCTCACGACGACCTACACCGCGTCGCAGGGCCTGCTGCTCATGATCCCCAACATGTACAAGATAGCGGGCGAGCTGCTCCCCGGCGTGTTCCACGTTACGGCCCGCACTCTGGCGAGCCACACCCTGTCCATCTTCGGTGACCACCAGGACGTCATGGCCTGCCGCCAGACCGGCTTCGCCATGCTCTGCGAGGGCAACGTGCAGGAGGTCATGGACCTCTCCGCCGTGGCCCACCTGGCCGCCATCAAGGGCCGCGTGCCCTTCCTCAACTTCTTCGACGGCTTCCGCACCAGCCACGAGATCCAGAAGATAGCCGTTTGGGACTACAAGGACCTCGCCAGCATGGTCGACATGAAGGCTGTTGAGGAGTTCAGGGCTCGCGCCCTCAACCCCAACCACCCGCAGATGCGCGGCAGCCACGAGAACGGCGACATCTTCTTCCAGAACCGCGAGGCCTCCAACAAGTACTACGAGGCCGTCCCCGGCATAGTCGAGGACTACATGAAGAAGATAAACAAGAAGCTCGGCACCGACTACCAGCTCTTCAACTACTATGGAGCCCCCGACGCCGACCGCGTTATCATCGCCATGGGCTCCGTCTGCGACGTGACCGAGGAGGTCATCGACTACCTGAACGCCCACGGCCAGAAGGTCGGCCTGATAAAGGTCCGCCTGTACAGGCCCTGGCGCGCGGACAAGATGCTCGCGTGCATCCCCGAGACCTGCAAGAGCATAGCCGTGCTCGACCGCACCAAGGAGCCCGGCTCCCAGGGCGAGCCGCTCTACATGGACGTCGTCACCAGCCTGGCCAACGCCGGCAGGACCGACATCCGCGTGATAGGCGGCCGCTACGGCCTCGCCAGCAAGGACACCCCGCCCGCCAGCATCTTCGCCGTCTACAAGGAGCTGTCCAAGGCCAGCCCGAAGGCCCAGTTCACCATCGGCATAGTGGACGACGTGACCAAGCTCTCCCTGCGCGAGACCGCTTCCCCGGACACCGCGCCCAAGGGCACCGTGTCATGTATGTTCTGGGGCCTCGGCGGCGACGGCACCGTCGGCGCCAACAAGAACTCGATAAAGATAATCGGCGACCACACCAACAAGTACGTCCAGGCCTACTTCCAGTACGACTCCAAGAAGACCGGCGGCGTCACCATCAGCCACCTGCGCTTCGGCGACAAGCCCATCAAGAGCCCGTACTACAT
>CALWYL010000082.1 GCA_944385765.1 uncultured Oscillospiraceae bacterium
GTCTTCGTCTTCGACACCGAGGTCTACTCCAACACCGGCGGCCAGGCCTCCAAGGCCTCCAACATCGGCCAGGTGGCGCAGTTCGCCGCGGCCGGCAAGGAGATAAAGAGCAAGGCCCTCGCCGAGCTCGCCATGACCTACGGCTACGTCTATGTGGCCCAGGTGGCCATGGGCGCCAACCCCAACCAGACCATCAAGGCCATCACCGAGGCCGAGGCCTATCACGGCCCGTCCCTGATAATCGGCTACGCCCCCTGCGAGATGCACTCCATCAAGGGCGGCATGACCAACTGCCAGGCCGAGATGAAGAAGGCCGTCGACTGCGGCTACTGGAACCTCTTCCGCTACAACCCGGCCGAGGAGCACCCCTTCACTCTCGACAGCAAGGAGCCCAAGGACGGCTACCGCGAGTTCCTGCTCAACGAGGCCCGTTACTCCCGCCTGACCCGCGAGTTCCCCGACAGGGCCGAGCGCCTGTTCGAGGCCAGCGAGGCCAACGCCAAGGCCCGCTATGAGCACCTGCTCAAGCTCAAGAAGATGTACGAGGAGTAATCTCCACGCCCAAGCACGGCGCCCGGGACGCAAGTCCCGGGCGCTTTTGATGCGTGTGAAAATTTACAATTTGGGGGCTGAAATATTTACCGCCGTGTGTTAAGAATAAGAAAACACGCGTGAATGGAGGACGGGGCATGAATATACAGTTAGAGGTCGTGATGCAGCAGGCGGAAGAGGCGGTGCGCGAGGCGGGCGAGGCCATACTCACCAGCGGCATACACCGCATCCGGGCAAAGGCGGCGTCGGACTTCGTGACGGACGTGGACATGGCCGTGCAGGGCTTCCTGGCCCGCCGGCTGGCGGCCATAGCGCCGCAGGTGCAGTTTATGGGCGAGGAGCAGGACAACTCCGGCATCGACCCGGAGCGGCCGTTCTGGATACTGGACCCGGTGGACGGCACCACAAACCTGATACACGGGCTGCGCCACAGCGCGGTCTCCCTGGCCTATGCGGAGGGCGGGCACGTGCGCTTCGGCATAGTGTTCGACCCCTTCAAGGGCGAGTGCTATACGGCCGCCGAAGGCCGGGGCGCCTGCCTGAACGGCGAGCTGATATCCGTGAGCCGGGTGGACGCCCTGAGCGACTCGCTAGTGGCCACGGGCACCGTGCCGGGCTTCAAGCAGCTGGGCGACGTCGCCTTCAGATACATGCGGCTGCTCTATGACAACTGCCAGGACCTGCGCCGCTCCGGCTGCGCCTCGCTGGACCTCTGCCATGTGGCGGCGGGGCGGCTGGACGCCTACACCGAGCCGCTGCTGCAGCCCTGGGACTACGCCGCGGGGGCCATCATCGTCTCCGAGGCCGGCGGCCTGGCCACGACCATGGCCGGCGAGCCCCTGCCGCTGACGCACAGCTCCGCGGTGCTGGCCACCAACTCCAGGCTGCACGCCCAGCTCACCGGCCTGCTGGCCTGAGAGCTGTGGGAGGTTCTGCGCGCACGCGCCCGCCGGGCGCGTGCGCGCTAAAACTGCGGCGCATTTATTTGAGCACAGGCCCTTTACACGGGGCGGCGAAAGGTGTATAATACCACGCCATGAGTACTCTTAAACGGGGTTTTGACATGCAAGACACTATGAAAGACGTGATAATATCCATCAAGGGCGTGCAGAGCCTGCCGCAGGGGGAGAGCGACTCCGTGGAGCTGGTGACGGAGGGGAAGTACTCCTTCCGCGACGGGCACGGCGAGCTGAGCTATATGGAGAGCGAGCTCACCGGCATGAAGGGCACCAGGACGTCGTTCATCTTCACGCCGGAGGAGGTGGTGCTCTCGCGAGAGGGCACGCTGACCAGCCGCATGATTTTCCAGGAGGGGCGTAAGAACACCTTCCTCTACGACACGCCGTACGGCTCGGCCACCATGGGCCTGGACACGCACAGGATACACTCCACGCTGGGCCCCATGGGCGGCGACATGGAGATAGACTATATAGTTGACTTCGACCACGCGGTTGTGGGCAGAAACAAGTTCAGAATAAATGTCAGAGAGCAGAAAGGCGGGGCCGGGGCAAATGCCTAACCTGATAGAGGAAGCGAAAAAGAGCATAGAGGCGCTGCTGCGCGAGAGCTGCGCGCGGGCGGCCGAGCAGGGGATGCTGCCCGCCGGGGCGGAGCTCCACGGCGCGGTGGAGGTGCCCAAGGACGTGAACAACGGCGACTTCGCGGCGAACCACGCCATGTCCGGAGCCAGGGCGCTGCGGATGGCGCCGAGGAAGATAGCGGACGCGCTGGTGGCCAATTTGCAGCTGGAGGGCAGCTGGTTCGCCTCCGCGGAGGCGGCCGGGCCCGGATTTATAAACTTCCGCCTCTCTCCGCGCTGGTACGCCGACGTGCTCTCGGCGGTGCAGTCCGCCGGCGGCGACTACGGCCGCTCCCAGGAGCTGAAGGGGCAGAGGATAATGGTGGAGTTCGTCTCCGCCAACCCCACTGGGCCCATGCACATGGGCAACGCCCGCGGCGGCGTGCTGGGGGACACCCTGGCCGAGGTGCTGGGGCGCGCGGGGGCCGAGGTCTGGCGCGAGTTCTACGTCAACGACGCCGGCAACCAGATAGAGAAATTTGCCAACAGCATCGACGCCCGCTACAGGCAGCTGATACTGGGCGAGGAGGCCGTGGAGTTCCCCGAGGACGGCTACCACGGCGACGACATAAGGGACATAGCCCGCCGCTTCCGCGAGGCGGAGGGCGACAACTGGCTCGACGCGCCCGAGGGCGAGCGCCACGCGGCCATGGCCCGCTTCGGCCTGGACATAAACCTGCCGAAGATGAAGTCCGACCTGGCGCGCTACGGCATAGAGTACGACGAGTGGTTCTTTGAGTCCACCCTGCATGAGAGCGGCTACGTGGCCGGCACGGTGGACGAGCTGACGGCCCGCGGCTGGACATATGAGCGGGACGGCGCGCTCTGGCTCTCCACCGCCCGCATCCTGGGCGACGCGCTGAGGGCCGAGGGAAAGAGCGAGGCCGACATAGAGAAGCTCTCGCTGAAGGACGACGTGCTCAGGAGGGCCAACGGCATCTACACCTACTTCGCCGCCGACATCGCCTACCACCGGAACAAATTCGCCGTGCGCGGCTTCGACCGCGTGATAAACGTCTGGGGCGCCGACCACCACGGCCATGTGGCCCGGCTCAAGGGCGCGCTGAACGCGCTGGGACTGGACGGCTCCAAGCTGGACATAGTGCTCATGCAGCTGGTGAAGCTGATGCGCGACGGCGAGGTGGTGCGCATGTCCAAGCGCACCGGCAAGGCCATATCGCTGGGCGACCTGCTGGACGAGATACCCGTGGACGCGGCGCG
>CALWYL010000083.1 GCA_944385765.1 uncultured Oscillospiraceae bacterium
AGATAGAATTCTGCCCTGATGTTGGTCTGTGTGCGGTTGCGCCATGTGGACGTTACCCAGTGGGGCGGTAAGAAATACATGTACATAAGGCATGTGGAGATAGCCGCCGAGGATATCCCAATCACAGGCTGAATTCATTTGCGCCATAGTTTGCATACCATTTTGCGAAAAATATTTGACACCAACGCCTGGTAAGGCAAAGTAAAAGCTTTCACCCCGGCGGCAGGGCGCGGCCATTGTAGAGAGGCCAGAAGCACTCGGGCGGCGGGGGAGAGGGGCAGCGGAAGCCCTCTATGTGTATGGGCCTCAGCTCCCGGTAGCTGTAGCTGGGCAGCAGACGGCCGTAGGCGTCGTCGCTGTGGGCGGCTACCAGGTAGCCGCGGCGTGAGAAGCCGACGATGAGCAGCGTGTGGAAAAAAGAGCCGTCGCCTCGGCCCAGCTGCACCACGTCACTCAGCTGCAGCTCGTCTATGCCCACCTGCCGGCCGAAGGGGCCGGGGCCGGTGTTCCCGCTGAGAAAATCATAGAGGTACTGCACGCCGGACCAGGCGGCCGCGCGGTCGTCCGGCGAGCGGTAATACCAGCCGAAAGTGGGGGTGTAGTTCATGGTGCAGCAGCCGGCCAGGATGCACTGCGAGACGAAATTGGTGCAGTCCCCGCCGATGCCGGAGAAGTTGTAAAAGAGCGGGTTGCGCCCGTGCGCCCAGCGCCGGGCGTATTCACGCGCGCGCAGCCGGTCGTAGGGCAGCACGCCGCGGTTGGGGGCGTTCTCAGCCATTGACATCACCTCGCAGCATGATATGCGCCGAGCGCCCCCGCAGCGACGGAGCGCCCCCGCCTTGGGCGGGGGCGCTCATGTGTGCGCTGATAAGTTTACATAATAACTTGGCGGCCGCCCACGAAAACGGCCTTCACGTTCAGCTCCTGGTCGAGGACCACAATATCCGCCCTCTTGCCGGCGGAGAGCTCCCCGCAGTCCGTGAGCCCGGCGGCCCGGGCGGGGACGCCGGAGGCGGCCTCCACGGCCGTGCTCAGCGGCACGCCGAAGGACACGGCGCGGCGCACGGCCTCGCCCACGCTGATGCAGCTGCCGGCTATGGTGCCGTCGAGCAGGCGGGCCACGCCGCCGGAGAGACGTATGGGCAGCCCGCCGAGCTCATAGTCGCCGTCCGGCATGCCGGCGCAGCGCAGGGAGTCGGATATGAGGGCCAGGCGGCCGGCAAAGAGGGAGAAGGCCATGCGCACGGCCGGGGGGCTGACATGCAGCCCATCGCAAATCAGCTCCACGGTGGCGCCGCAGTCGAAGGCCGCGCCTATCACGCCCGTGTCCCGGTGGTGTATGGGGGGCATGGCGTTGAAGAGGTGCGTGGCGTGGCTGGCCCCGAGGGAGTAGGCGGCCCGGGCCGTCTCGTAGTCAGCCTCGGTGTGGCCGAGGGAGACGGCGCAGTGCCGGGAGACCTGGGAGATGAACTCGTCCGCCCCCTCCACCTCGGGGGCCACGGTCACCAGGCGCACGGCACCGCCGGAGGCGGCGTCCAGCCGCTCGAACATGCCCGCGTCGGGCCGGTGGAGGTTGTCGGGGTTCTGCGCGCCGCGCTTGGCGTAGGAGAGGAAGGGCCCCTCCAGGTTCACTCCGGCGCAGCGGGCGCCGGGCAGGGGGCCGGCCTCGCGCACACAGAGCATGGCCCGCGTGAGCTCCGGCTCCTTGAGCGTCATGGTGGTGGCCAGGAAGCTGGTGACGCCGTTGGCGGCGTAATAGGCCGACAGCACGTCCATGGCCCCGCCGTCGCCGTCGGAGAAGTCGCGGTCCATGGCGCCGTGGCTGTGTATGTCCACGAAGCCGGGCACGACGTAGCAGCCGGAGGCGTCATAGCCGCCGGAGCCCAGTTCGCCCACGGCCTCTATCTGCTCGCCGAAGCCCAGGTCGCAGTCGACGAAGCCCCTGCGGGGCAAAAAAACTCTGCCGTTCGTGATGACCATTGCCCATCCTCTCCTCTTCTGTTTACTGAAGTGTTGACTTCCAGCGGCAAAAAGGTTATTATTCTTGCTGGTAGTTTGTTTTTTTATGGAGGTCTTGTAAATGCCCGGTGTTATCTCAAGAGGCGTCCGCGCCCCTATAATACGCGAAGGCGACGACATAGTCAAGCTCGTGGCGGACTGCGTGGAAAAGGCCATGGCCGAGGACCGCTTCCAGCTCTCTGAGCGCGACGTTATCGCCGTCACGGAGAGCGTGGTGGCCAGGGCCGACGGCAACTATGCCACGGTGGACGACATAGCCGCCGACGTGCGCGCCAAGCTCGGCGGCGGGACGGTGGGCGTCGTGTTCCCCATCCTCTCCCGCAACCGCTTCGCCATCTGCCTGCGCGGCATAGCCCGCGGCTCTAAGAAGGTGGTCGTCATGCTCTCCTACCCCTCGGACGAGGTGGGGAACCACCTGTTCGACCTGGACGCCCTGGACGCCAGCGGCGTGGACCCCTACCGCGATGTCCTCACGCTGGAGGACTACCGGCGCTGCTTCGGCAGCCGCCCGCACCCCTTCACCGGCGTGGACTACGTGGATTACTATAAAAACCTCATCGAGGAGGAGGGCGCGGAGGCGGAGATAGTGTTCTCCAACCGCCCGGAGGCCATAGTCCGCTTCGCGGGCGACGTGCTCTGCTGCGACATACACAGCCGCGAGCGCACCCGCCGCCATGTGGAGAGGGCCGGGGCGCGCAGGGCGCTTACCCTGGCCGACATAATGAATGCCCCGGTCAACGGCAGCGGCTGCTGCCCCAATTACGGCCTGCTGGGCTCCAACAAGGCCACGGAGGACCGCGTCAAGCTCTTCCCCAAGAACGCCCAGGAGGTGGCGGACGGCATACAGTCCGAGCTGGAGCGCCGCACGGGCGTGAGGGTGGAGGCCATGGTGTACGGCGACGGGGCCTTCAAGGACCCCATGGGCCAGATTTGGGAGCTGGCCGACCCGGTGGTCAGCCCGGGCTACACCGCCGGGCTCCGGGGGCTGCCCAACGAGCTCAAGCTCAAATACCTGGCGGACAACGAGTTCGCCGGGCTCAGCGGCGAGGAGCTGCAGAACGCCATACGCGAGAGCATCCGCCGGAAGGACGCCGACCTCAAGGGCCACATGGTCTCCGAGGGCACGACGCCCAGGAGACTGACGGACCTCATCGGCTCGCTCTGCGACCTCACCAGCGGCAGCGGCGACAAGGGCACGCCCATCATAATCGTGCAGAACTACTTCAAGAACTACTCCGAGTGAGCTCAAGAGGCGGGAGGGCGGAGCCCTCCCGCCTCTTATGCGGAATC
>CALWYL010000084.1 GCA_944385765.1 uncultured Oscillospiraceae bacterium
TGATGCGCAAAAACAGGCGGCGCCCAACCGAAGTTGAGTGCCGCCTGTTTTGTTGCCCAATCCTGTCCGGCAGATGCTGATGTCGCAGTTTTCTCAAATTACTGTCTTATCGGCACACGGCAAAGCTCCCCGCCTTGCAGAAATGGCCTTTATCAGTCGTCGTAATCGCTCTCGGCCTTGAGTATGGCGCCGCTGTAGGCGTCTATCTCGTATTCGTACTCCATGTAGTTGGCCTTGAACTCCACCTCGTAGATGTAGCGGCCGTCGTCGCGGTCCAGCTCCACCTTCATCTGGTAGGTGTCGCCCTCGGCCACTCCCGCGTGCCCCAAGGCGGCCGACTTGGCGGAGGCCTCGCCTATGAAGTCGCCGGTGGCCTGCCAGGCGCCTCCGCTGCCGTTGCCATTGCCGTTGCCGCCATGCGCCCCGCTGTTTCGGGTCTCGCGCTCGGCCTTTATGACCGCGCCCGTGGTGGCGTTGACCTCATAGTCAAACTTCTCGCCGGCCGTGCAGAAATCCAGCTCATAGACCATGATGCCGTCCTCGCGCTCCAGCGCGCACTTGGTCCACATGTTCACATCGGCGGCGGAAACTCCCGCGTGCTCCAGCACGGCGGCCTTGGCGGCCTCCTCGCCAATATACTCCCCGGAGCCGGCGCCCGCGGAGGCGCTGCCGCCCGCGGCAGGGGTGCTCTGCGGCTGCTGAGTGACGACGCTCTCCGCCGTGCGGCGCAGCTCGCGCTCGGACTTCACTATGGCCCCCGTGAGGGCGTTGACCTCGTAGTCGTATTCTGAGTCGGCGGTTATGAAGTCTATCTCGTAAATCATCACGCCGTTCTCGCGGTCAAAGTTGGCCTTGGTCCATGTGACCTCGCTCTCGCTGAGGCCGGCGTGCTCCAGCACGGCGGCTTTGGCGGCGGCCTCGCCTATATAGTCGCCGTTGTCGTTCTGGCTGATGCTCAGTCCGCTGCCGCTCTGGTCGCGCTCATATTTGACTATGGTCCCGTCGAGCGCGCTCACGTCGTACTCGTACTCCACGTTCCCCGCGAGGAACTTCACCTCGTATACCATGATGCCGTTCTCGCTGTCGTAGTCCACATAGGAGTAGCTGACGTCCGCCGCGCTGACCCCGGCGTGGGCGTAGGCGGCGGCAGTGGCCGCGTCCTCGCCGATATAGCCCTTGTCGCTGGCGGAGCCGGTCTGGGTTACGGTGGAGTCGGTGAGGGAACGGGAGGCGGCGATGAGCGAGATGTCGTTGACGCTCAGGCCCACCAGGGCCTCAAAAGTGAGCGTGGGGTCGAGCTGCACAACCTTGCGTATCAGCTCGGCCTTGCCCTCGGAGATGCCGTACTGCTGGGCAATGGCGCTCAGCTCGTCGTTATGGCTGACGGTCTGGCTTATCACCGAGGCCTGCAGCCCGTCGGTATTGAGCGCGCCGCTCACCATCTCGGTGACCCGCTCCTGCAGCGTGGCGGCCCTGGCGGCGTCTCCGTTCTCCACGGTGACCAGGATGGAGTTGGTTATGTCGTCGATGTACCCGTTGAGCAGCATGGAGCCCACGAGCGCGTTCACCGTCACGTCAAGGGAGGAGCCGGTGAAGTCCATGTCCCCGATGACGATATTGCCGTCGGCATTCAGCGCCGTCACCGCCAGCACCTTCTCCTGCGCGTCCACGCTGATGGACACGCTGGGGTTGACGTCGAGCATGATTACCGCGTCCTCCGTGGGGACGGTGCTGTGTCCGTAGCTGTAGCCTATGAATCCGGCGGCGCAGATGAGCGCGACGGCGGCCGCCACGGCGACTATGGCCTTTATGGGGCTCTTCCTCTTTTTAATCTCGTTATTCATGTCAATTACTGTTCCTTTCCGGTCGTCCCGCCCGCAATTGGCGAGGATGTCGCCGAGCTTATCCGGTGCGGCGTGCTCGGCCAGGACGCGGATGCGCTTTTCCAGCCTCTCGTTGTCCATCACTCAGCCTCCTTCAGGGACTTCCCAAGCTTTTTTATGGCGCGGTTGTATTTTGACAGGACCGTCGGCAGCGCCAGTTCCAGCAATGCCGCTATCTCGCGGTGCTTCAGCCCGGTGAGCGCGTGGAGGGTGACTATCTCCCGCTCCTCGTCCGACAGGGTGTCGAGCAGGGCCCTCAGCGTCAGCAGGTCCTCCTGCGACACGTCCGGCCGGTCTGCGAACTGCTCCTGCCAGTCCTCCGGCGACATGGTCACCGTCCTCCCCCTGGCCCTGATGCGCCCCAGCGCCTCGTTGCGCGCTATGGTCATCAGCCATGCCATGGGCTTGCCCGGTTCTCTGTACTGCTGTGCCGAGTGGTACGCGCGGACAAATGTGTCCTGCATGACGTCCTCGGCGTCCTGTGCGTTCTTCAGGAGCGAAAGCGCGTAGCCGTATATGGCCGCGTGCGTCCTCTCGTAGAGCCCCGACAGTGCCTCCGTGTCGCCGTTGGCGGCGATACGGGCCAGACAGCTGTCGAGATACTCGGCTCCGCCTCCGGAAAGCGTAGCTCCAAGTGTCAATAACAAGGCCGCAACCTCCTGACTGCCATAATAATGCCTGGGCGGCGCGTTTTATTGCACCCCCGGAAAAATTTTTTTAAAAAGTTTTTTGCCCTTTCTCATCGGCCGCGTCGGCCATGATAATGGCGGACGCCTCGGCGAAGCTGATGCCGCTCTCTCTCGCCGCTCTGGACGCGTCGTCGTACTCCGCCTTGGCCTTTTCAACGCCCCAGCCCCTGGCCACTTTCAGCCTGGCAGGCCCGAAACGCGTCTCCCTGGTCTCCACGCGGCGCTCCAGCGTCATGCGCCGGGGGCGGTATATCCTCACGCCCAGGGTGGGCGTGTGCCTGAGCAGCAGCCGGCCCATCTCCTCTTCCCGCTCCGCCTCGCAGAGGCAGCAGAGCATGACGGCGGGGCGGCTTTTCTTCATGCCTATGGGCACGGTGAACACGTCCAGCGCCCCTCTCTCCAGGAGCAGCTCCATGGCAAAGCCCA
>CALWYL010000085.1 GCA_944385765.1 uncultured Oscillospiraceae bacterium
GCGGCGCTCTCCGAGCCGTTCACGGACGTGAGCGAGGGGCATTGGTTCTATGAGTACGTGGCCTACGTGTACACTCACGGCCTGATGGAGGGCACGTCGGCGACCACGTTCGAGCCGGACGCGGGCATGACCAGGGCGATGTTCTGGGCGGTGCTGGCGAGGATTGACGGCCAGAGCGTGAGCGGCGCCAACTGGCTGGAGACGGCCAGGGCGTGGGCGATGGCCGAGGGCGTGTCTGACGGCACGGCGGCGAGCGAGCTGGTCACGCGCGAGCAGATGGTGACGATGCTGTACCGCTTTGCCGGCAGCCCGGTGGCCGGCGGCATGGCGCTGAGCGAGTTTGCCGACGCGGACAGCGTGAGCAGCTGGGCCAGCGACGCCATGAGCTGGGCGCTCGGCGAGGGCGTGATTTCCGGCATGGGCGGCGGCATGCTGTCGCCGCAGGGGACTGCCACCAGGGCCCAGGCCGCGGCGATACTGATGAGGTTCGTCGAGGGCTGAACAACACAAGATGAAAACACCCCCGCACCACCTGGTGCGGGGGTGTTTTTTTTCTTGCTCACAGGTCGCACAGTGTGGCCGCCATGACGGCCTTGATGGTGTGCATGCGGTTTTCCGCCTCCTGGAATACCAGGGAACGGGGACTCTCGAAAACCTCGTCCGTGACCTCCAGCGCGTCCAGGCCGTATTTTTTGCCCACCTGGCGGCCGATGATGGTCTTGTGGTCGTGGTATGAGGGCAGGCAGTGCATGAACACGGCCTCCGGCTTGGCCAGGGACATCAGCCCGGCGTTCACCTGGTAGGGGAACAGGGCCTTGATGCGCGCGTCCCAGACCTCCTCCGGCTCGCCCATGGAGACCCAGATGTCGGTGTACACCACGTCGGCGCCGCGCAGGGCCAGCTCCGGCTCGGTCCAGAACTCGAGCACGCTGCCGGTCTCCGCGGCAATCTCCTGGGCGGCGTCCATCAGCTCCTCGCTGGGGAAATACTCTGCGGGGGCGCAGGCGGCGAAGTTGACGCCCAGCTTGGCGCAGCCTATCATCAGCGAATTGCCCATATTGTAGCGCGCGTCGCCCATGTATACCAGCTTGCGGCCCGCCAGGGAGCCGAAGTGCTCACGTATAGTGAGCATGTCGGCCAGAATCTGCGTGGGGTGGAACTCGTTTGTGAGGCCGTTCCACACCGGGACGGAGGCGTAGCGCGCCAGCTCCTCCACTATGTCCTGCCCAAAGCCGCGGTACTCGATGCCGTCAAACATGCCGGAGAGCACGCGCGCGGTGTCCGCGATGGACTCCTTCTTGCCTATCTGCGAGCCGCTGGGGTCGAGGTAGACGGGGTGCATACCCAGGTCATGGGCCGCCACCTCAAAGGCGCAGCGCGTCCTGGTGCTGGTTTTCTCGAAAATCAGCGCCACGCTCTTGCCCTCACAGAGCATATGGGGCACGCCGCTTTTCTTTTGGGCCTTGAGCTCGGCGGCCAGGTCGAGCAGCTGAAGTATCTCCTCGCCGCTGTAGTCCAGCAGCTTGAGAAAATCCCTTCCCTTTAAACTCATATTTTACCTCCCTATCAGGCGCAGGCGGCCCTGATGACCGCCACGGCTTTTTCTACCAGCTCCATGGGGATGTTCAGCGCGGGCAGCAGACGCACCTTGCCGTGCGCCGTGAGCACCAGCACGCCGTTGGCCATGCACTCGGCCACCACCTCTGCCGTGGGCTTCTCCGTGGCGATGCCCAGCATGAGGCCCATGCCGGTGACGGATATCACCCCCGGGGCGGAGGAGAGCTGGGAGACGATATACTCGCCCTTGGCGCGCACCTCGGCCAGCAGTCCGTCGTCTATGCGCTCGAGGATGGACAGGGCTCCGGCGCAGACCGCGGGATTGCCGCCGAAAGTGGAGCCGTGCGAGCCGGCGGTGAGCGTGTGCTCCACCTTTTCGCCCATCAGGCAGGCACCTATGGGCAGGCCGCCGCCCAGGCCCTTTGCAGTTGACATAATATCGGGGACAAAGCCGTACTGCATCCAGGCGTAGAGGCTGCCGGTGCGGCCGTTGCCCGTCTGCACCTCGTCGCATATGAGCAGCAGGTCGCGCTCGGCGGCCAGGGACACCATGCAGTCCACGAACTCCTGCGAGAGCCGGTGCACGCCGCCCTCGCCCTGCACCAGCTCGAACATGATGGCGGCTATGGCCCCGTCGCCCTCGACGAGAGCCCTCAGCGCCGCGCAGTCGTTGGCCTCGGCGTAGAGGAAGCCGGGGGTGAGGGGCTGGAAATCGGCGTGGAATTCGTCCTGGCCCGTGGCGGCCAGGGTGGTGAGGGTGCGGCCGTGGAAGCTGTTTTTGAGCGTCACTATCTTATAGCGGTTCCCGGCGCCGTATTTGTCGGCGGCGTACTTGCGGGCGCACTTGATGGCGCACTCGTTGGCCTCCGCGCCGGAATTGCCGAAGAACACCTTTTTCATGCCGGTGCGCCTGCACAGCTGCTCCGCCAGCAGGGCGCAGGGCTCGGAGTAGTAGAGGTTAGAGCAGTGCTGCAGCCTGCCCAGCTGGGCGCTGACCGCCGCGGCCCAGGCCCCGTCCGCCACGCCGAAGGCGTTGACGGCGATGCCGCTGCCCATGTCGATGTACTCGCGCCCGTCCTCGTCCCAGACCAGCGAGCCCTTCCCGCACTGGAGCTGCACAGGGAAGCGCGCGTAGGTGTTGGCCACGTATTGGGAATCTATCTCTTTTATATTCATTGTTTTTCCCCCAGCATCATAGTTCCGCTGCCCTCGTCGGTCAGCATTTCAAGCAGTATGGAGTGGGGC
>CALWYL010000086.1 GCA_944385765.1 uncultured Oscillospiraceae bacterium
GCCAGCTCCAGCAGCTTTGCGCACACCTCCTCGCCTCTGTCCAGGCGCACGACCAGCTTATCTCCAAAACGTCTGTAGTCCATTGGGGCCTCCTTTTTTATGTACAAATACCGCCCCCTGTGGGCAGGGGGCGGTGTGAAAACTCAGCAGAGCTTGGCGCCGGCGGGTATGGAGTCGTCCACCATGATGAGGTGCAGAACCTCCTCGCCCTTCTCCTTGTGCACGGCGGAGATGAGCATGCCGTTGCTCTCCAGGCCCATCATCTTGCGCGGCGGCAGGTTGACTATGGCCACCAGGGTCTTGCCAACCAGCTCCTCCGGCTGATACCACTTGTGTATGCCGGAGAGTATCTGCCTGTCGACGCCCGTGCCGTCGTCCAGGGTGAACTTCAGCAGCTTGTCGCTCTTCTTCACGGCCTCGCAGCTCTTCACCTTGACCACGCGGAAGTCGCTCTTGCAGAAGGTGTCAAAATCCACCTTCTCCGCCAGCTGCGGCTCGAGCTCAACGGGCGGCAGGGCCTCTCTGCGGGCCTCTTCCTCCAGCTTCTCCAGCTCCGCGAGCTCCTTGTCCATGTCTATGCGCGGGAAGAGCGTGTCCCCCCTGTGCACAGTGACGTCCGCCGGCAGGCTGCCCCAATTCCCCGCCGCCTCCCAGGTGCGCAGCTGGGCGGGTACGCCTATCTGGTCGGCGGCCTTCACCGTGCTCTCCGGCATGAACGGAGTCAGCAGCTGGGTGCAGATGCGCAGCGTCTCCAGCAGGTTGTACATGACGGAGGCCAGGCGCGGCGTGTTGGCCGCGTCCTTGGCCAGCACCCAGGGCGCGGTCTCGTCGATGTACTTGTTCGCCCTGGAGATGACCTTGAACACCTCCTCCAGCGCGGCCTGCGTCTGGAAGGAGTCCATCAGCTTCTCGTACTTTCCGCGCAGCTCGCCCGCCATGGTGTTGAGCTCGCAGTCGGAGTCGGCGCCCGCGCGCTCAGTGGGCAGGGTGCCGTTGAAGTATTTCTCCACCATGGCCACGGTGCGGCTCAGCAGGTTGCCGTAGTCGTTTGCCAGGTCGGAATTTATGCGGCTTATCAGCAGTTCGTTGGAGAAATTGCCGTCCGAGCCGAGGGGGAACTCCCGCATGAGGAAGTACCTCAGCGCGTCCACGCCGAAGCGGCCGGCGAGGATGTAGGGGTCCACCACGTTGCCCTTGGACTTCGACATCTTGCCGCCGCCCAGCAGCAGCCAGCCGTGTCCGAATACCTTCTTGGGCAGCGGCTCTCCCACGCTCATGAGCATGGCCGGCCAGATTATCGAGTGGAAGCGCACTATCTCCTTGCCCACCATGTGCACATCGGCGGGCCAGTATTTCTCCAGGCCGTCGCGCTCGCCGTTCATATATCCCAGGGCGGTCATGTAGTTGAAGAGGGCGTCCACCCAGACATAGACCACATGCCCCGGGTCAAAATCAACCGGTATACCCCACTTGAAGCTGGTGCGGCTGACGCAGAGGTCCTCCAGCCCCGGGTCGATGAAGTTCTTTATCATCTCATTGACGCGGCTGGCGGGCTCCAGGAAGGTTCCGGAGAGCAGCAGCTCGCGCACGGGCTCGGCGTACTTGCTCAGGCGGAAGAAATAGGCCTCCTCCTCCGCGTACTTCACCTCGCGCCCGCAGTCGGGGCACTTGCCGTCCACCAGCTGGCTCTCGGTCCAGAAGCTCTCGCAGGGCGTGCAGTACATGCCGGAGTACTTGCCCTTGTAGATGTCGCCGTTGTCGTACATCTTCTTGAATATGCGCTGCACGGCCTCGACGTGGTAGCCGTCCGTGGTGCGGATGAAGCGGTCGTTGGAGATGTTCATCAGCTTCCAGAGGTCGAGTATGCCCCCCTCGCCCTCGACGATGCGGTCCACAAACTCCTGCGGAGTCACGCCGGCCTCCTTGGCCTTCTCCTCTATCTTCTGGCCGTGCTCGTCTGTGCCGGTGAGGAACATCACGTCATAGCCGCACATCCTCTTGTAGCGCGCAATGGTATCCGTGGCGACGGTGCAGTAGGTGTGGCCTATGTGCAGCTTGTCGGACGGATAGTATATCGGTGTGGTGATGTAGAATGTGCCTCTCTCGCTCATTTGTATGCCCCCACTCTAAGATTCTGGTTTTTTGCGTACCTGATTATTTTACCCCAATTGCCGCCCAACGTCAAGATTTCCCGCAAATTGTCCCTTCGCAAGATGAGCGCTGATAGCTCAAACCCCGTCGGTCTCCCAAATAGCAGCCCCTAACCCGAAAACTGCAATAGGCAATTGGTGTTTTGCCGCCGCCTGCGCCTCCGCCCTTGCGTGTGGGTGTATAATTCCATGGCCGGTGTGACGGGCAGGTACAAATTTGCGCCCCAACCCGGGCTCCCCGCCGGGCATCTAGCCGGCGGGGAGCTTCAGCGTGTCAGTCCCTCTTCCACTTTGCGCCCTGAGGCGTGTCGATTATGGTGATACCCTCGGCCTTGAGCATGTCGCGGATGCGGT